>NZ_VPAV01000001.1:0-481857 GCF_013418995.1 Acinetobacter sp. YH12106
AGTGGTCTGGTTATCACCGTCGAAGTTTGGTTGAAACCAAGATGCATTGCATCAAATTATTAGGCGATAAATTAACAGCGCGGAGTTTTCCAAGTCAGGTGAATGAGATCCATGCACGCATGGCAGTCTTGAATAAATTCACAGAATTAGGTCGCCCTCATACCCAAGTTGTCTCTTAAATTTGAGTAGCTTAAGGGAACTCAGCCTTTCAAACCTTTATGCAACAAAGCCGTTCCAGAGCTTCTCTTGGGGATTTGATAAACTTTATATTTTCTAGGGGAGCTCTGAATAAACTCTTCTAGCTTATGTTGAGGAATATTAAATTTCTCTTCTAGACTTTTCAATAGGTTTAAATTTTTCATATTAAATCTAACCAATAATAATTCAGGAAAGCTTAGCTTTCCTGAATTATACTCTTTACTAATGAGCAGAAGTTTTAATAGTTTGCGAAGATATGAGCGAAGTAGTAAAACTTCTGATTCACAATAACATCAATAAGTTTGAGTCTGGCTATACACCCGACTAGACTGTTAAGTCCTAGAACTAAAGAGCCTATAAATAGTAATTTAATATTAAGCAAATAACAACTTAGTTCAACTATTTGTATATTTTATTAGCAATATTTAACTCTATAAATGATAATTACTATCATTTTGCTCTGGTCTTTGTGGGCTAGGTAGGCCTATTTCACTTCAATTTTTCGCTAAAAAATATTTATATGTTTTTCTCCAAAATTCCACATTTACGATTGCCAAAAAAAATAATTTGCTAAAGTTTCATTCAGCACTCAGTAATGATATTTGTAGCCATGCACTGAA
Organism: Acinetobacter sp. YH12106; assembly: GCF_013418995.1. NCBI lineage: Bacteria > Pseudomonadati > Pseudomonadota > Gammaproteobacteria > Moraxellales > Moraxellaceae > Acinetobacter > Acinetobacter sp. YH12106. The sequence goes on from NZ_VPAV01000001.1 coordinate 819, forward strand.
AAGTGACTCGTTCTATGGCTACGAACAAAGAATGATTCAATGTCTTGTAGCTACAAAGCGATCTGTAAATCGCTGCACCTTGTGGCTACAATCGCAATGAACACATTACTGACACCACAATAAAAATAACAATAGGTGGAAGAATGAAACAAGGCAATCGAAATATTGTCAAAAGACTGAGATTTTTAGATCTACAAGCTGAGCAGCTTGAACAGTTGCTTGAGTGGAAAAGGATCAGTTTTACCGACTTAATCCATATACTCATCGCACATGAATATGCAATGAGTCAACCCTATGTCCCACGTGAAATTGAGTTCCAAAACAGTGTTGTACGTGCTAAGAGCGTAGCCACAAAAGTCAGTCGTGTAGCTACATCCTATTGCAAACTTGATCCAGATTTTCTTAGAGAGCTAGGACGGATCGGCAATAACATCAATCAAATCGCCAAATCCTTGAATATACTTTGTCTGAGCCAACAAAAACAGAAGATGGATTTTTCATATATCCAATGCTTGGCTGTCTTAGAAAATATTCAACAACTGCTCCATCGGCATCTAGATCCTTTACCTATCATCATACGCTCTGAATATCAGGTTGAACGTCGGAAAGAACAGGCTTTACGTTATGTGACCACCCAAAGGGAAGAAGCATGATTATTAAGTTTCTACCGCATGGGAAAGGTGATCCATTTCGCGCTGCTGCCTATGTGATGGATGATAAAGATCATCTTAATTTGCCACGTACAGGTGTAGAAGTACTTCGTGGTGATCCGATGACCTTTGCTGCCATTTCACAAAGCTCACCGCATAAGTATCGCTATATATCCGTGGTGATTGCATGGGCTGCAGAAGATGAGGTGGGTATCGATGAAATCAACGAGGTACTTGATGCATTTGAACAGCATGCTTTTGCTGGCTTAAAGCCACATCAGTATCACATGACGGCTGTGATGCATGAAGAGGAAAACAGATCGAGACATATCCATGTCTTGATTCCTCGTCTTGAACTTAGCACTGAGAAATCTCTCAATATTGCACCGCCTGGGCATCGGCATTACTTCGATCCACTGCGAGATTACTTCAACCATAAATATGACTGGGCAAGACCTGATGATCCTATTCGAGCGAGAAGCTTACAGCTCCAACACCATGCACTTAAGCAGAATGCGGCTGCTTTACGAGCCAATTTGATTGAACAGCCTAAGGCAACACGCATTGAGTTGATTAATCAATTTATTGAGCACCGTATGTTGCAGGGCGTGGTCTATGACCGTCCTACCGTTCTACAAGCCCTCTCTGAAATCGGCACGATCACACGGGTCGGACAAAACTATATTTCACTTCGTACCGAGGCAGGTACAGACAGATTAAAGGCTGCATATTATGACGAACAGTTTTACCTCTCAGATTACCTTGAAGATCAAAGAAGAAGAGACGCTCTTGGATCTCCATCAAATGAGGATTCAACAAAGCTTGCAGAACGGACTCGAGCATTGCGAGAAGCTGAGCAACGCATTCAAGACGTACGAACAAAACGCCAGCAGTACAATGAACGAACATATCGAGATCCTGAACCACTATCAGCATCAATTGGTGATGATCAGAGAATCGTATATGCAGTTGAGCGAACATTTGAAAAAGATACAACGCTACAAGACCCATCTCGAGAAGGAGTCCGAACAGCAGAACAATCAGATGGAGGAAATTCTTCTACAGATGAAAGGTCATCAACAATCACATTTGGAGATCTTAGAGACGATAGAGAAAATCAAAAAATTGGTTTTGAATTCCTCGATGTCGAGCGACATACGATTCAAAGAGATCAGCCAACAACTCAGGATGAAACCCGATCTCAACACCATAGAGGAAATTCAGCAAAACATCACCAAAACACCTACTATTATTTTAGTGCTATTGCTGATACTGACTTTCAGCAACAGTCTCATTTTAATTTACAACAGCATAAGAGGTATCTAAATGCCCGAATTCCATACCGAGTTACAAAACCTGACTCAGCAACAACTTCAGTTGTTACAACAAGAAAATCAAGCTTTGAGCAGTTACTTGCAAGAGATGAAGGACGAGATCAAAGAAGCCAACAATACCATCGCATTGCAGCAAGCTTATCAAGACAAATTGCAACAATTGATCGAACAATTGAACAGCGAGCTACAGCACAAGGATCAGCGGATCCAGCAGTATCAGAATTATTTATCCAACAACATCGACGTACCAAATCAAACAGATTTATCCAATATCTTGGTGCCGTTGTTGAAAGAGTCTCTGAATACCTATCTCCAATCAGAACAGTTTCAAATGCAGTGTCAGAGCTATATCGAGGCAAAGCTCAGCAGTTACTCGAGTTGTTTAGAGACACTAAATTCGATCAATTGGGTAAGTTTGCAGTATCCCGAGAAAAGCATCGAAAAAGAGCTAGACAATGTGCTGAAAGAAGTCATGAATATGAGCAACGATTTAAGCAAGCTCATCAATTTATATCAACAGCGCTAGATTGGTCGATACAACGTATTTTTCCTAAATACCGCTTGAGTCATTTCATCAATAACATCGTGCAACAACATCCTGACCAAGACTTCACCATGATGAGGGTCTATGCGGAAAGGGTAGATGATCAAATCACAGATCATATCCGTTTCTTGATCGATGAAAACAAAAAAGGAAATCGCTATCCAACAGAAGAAAAACTAAAATTTGCTCGAGAGTTTAGACTGTGTACGGAAAAACTCATTCAAAATATTCATCTATTTAGAAAAGATGATCCGAATATCTTGGGTTTTTTAAACACAATGGATCATTACATGCAGATGATTGATCTCAACCATCCTCGACCACACCTGAAAGAAGAAAATTCACCTTTGATCAATGCGAATGATGCTTCAAGGCTTGATATGAAAGATTGTATGAATGAACTTCGGTGTTATCTAGAACCTTATAACCACAAGAAGTCTGATGAGCAAACTGAGCGTAAACAAGACATGCAAATCGTACCTAAAACACCAGAACCGAAGAGAAAGAACTTACGGGATTTAGAACTATAAAAAGGAGTGTTTTGATAGTATGGGGAATCATAAAAAGCCTAGCCTATGCTGACTAAGCTTTTTCGGAAATTTAAATACTCTTCTGATTCACACGTTTTGAAAGCTCTTCCGCACTCTCTACACGTTCAGAGTAACGGTCAGTTAGATATGCTGATTGTCCTCTGGTTAAAAGCGTAAATTTATAGAGCTCTTCCATCACATCCACAATCCTATTGTAATAAGAGGAAGGTTTCATACGACCATCTTCTTCAAACTCAAGAAATGCTTTAGGCACTGAAGACTGATTGGGTATCGTAATCATACGCATCCAACGCCCTAAAATACGTAATTGATTTACAGCATTAAACGACTGTGAACCGCCACAGACTTGCATCACCGCTAAAGTTTTACCTTGCGTTGCACGGATTGCACCTGCTGCTAATGGAATCCAATCAATTTGAGCTTTTAAAATTGAACTCATCGCGCCATGGCGTTCAGGAGAGCACCAAACCATTCCTTCAGACCATGCTAAAAGTTCATGCAGTTCTTTAACTTTAGGGTGTTCCATATCCCCATCCTCAGGGAGAGGTAGCCCTTTAGGATGGAAAATCTTCACTTCCGCACCAAAATATTCAAGAATTCGACCAGCTTCCTGAATAGCTAAACGGCTATATGATCGATCACGATTTGAGCCATACAGAAGCAGTATTCTTGGAGGATGTTCAAGGTTCTTTGCCTGAACTTTTTCTAAAGTCGGTTTTTCCAAAAGACTAAGATCAATATTTGGTAAGTTCATTAGCTTCATGCCTCTTTAAAAACTTTTTTTCTCAGCCATAGCGAAACTGTCACTAAGGTAATCAATACAGGCACTTCAACAAGCGGTCCAATCACTGTTGTGAAAGCCACAGGTGAAGCTAATCCAAAAGTGGCAATCGCTACAGCAAGTGCTAATTCAAAATTGTTGCCTGCCGCAGTAAAGGAAATAGCAGTTGTTTTAGGATAATCGTTACCCATCCACTTACTCATAAAGAAGCTGATGAAGAACATCGCAACAAAGTAAATTGTCAAAGGAATAGCGATCCTAAGTACATCTAGAGGAAGGCTAACCACTTCACCACCTTTAAGGCTAAACATGGCTATAATCGTGAATAAAAGCGCAATAAGGCTGATTGGGCTAATCTTTGGGATAAATCTAGATTGATACCAATCCACCCCCTTCTGTTTGACTAAAATCAACCGAGTTAAAAATCCAAGTAAGAACGGAATACCTAGATAAATAAGAACAGCATAGGTAATTGTCCAAAAGCTCACATTAATGATTTGTGCTTCTACCCCAAAGAATGGTGGTAAGAAGGTTAAGAATAACCAGGCATAAGTACTAAAGAATAAGATCTGGAAGATACTGTTAAACGCGACTAAGGCAGCGACATACTGATTGTCACCACATGCCAAGCCATTCCAAACCAAGACCATAGCAATACATCTGGCCAAACCAATCAGAATGAGACCAGTCATATATTCAGGATAGGAGTGCAAAAAAATGATTGCCAAACCAAACATTAAGCAAGGTGCTATTAGCCAGTTTTGAACGAGAGATAATGTAAGGGTTCGCTTGTCCTCAAAGACTTTAGGCAAAGTCGCATAGTCTACTTTGGCAAGTGGTGGATACATCATCAAAATAAGCCCTATTGCGATAGGGATATTCACTGAATTAATGCTTAACTGATCGAGTACCACAGATGCTTGAGGAGAAAATACACCAATACTTACTCCTAATGCCATGGCAATGAAAATCCATAGCGTTAGATTTCGATCTAAGAATGAGAGCTTTGATCCGGACATTGAATTACTCGCATTGCATAGAGATAGATAAGTTGCTTGCAGATTTATTCAGTACTTCATCATTTAAGACATTGAGCACTGCATTTACCCATTCTGGTAAATCAGGATTTAATCGGTAATACACCCATTGCCCCTTACGCTCATCTAACAAAATTGAGAGATTACGAAGTAAAGCCAGATGACGAGAAATCTTAGGTTGGCTCAGTTGTAATATCTCTGTGATTTCACAAACACATACATTTTGTCTTGCTAAAATAATTTTTAAAATATCTAGACGTGTCGAGTCAGATAGGCATTTAAAGAAATCTGCTTGATCCATAATCCACACTCCAATATATGCTATTGCGAATATATGCATATCCATATATAAATGCAATATTATTAAGTTCTGAGTTAATCCAATGTCATCGAAAGTTAAGATCTATCACAACCCAGCTTGCGGAACATCAAGAAATACATTAGCTCTCATTCGAAATACAGGAGAAGAACCTGAAATTATTGAATACCTTAATACCCCTCCGAGTAAGATCGAACTCATTAATTTAATTGAAAACGCAGGGATTTCTGTACGTGAAGCTATTCGCAAAAATGTAGAACCCTTTGAAACGCTCAAGTTGGATCAGCAGCACTGGACAAATGAACAGCTCATTAATTTTATGCTTGAGTATCCAATTTTAATTAATCGTCCATTTGTAGTGACTGAGTTAGGCGTAAAACTATGTAGACCATCTGAACTCGTTTTAGATATTTTGTCTGCGCCTCAATTAGGAGCTTTTACCAAAGAGGATGGTGAAATGATCATTGATCAAAGAGGTAAGCGGATTAAATAAATCCGCTTCCTTTCATAGAGTAGGTGTTATGAGAACTCTAAAATCTTCAAATGATATGAAATTGCTTTTCAAGTCTGTAAGAGATTTAGTCTCCATTAAAAGAAGAATGCATAGTTGTAAGCTTAGGGCGTAGCTTAGTACGTTTTGCCCACATTTCAGGATAATGCGTGGCTACATGTGTATGCCCGGTTGCGTGGGCAGACTCACCATCAATGTGTTGAGCACGGTCTTCTAAACGATCAATGAGAACATAAAGATCTGTAAGACGTTGCAGATCCTCAGTTGGGATTTTCTTGGCAACGTTTTGAATCAACTGCGTGACGATGCGCTTTGCTGAAATTTGATTTTGCATAATGATGCACTCCTAGATTGGGATATACACCACCACAACTCATTTCCACAGAGCTGAGGTGGCAACAGACAGGGGTGGAAATACTGAATCTAGGATCAGCCAACACGAGGTTGCCCTGCCATGCTGCCATAAAGGACTGCATCAAACAGTAAGCAAAAAAATAGCCGCAAGTGCGACATTAAATTGCACCTAGATCGTATCAGGTTTCCACGCCTGAACACAGATTTTGCTGTGTAATAAATACGCTATCAGTGGTTAAAAAATGAGTCAATAGGCTTTTACATCAGATTGGGTAAGGGGAGTCTGCGAAAAATCCATTGTTTGTTTTTAATTTTTAAATAATTCAATATTTTATATTCTTTATTTGTCTTATCTTTGCTATTGGACACGATTAATATGCCGATAAACGGTATAAGTCATATCCTAAAATTCAGACTAAATGTAACAAAATTTGTGTAGTAAGAATTGTAGTAAGAAAAAAATATAATTAAAGATATATAATATAAAACATATAGATAGTGGTTTAGTTTGACGGACACCGCTTCCGCCAAATTTTAAAAACCCCAGTCGAAAGATTGGGGTTTTTTATTACTTTAAGATTTTAATAGAATGCTGGAAAATAAACGGGATTCGAAGAAAACCACCATTTAAAAAATCAATAATTTATAAATAGATATTTTTCAAGCATGTACTTCAATCTTGATCAGAGCCAAAGCAATTCTTTCCACATGTTGGTAAGCCGGCTGCTCTAGCTCTTCACCAAAGATATCCGGGTCAATTTCTTCATAGGACCAGATTATATTTTGATGCTGTTTCATCGAATCTTTAAGATGCTGCAAAAATAGATTGCCATGTTCAGTCACGGTCACACCGGTATATAGGAATAAACGTCCACCAGAATTCAGCCGTTGTATACCTTCTTTTATAATCCTGAATGATAAATCACAGCCATCCAGTTTATTACCGCCATGCCGGTATTGACGTTGATCTGGATCAATTAAATACGGCGGATTAGCAAAAATTAAGTCAAAATTCCCCTCAAGATTGGAAAATAAATTGCTCTGTACAGGAGAGATTGAAGCAAAACCCGAAAAATCAATGTTGAGCTGACTATAGAGCAAGGCTTTGGGGTTTAGATCTGCTACAAAGATTTCCTCATGATCCGGAAAGTATTTGGCGATACTGATGGCAGCAGCAGAGGTGCCACAGCATATTTCAGCAGCCCGTTTGAAAGGGCGAGGTTCGGTGGCTAGATATTGCTTGAGATGATAGACAAAGCGATAAGTATCGGGACCAAAAAAAACAGCATCCTGTTGTGTGGTCGGAAAGGAAGAGTGAATAAAGAGTTCACCTTCCAGTGAAGCGACTCTGACCAGACTGGTGTATTGCTCATCCTGAACCTGTAGAAGTTGCTGTTTTGCCAGCAAGGAAAAAAGAACCGGATCAAGATCGGTTTTGCTAAATTCCAGATTCCAGCCAAATATATCCTGCAGGGTTATTTCCTGATTTTTCTCGTTTCTTTTACGATCTAAAATCCGTTGATGCGACAACGGGGTAATGGCTGTGAACTGATAGTTTTGTTGTTTTAAAAACGCTAGTAAAAAATGCAGAGCATGTTGCTGGTGATTCTGAATTTCTAAAATCTGGTTCATAAGCGTTGCTCTTTGGTTTATTTAAAATCAATACAAAGCTGGATAGACGTTGAATCCCATATAAGACCATGACCAGATCAGCCATTCGCGATGCGTTCATTCAATAGAAATGAATCAGCTTCATCTTCGCCTGAAATGCCAGAATTTTAAGTAAAAAACTGATGTGAATTGGTGTGATTTTTATAGCTGTTTTTAAAAAATTATCTTCTGATAAAGCTTCTGTCTGCTTTTATTCTCGATTCATAAAAAATGGCTATTCATCAAAGTGATTAATAGCCATGATGGGTGAGAGCCTTAAAACTTAGTGAGGCACTTCTGGTAAATCAAACCAGATCACTTGCGCATCATCGATGGCTTGAATCGCTGAGTCATCCAGAAAAGCAATTGCACCACCCGCCTCAACTCTATGTTCTGCAATCTGCACAGTGCCAGAAACTACATGAATATAATTGATCTGCTGGGTGGCCTGCACTTGCAAACTTTGACCTTGCTGAATTACCGCAGTTTTGACTTCAGCATTCTGACGAATATGCATCGGCGCATTGCCATTCGGTCCACAAATTAAATGCCAATGGTTAGGCTGCTCATGCGGATCCAGACGAATTTGCTGATAATTCGGTTTGGCATCCTGTTCATTGGGAATAATCCAGATTTGCAGTAAATGTACCCGCTCATCGCCCTGATTCATTTCACTATGGCGAATACCTGTTCCGGCACTCATGAGCTGCCATTCACCCGCAGCAATACCGCCATGATTGCCCATGCTGTCCTGATGAGTAATGGTGCCTTTCAGTACGCAGGTCAGGATTTCCATATTGTCATGGGGATGGGTTCCAAAACCCTGATGCCCATCGATTAAATCATCATTAATAACACGTAAGGCACTGATCCCCATATACTTGGGATCATACCAGTTACCAAATGAGAAGCTGTGCTTAGACTCCAGCCAGCCCATTTTTACATGACCACGATTTTCGCTAGGATGTAGAAAAGCCTTCATGATTTCATCTCGATCTTATTTTCAACTTGAGATCATCATACTGTTGTTTTAAGCTCAAAAAAATCTCAAATAGGCGACATATCATTGCATTTTTGCAACGATATATCAGCTTAAAATCAAGTCATAAAAAAGCCCACTGAAAAGCGGGCCATTTTATTCAAAGCATTTTACGGATCATTATTCTAAGAAACGAACAGTTACGCCAGATTTGACTTTACGGCCAAGATCATTGGCATCCCAGTTGGTCAGACGGATACAACCGTGTGAATAGGATTTAGAAATCATGGACGGATTCGGTGTGCCGTGAATACCAAATGATTTTTTGTTGAGACCAATCCAGACATTACCGACCGGGCCGTTTGGACCTGGTGGTAGAGACAGTGGTTTGGTGTTTTTACCTTGAACAAAGTTACTTGGCGAGTAGCTATACCAAGGATTTGGTGCAACGCCGGTGATTTTATAAGTACCCGTTGGTGAAGGCGTACTGGTATTGCCGATACTGGCAGGGAATGAGCCGATCATTTGATTTTTACTGTTAAATAAGTACAGTTGTTTGGCACCTTTATGTGCAACAATCAAGTGAATACCTTCTGGTAGCTCATTACGAACATTGGTCACCAGAATCTTTTGGCCGACTTTGTTAAAATTAGCACCTGGATTCAACTTCTTCAGGAAGTTTTCATCCATATGGAACTTTTCACTGAGCATTTCAGATGCGCTGGTGTAGTACAAACCTTTCATTTTCGCCTGTAGCGCATAATCTGAAGGAATCGATTTGGCAAATGGTCCTGCCAGATCTTTTTCAGTAATGGTGTACTCTACAAAGGTCGGCTTGGAACCCTGACGTGCCACCAGTTTGTCCCAGGTTTCCTGCGTCAGTACGCCATTTGGCTTGATGCCATTCATTTGCTGGAAAGAGGCAATTGCTTTCAGTGTGTTCTTGCCGCTGGTACCATCAATCGCACCCGGTGAAGCGTGGGCATTGTTGAGCATGACATGTGCACGTGCGTAGACCGGAAATTGACCTGCACCAATGTTTTCATACCACTGGGCATTGTTTAAGCCGTCTAAAGTCCACGAAGCTTTGGTCGCAGCAGAGTTCGTCGGGGCCTTGGTATTTGGCGCTGCACCAATATCAGCAGATTGGTCTTCGGTATCTTGTAGCTCATTCAGTGCTTCAGAGGCCTGATTTAAGTCTTGTTGTTCTTGCGCCGTAATTTTGACTTCAGCCGGTGCTTGGGCGGCTGAAGCTTCAGTCGCGAGTGGATCAATTGGATCCTGGACTGAAACATCGGTAACAACTTGCGGGTTCAATGGTTGTTCAGCAGTAGACGCAGCAAAAACAGTACCTGCGAAAATGCAACCTAAACTCACAGCGAGCATTGTGCGAACGAACATGTAAATCAACCTTAAAATTATTTCTTTAAAAATGTGAAAAAACACTATAAGTATTACAGAAAAAATGTGGAGATGCAGTAGTTGTTTTGTGTAAAACATCACATTTGGCCGCTTAAGCTGATCGGTTTTTAAAGTCAGCAGAAGTTATTAAAAATACAACCTTTTTGTTATGATATGGCGAATATCAAAGATAGATAGGAAAGTAAATGACGACCTTAAAAAATGATCGTTTTCTGCGCGCCTTGTTGCGTGAACCTGTAGATGCCACTCCGGTATGGATGATGCGTCAGGCGGGCCGTTATTTACCAGAATATCGCGCAACGCGTGCTCAGGCAGGAGATTTCCTTTCTCTTTGCAAAAATACTGAACTGGCCTGTGAAGTGACCTTACAGCCTTTACGCCGTTATGATCTGGACGCCGCGATTTTGTTCTCTGACATTTTGACAGTGCCTGATGCTTTAGGTTTAGGATTGTATTTTGAAGTGGGTGAAGGGCCTAAATTTCATAAAACAGTCCGTACCGAGCAGGATGTCGCAAATCTGCCAGCCTTTAATGCAAAATCGGATCTGGATTATGTGATGAATGCAGTGTCGACCATTCGTTCAGCCTTGGGTGGCCAGGTTCCTCTGATCGGTTTCTCTGGCAGTCCGTGGACCTTGGCGACTTATATGGTAGAAGGCGGTTCAAGCAAAGATTTCCGCTTCACCAAAAATATGATGTATGCACAGCCTGAAGTGCTGCATGCTTTGCTGGAACGTCTAGCCGATGCCGTGATTGATTATCTGAATGCGCAGATTGATGCAGGTGCACAAGCGGTACAGATTTTTGATAGTTGGGGCGGCGCACTGGCACATCGTGAATATATTGAATTCTCGCTCAACTATATGAAGAAGATTGTTACTGGCTTGCACCGTGAAAAAGATGGCCGCAAGATTCCAGTAATTCTGTTTACCAAAGGTGGCGGTCAGTGGTTGGAACCGATGATCGCTACAGGCGCAGATGCCTTTGGTCTGGACTGGACCACACCACTGGATGTAGCACGTCAAACCGTTGCGGGTCGTGCTGCGCTTCAGGGTAACCTCGACCCTGCGACCTTATATGGTTCATCGGAAACTATTATTAAGGCGACCAAAGCCATGCTGGATGATGCTTATGCCAATGGTGAAAAAACCGGTTATGTAGCAAACCTCGGCCACGGCATTACCCAGTGGGTCGATCCAGCCAATCCAAAAGCCTTTATTGATACCGTACATGAGTATAGTGCTAAATATCTTTAGGATTTAAACCTTGATCGATCTATTCAAATCAGGGTTTGAATTTACCTATAAGGCAGCTTCGGCTGCCTTATTTGGGATTCTACTCCTGCTGGCGTTTGCACTCACTGCTGCCATGGGCAGTGATCTGTTTTACGGTTTTTACCGTTATGACTATCTGTTATTTTTTGCCCTGCTCATTCAGGTGCTGCTGCTTTATACCAAACTGGAATCCTGGGCCGAAGCCAAAGTGATTGCGCTGTTTCATCTCATGGCCATGGTGATGGAAATCTTTCTGACCCATCCTGCGATTGCCTCCTGGTATTATCCACAACCGGCAATCTTTAAAATTATGACCGTGCCTTTATTTGCCGGTTTTATGTATTCTGCGGTCGGCAGTTTTTTTGCGCGTTCCTTGCGTTTATATCAGGTCTCATTTGAAAAGTTGCCAGGCTTTCGCCATATGTTGCTGCTGGCGGTGTTGTCTTATATCAACTTTATGAGCAAGTTTTTTATTCCTGACTATCGCATGCTTTTATTTGTCTGGAGCGTGCTGATGTTCTGGAAAACTAAAATTCGTTTTCAGTTGAATCAGCACGCTTTTCAGTTGCCAATGTTACCGATCTTGCTGCTGCTGGCCTTTATCATCTGGATTGCCGAGAACATCAGTACCTTTTATCAGATCTGGCTCTATCCAAGTCAGATTGAACAATGGCATATGGTGGGCTGGGGCAAACTCGGGTCCTGGTATTTGTTGTTATTGCTGAGTCTGGTCTTGGTACTGAAGATTTTAGGGCAGCGCAATTTACATGGCGACTGGACGCTGAAAGAGTAATGGAATTATTCAGGTTATGTTTATGTAAAGCATGCATTTTTTCGATTGCGCCAAACCTGACTTATCGCTACTCTGCTGAGTGTGTAAGTCAAATTACATAATGAGAGTAATAACAAAGATTGCATGAGAATAACTGGAGAATAAGTATGTTGAAAAAAATTATGCTGGCGGCAGTATTAGCGACTGGTTCAAGTATGGCAATGGCTGACCGAGATGTCGGCTGTGGTATCGGAAGTCAGGTGTGGGCCGGTCAGACTGGTATTATTCCTAAACTTTTAGCAGGTACCACCAACGTTCTTTTCACGAATCAATGGCTCGGGATCACGTTTGGTACTTTGGGTTGTAGCCAGGGTGGAACAGTCACCGCTCAAGTGGTGACTTTTACCAATGAAAATGCTGAAGCACTGGCGCGTGATATGGCAGTGGGTGAAGGTGAAAGCCTGAATGTTCTGGCCGAACTTCTGAATATCAAATCTGAAGACAAAGGCCATTTTTTTAACATTTCCAAGCAGAATTTTTCTGAAATCTATTCCGAACAAAACCAGAATACCCTTCAAGTTCTGAGTTCATTACAAACAGTGATGGCCAAAGATGAAGTATTGAAATCTTACATCTGATCCGCACTTTGAAAACCCTGCTGCTCTGGCAGGGTTTTTCTTATGACTCAAAGAAATTGACGAGAATAAGTTAACTGAATGAAATATGCGTTCTTCATGTTGGGTCTGGCCTTCAGTCCCTTAAGTTTTGCAAACGAAATTAATCCGGATATCCAGCATTATCTCGATCAGGCCAAAAGCAAACGTCTGGATCAGAGCACCACCTGGCAGCGTCTGATGTATGCCAATTCTAAAGGCCACAGCGAGGTCGATTATTCAGGCTATTTTCTGGCAGAGCAGGGAAAGACTGATCTCAAAAAAGAAATACAGCATAATATTCAGGCCTTATTTGGCAGTGCAGAACCGAATCAGTCCATCCGTTGTAAGTTTCCGGCCCGAAGCAGCTGGTTAATGCAGCAGCTGGATATTTCCGAACAGCAATTGCCTGAAGTGAGTTGTCCGGATTTTGATCAATGGATTGCTGAGGTCAAGCCCTATCAGGCCACGCTGATTTATGCCACAGATTTTATGGGTAATCCCAGTTCGATGTTCGGGCATACCTTGTTGCGTCTAGATCCCAAAGATCAACAGCAGCTCAACCTGATTTCCTATGCCGTCAACTATGCCGCAACCGTCGATAGCAATGACAATTGGTCATTTGCCTGGAAAGGGCTGACCGGACAATATCCGGGTGAATATTCCTTGATGCCGTATTATCGCAAGGTCAAAGAATATGGCGACTTTGAAAGCCGGGATTTATGGGAATATGAATTAAATTTAACTCCACAAGAGACCCGGTTTCTGGTGCAGCATCTTTGGGAAATGCAAAAGGTGAGTTTCCCTTATTATTTTATCAATGATAATTGTGCTTATCGCTTGCTGGGGTTATTTGATCTGGTGCGTCCTGAGTTAAATTTACAAAAACAGTTTAATTCGACTGCCATTCCGATCGAAACCTTGAAAGTGGTAGAACAGCAGGGCTTGATCAAACAGAAAGTTTATCGTCCTGCCCTGGAAACACAGTTGCTGGCTCAATCTAGACAGCATGGCAAAGCTTTGGCAAAAAAGGCTCATCAGCTGGCTTATGCAGAAACAGGTACCATGCCTTCAATGTTGCAAACTTATCCGGCAGAGGATCAGGCCAAAGTGCTGGAAATGGCCTATGATCATCTATATCTGGATTTTCTCAGACAGAAAGTAGATGAGTCCTTTGCCCAGCCACGTTTTCGCAAGTTATTGGGCTTAAGAAGTCAGCTGGCTATCGAGAAACAGCGTCAAGCACCTGAGCGTCCGAAAACAGATCCAGTACAAAGTCATCATGCACGAAATATCAGTTTTGAGGCCGGACAGGTTCAGGGTGAATCCTTTGTTCAGCTTGGGCATCGTCAGGCCTATCATGATTTAATCGATCCACAGGGTGGTTTGCGTACCGGCACACAACTGCTGTTTCTGGATGGGGCATTACAATATCGTAATAGTGAACTCAAACTGGAACATCTGGATTTACTGGCCGTCAATTCCTATAACCCGATTAATCCATTTAATACGCCCTTATCTTGGGGTTTTAATCTGGGCTGGACACAGGAAGCCTTAGACCGTCATGGCCAGTTTAGCGAAGAGCAACAGCATGGCATCGCCGGTTTTAAGACCCAAGCGGGCTATAGTTGGGCAAATGCGAGCCGCGAACATTTGTGCTATGCACAAATGCAAACTCACCTTCAGGCGGGAAAGGCACTCGATCAGGGCTGGCGCGTAGGAGCAGGGCCAACTTTGGGCTGTCAAAATATCTGGACTGATCAGATCAACAGTCTGGTGCAAGTGGAACTGCCTTATTGGGAAGATTCGCATCACTGGCATCTGAAGCTAAATACCCAATTGCAATATGCCTTTACTGCACAGAATGCAGTTCGATTGTCTTGGGAATATCAGCAACAACAGGCGAAAGACTGGGATCAATGGAGTTTGGGCCTGATCCGTTATTTTTAAACGGCTTACATATTTTAAGGGCTAGTTTACGAAACTTTTCCTGTGAATCATCGATCAGTATAATTGGAATAATCTTGTCGATATTTTAGTTAATGTACCCGAATTTTGTTATATTTGTCACATAATGTTAGTGCAAATTGCAGTGTTTTGGGGAATGGGTCGTATGAATAATGAATGCATGGCAATGCTGGCCGAACAATGGAAGCAGATCTGTCAGAATTATTCAGCAGATGATCTATTGCATGCATTTCATTTTGTTCAGGAACATTCGGTTATTCTGGTCGAAGAATTCTATAAGAATATGCTCTTAGAAAAAGAATCGGCCCAGTTCCTGACCGACCAGATGGTTCAGCAGCGTTTGCGTAATACCCTGATTCAATGGCTGTCAGAAAGTTTTAGCGTACCGATCAACAAGAGTTATGTGCAAGCCGTACAAAAGCAGGCGATGGTTGGACATGTACATGCCCGGGTCGGTATACCTTCTTGGTTAATCATGCGTGGTGTTCGCGAAATTGAACGCAAGGTTTTTGAACTGTTGCAAGCATCTTCTCAAAACAGCATGTTGACCGCCTGCAGTTATATTGTGCAAATCATGGGCTTTGCTACAGAAATCATGTGCCGTTCTTATGAAGCCAAAACAGCCATGAATCAGGAAATCAAACACAGTTACCGTGTTTTTTCAGCCATGCAGGATGTAGCGGTACAAAAAGACAAACAGCGCAGCTCATTGCTGGACTGGGAAAATGAACTGATGTTCAAGGTCTTTTCGAGCCCTGACAATTTAAAGCATCCGATGTTGTCCAAATCCGAGTTCGGTTTATGGTTTATCCATAAAGCCTCTTATGCTTTTACCGGTTCGGACCAGGTCGATTTAATCATTGAGCGGATTTATCAGATTGATGCAATTAATCAGACCATCATGGATTGTACGGATAAAAATAATGTCTTGGGGCTGATTCAACAAATCCGTGACTTAAACCGTGAAATTCAACTGCTGGTCGATCAGTTATTTCAGGTTGCGGAATATATTGAATCAGGCAATGATTCATTGACCCAGTTGTTAAATCGCCGTTATTTAAATACGGTGATTTCCCGTGAAATCACTTTTTCCCGTAAAAATCATACACCTTTGTCTTTACTTGCGATGGATGCCGATTTCTTTAAAAGTATCAATGATAAATTTGGACATGCCGCAGGTGATCTGGCACTTAAATTTATTGCCGAAGCGCTGCAAAAATACAGTCAGGGCAGTGATTATGCCTTCCGGGTCGGTGGGGAAGAATTCTTATTGTTGCTGGTCGATACAGATAAACAACGTGCCTTAAGTATTGCCGAAAGTATTCGTAAATATGTTGAAAATGGCATGATTAAAACCGCGCAAGGACAACAGTTTAAAATCACGATCAGTATTGGATGTACGCTCTATGACGGGCATCCGGATTATCAGCGATTTTTGGATGCTGCGGATGCCGCACTGTATATGGCGAAAAATACCGGTCGTAACCGGGTCTATATGGCACAGTCGCCCTCAAATCCGGTAGGGCAGCAATGATCCAGCTAGCTTAAAAGTTTTATTCCTCTGCCGTATGTTGCTGGATAAATTCCTGAAATTTTCGCTTTTGCTGAATATAGTCTGGATGGTTTTTCGCATCATTCCATTTTTGTTTAAAAATGTCGGCGGCCGCTGCTTTGACCGGATCTTCGTGGCTGCGTGGCAATTCTGAACGGCCATGTGCGCCGCTTAAGCCTTTCTTATCTTGCGGAACCGGCCCATCATATTTTTTCCCACCTTTATGGTTGGCGTAACGGCGGGCACGGGTATAACCCATCTGTAAAAACTTGCGTGCCATGTCCGCACCGATAAAATCATCTTGTTTTAAATAAGCTAGGAATAGCTGATAAATTTTGTCACTGCTGGCTTGGGCTTTTTCTTCATCCGCAAAGCGCCAGTGCGGCAGAATTTCAGATTTATAAGGCTCCACCAATAATACGCCTTGTTCTCCTCGGCCAATTCGGTACAACTCGGGCCGTTTGCGAAAATTAATCTTTTCGAAGTCCAGAGAATAATCAAAACTATTCGACACCACCCGTGACTGACGTTTTGGCGGCGGATTTTTGGCTGCTGGACTCATATCTTTGCCTTATATTTAGAAGAGTAGATATCACCCAATAAAGAACACACTAAAAAATATAAAATAATTCTACTGATCTACTCACCCGAGATCAGGATCAAGAAAAGCCCCAGTCATGGGGCTTGGATTTTACTTTGACTTTTTCGAACTGGTCTTCGAGGTTTTGGCTTTATCAGACTTGCTCTTGGACGAAGTGCTTGACTGCTTTTTGGCCGGTGCTGATTTTTTTGAAGAAGATTTTTTCGTCTTGCTGTCTTCATCTTTGCTCTTATTGCTGCTTTTCGCTTTAGACGGTTTTTTCGCTGAAGATGTTTTCAGGTCTTTGGCTTTATCGCTGCCTTTAGAACTCGCACTTTTCTTCGCCTTCACTTTTTCATCTTTGCTGGCATTCTCTTTTTTAGAAGATGCTGCTTTAGATTTAGCACTTTCAGCTTTTTTGCTGACTTTGCGATCGCTGTCCTTGTCACTGCTTTTGTTTGACTTCTTCAGTTTTTCATCTTGCGTCTTTTTAGCAGTTTTTGCAGATTTCTTGCTGTCTTTGTCCTGATTGTTTTTGCTATTCGCCATGGTCATTTTCCTTGTCATTAAAAATCAAGCAGAAAGATATAAAGCTGTTTGCTGTATATCAACGTCAATTTACTTTAAGCGAGGACTAACTGGATTAAAACTTTATCATGTATCTAAATGTAGGCTTGTTGCAAAGATAAGCAGCAATTGTTTAGCTTCAAGTATAACGAATGCAAATTTGGTCAACAGCAGCTGTGATATCGATATTCTCTGACCAGAGCAGTTTATAAGAAATTAAAAAAACCCCGAATGATCGAGGCTTTAAATAATTGGCTTTTAAGGCTTAGTAGCTTTCTGGCACTGCACTTAAAAACTCACGGCGGGTTTCTTTATCAGTTTTAAAATCACCAATAAAAGAGACTGTACGTGTGGTCGATTCCTGTTTGCCCACACCACGCATCATCATGCACATATGTGCAGAATCAATCATCACGGCGACACCACGTGCTTTGGTGATTTCCGCCACTGCTTCTGCAATTTGCTGGGTCAAGTTTTCCTGGATTTGCAAACGACGCGCAAACATTTCAGTAATACGGGCAAATTTGGACAGGCCCAAGACATGACCTTCTGGTAAATAGGCGATATGGACACGGCCATAAAATGGTAATAAATGATGTTCACATAAGGAATAGAATTCGATGTTTTTGACCAGCACCATTTCACGGTTGTCGGAAGGAAAGACCGCTTTGTTGGTGACTTCTTCAAGTGTCTGACTATAACCCGAGGTTAAATATGAAAATGCTTTGGCAGCACGCACAGGCGTATCTTTGAGACCAGGGCGATTGAGATCTTCGCCAACGGCAGTAAGAATGTTTGCGTAGGATTGCTGCATAGTCATATGACGTATTCACTTAAACTGAGAATGAACAAGGACGGCATTGTAGCAGAAAACTTTTACAATGCCTTGTTTTGAGGCGAAAACCGGTTACTGTTTAAACTTTGGATTCTTTTCTGCACGTTTTAGCAGAACCAGAACTGCACCAGTACCGCCTTGTTTTTCAGGCGCACTGACAAAAGCCAAAACATCGCGATGCTGACGCAGCCAACCATTCACATAGGTTTTTAAAATCGCTTCCGGGCCTTTACCGTGTACGATCTTAATCACGTTCTGGTTTTCATCTTTGGCGATCTGGATAATTTGTAGCACCGCCTGACGCGCTTCTTCCACGGTACAGCCATGCAGATCCACAGCTTCAAACCAGCGTAAATTGCCGGCTTTTAAGTCTTCAAACACTTTATGCTGCAAGGTGGCAATGCGATAGCTCAAGTTGGCCTGACTCCCGACAGGATTGAGCATGGCCTGCGTGTCCGATAATGCCATGGCATCTGTTTCCATCGGGCCAGTCGCCGCTGCACGCTTTGCCAGGACTTGTGCATCCGGTTTTTTCTTGCGCGGTTTGTCCAATTGAACGGTATTTCCCGATTCAATTTTTTGCACGCCCTGCATTTGTTTGCGGAATAATTCCAGTTCTTCTAAAGCTTCTTGCTCGACAGTCTTTTCAACGGGTGCAGCAACAACCGCAGGGCTATGCGGCTGTGTAATTTGCTTCTTAAAAGATTTCAGCAGGTTGTACTGATCTTTAGATAATGAAGAATCGTGTTTACTCATAATGTAAAAACAAGGAAGATGCGGAATTTAACAGAATTATAGTCTGAAAATAGATAAAGGAGAAATGAATTGCTTGCATGGCATGTCTCGGTATTTATGAATTCACATGATGCTATTTCTTTTCTTATCAATCCTGAAAATAAAAAAGCCCAATCCTGAGATTGGGCTTGGTCTAAGTATTAAACTAGTCAATAGTTAAACCGATTCAGGCTCACCAAACAGGTTACGGAATGCATGATCAGGTCGAGGCTGTTTCATAAAACTTTCACCGACCAGAAAGGCATGAATATCATGCTGTTGCATCATCGCCACATCGGCAGGGGTAGCAATACCACTTTCAGTGACTAACAGGCGAGAGGGATCGAGTAAGTTCTTTAAACGAATCGAGGTATCTAAATCGACATCGAAGGTTTTTAAATTACGGTTATTCACACCCAGCAAGCAGCGATCTGAAAGTTTCAGCGCACGTTCCAGTTCAGCTTCATCATGTACTTCAACTAAAACATCTAAATTATGCTCAAAAGCAGTCTTCGACATTTCTTCCAGTTGCTGATCTGACAGACATGCCACAATCAGTAAAATACAATCTGCATCTAAGGCACGTGCTTCAATGACTCCATAAGGATCGATCAGGAAATCTTTGCGCAGCGCCGGCAGGTCACAATGCGAACGGGCAATCTGAATATTTTCATCTGCACCCTGAAAAAAGTCCACATCGGTCAGGACAGATAAACATGCGGCACCCGCATCTTGATACTGTGCTGCAATTTCTGCAGGATTAAAATTCTCACGAATAATCCCCTTAGATGGTGAGGCTTTCTTGATTTCAGCAATTACACCCGGACGTTTTGACATTAAAGACTGGGCAAAACCACGCACAGCTGATGCACCTTGAGCCAGCTCTTCCAGATCTTTATAGCTTTTCTGCTTTAAACGTAGAGCAAATTCTTCCGTTTTACGGTCAACAATCTTGCCTAAAATTGTATTTGCGATATCCACCATGATCAAAATTCCTGACCGAATTAAGCTTCGTATTGTTTAATGGTTTTGGTAAATTCAGACAGCACACTCATTTTCTCCAGAGCCTGGCCGCCATAAATAATGTCATGTGCCAATGCAACACCATGTTTATAGCTGCTGGTCAAACCGGAGACATAAATACCTGCACCGGCATTCAGGGCAATCATATTGGCCGCTTTATCACCGATCTCTGATTTTTTCTTGCCCAATGCATCCTTGATTAATGCCAGACTCTGTGCAGAATCTTCTACAATTAAACCAGTCAAGGTTTGAGATTCGATATTAACCAATTCAGGGGTAATTTCCCATTCAGTCACTTCGCCATTTTTTAGCTCTGCCACATACGTTGCAGAGGCAAGACTGATCTCATCCAGCCCGTCGCGAGAATGCACCACCATCACATGTTCAGCACCGAGCTGTTTCATTACTTCTGCAATTGGACGGCACAGTTCATTGGAAAACACGCCAATGACTAAGCGATTGACGCCGGCCGGATTGGTCAGCGGGCCAAGTAAATTGAAAATGCTGCGAATCCCCAATTCTTTACGCGGGCCGATTGCATATTTCATGGCTGTATGATGATTCGGTGCGAACAGAAACCCGACCCCCACATCACGGATACAACGCTCGGTTTGCTGCATATTCAGGTCAAGATTAATCCCAGCCTGTTCCAGTAAATCTGACGAGCCTGATTTGGTTGAAACGCCACGGTTGCCATGTTTAGCAATGGTTGCGCCTGCTGCTGCAATCACAAATGCAGACGCGGTAGAGACGTTAAACAGGTTTTGACCATCACCGCCTGTACCGACAATATCGACTAAATAGGGAATATCGCTGACATCAATTTTGGTAGCCAGTTCACGCATGACCCGTGCGGCTGCGGTAATTTCATCAATGCTTTCGCCTTTAAGGCGCAAACCCATCAGCAGGGCACCAATCTGGGCATCAGTGGTTTCACCTGACATGATGGCACGCATCACGTCTTGCATTTGATCCTGAGTCAGGTGAATGTTTTTGGTAATATTGTTTAAAGCTTGTTGAATATTCATAAGATGTTCTTAGGCATAAATTTCGAGAAAGTTTTTAAAGATTTGATGGCCATGCTGGCTCAGGATCGATTCAGGATGGAACTGCACGCCTTCGACCGGCAATGTCTTATGTTTTACCCCCATAATTTCTTCCATAGAACCATCGGCTTCATTGGTCCAGCAGGTCACTTCCAGACATTCAGGCAAGGTGGCTTGATCAATCACCAGGGAGTGATAGCGCGTTGCAGGAAATGGCGACGGAAGATTACTGAAAATCCCGGTATCGCTGTGGTACATATCCGACAGACGGCCGTGCATGACACGTTTGGCACGTATGATGTCACCGCCAAATGCCTGACCAATACTCTGATGGCCGAGACAAACGCCCAATAACGGAATTTTTCCAGCAAAATGCTGAATCGCAGGAATCGAAATGCCTGCTTCACTCGGCGAGCATGGGCCGGGGCCAATCACTAAATACTTGGGTTGCCATCGCTCTATATCTTCCAATGTCACGGCATCATTACGGACTACTTTTACTTCTTGATTCAATTCGCCAAAATATTGAACGATGTTGTAAGTAAAGGAGTCATAGTTGTCGACCATGAGAAGCATATCGCATGTAACCTCTTGAAAATTATGAAAATGAGTATCTTTGTTTTTAATCGTTACTCACTATGTTACTCACTTTGTAGAAAGTGACTGATTTTACAGGCATTAAAAAGCCGCTCAATCAAGCGGCTACTTTACCAGTTTTTGAATGCCTTGTGACAACTTCGTTCACATAACTATTTAGATAGTAACTTCGTGGACCATCTTTACTTGGTTGGTCAATTTCTCCCTTTTTAATGCGGTCATATAAAGTCGGCTCACTCATGTTCATGCGCTTCGCAAATTCCTTGATACTTACTCGACGTTCATCTTGATTTGCCATTGCTCTTTTAAGCTCCTGCATTTCATCAAAAATGGCTTGGAGTAAATTGTGCTCAGCTTCAGTTCCCATCTAAGACACCTCCTTTAAGCTTTGAACTACTGATTCCGGCAACCCAAAAAAATCATTTAGAGTTTTATCAAATTCACCGCTTTCAATGAATTGATCCATCAGATTTACTTGCTGATCGATATTGCTATCTTCACAAGGCTCACATGGTTTTTGAATATCAGTCATTGTTTTTCTCCTTGAGCCTTCAAGTATTCAAACTTTGCATCTGCCCAGTTCTTAGAATCATATGGGCTTAATCCTTTTTTCTTGCACCAATCAGCGCACCAGAGCCATTGCGCATCGTCATATGGGGTGGGTTCAATTATTTGGTTATTGCTATCCATCACGCCACCTCATAGAAGCGCTTAGCCTCATCAAAATCAGAAGTAATTAACTCAGCATTATCTTTGTAGCAGTGCACGATTTTACCGTACTTAAAAGCTTGTTCAGCCTGCTGCATGTTTTTGCACTGGTACATCGGCTCTTTAAACCAGTCTTCTGTATAAAACATTTGTTCCTGGTGTTCTTCAGCTGTGCCTTCCCATTCTTGAACCTGAAAGTATTCATCAAATGATTCGATCATGAACTGATTACCTTCAGCTTTAGTCATGGCTCTGTATCGAGCCAAAGCACGTTCAGCAATTTCTTTTGATGCAGCAGGTGACTGTTCATGCGGACTATCATCTTCAGGGCAGATTCCTACGCACCACAATTTATTCTTTTCCATCACGCCACCTTCACATCTAAATAATCAGGGTTATCCAGGTGTTCTTCATATTCATCGAATAGCACCTGACATGCCGCATTACCTGTTAAATCTTTCTTTAAGAGCACGTAACTCAGTGTCTTGCGTGTGCCTTTTCCGCTAAATGTCGAGCTGCCATCCGCAAGTTCATTTTTGGTATAACCCAATTTTTCTAGCCACAGCTTGAAACCAACTTCATGCTTCTTTTTAATTCTGAAGATCATCTGTACCCCCAGGTATTCACAAAATTTCGCAGGCAATCGTCAATACCGAATAGATTGATATTGCGATAAGTTCTAACCCGACCTTTGTGCTGCACAAGCAGCACGCGGGTCATAGAAGAGTAGGAATAACTCATGGTGTTAGCGCTGCCTCTTGTGCTTCATACGCTGAGTTGATTTCATGGAGCTGACCCTCAGTCATCTGAGCCGTAAAAGGCTCAAAGCGTGAAGCCATAATTGCGTTAAGCGCTTCCAGATCGGTTGTGTTGCTGATCTCGTTAATTACTGATTGAATTGATTCAGCCGGGAATGCTTGAGCAGTTTTAATCGCTTTTCGCTTAGCTTTAAATACATTGCCAATTTCAGTTTTTGCTGGTTCACCTAAATTCAATTCAGCAATTTCAGCGCCGATTTGATCGAGCTCTTCCAGCGATTCGGCTTGATTAATACGCTGATAAAACGGTGTTAAATTCACCTCAACAACCTGCGCCTCAACCACTTCGGTTTTCTTTTTTAATCGGTCCTTTAAGGCAGATGCACCAGTATTTGGCTTTGCTGAAGATGTGGCGGGGGTAATATCCTTTTCAGGTGATTCAACCAATTCATCAGGTGTATAAACACCCATAATCACATCAGGTGCATAAAGGCGTGACCAGCGCTTTGTGGCTAGATATGCAAGTTGCTGACGTGGATCTGCCACCCACATTGGTGAATTACGCACCGGACCAACTTGCCCCATAGATATATCAAGCATACGTGGTTCATCTTCACCAATGATGGTGGCCCATACACGAACACCACGCTCAAACGATTTATCTTCTTTGCCGTTTACCTTTGCCCAATCACCATACCACTCAAACTGCAAGCGACCTGTTACTGGTGCACGTGTGGTAATCACAGCATTGACTAATTGAGCCTCATATCCCAACACCCCATTCACTAGGTGGGTTTTTTGAGCAACAGCAAAGGGATTCATACCCCATTGCATTGACTGTAAGATGACTGCAAAGCAGTCACCCACAGAGCCCTGCAGATGCTTAGGAACTGTGACGTGTGCTTGAGCCATAACCATTGCTAAATCATTTACACGAGTCATGGTTTCAGTGTTAAGCATTACATCCAATGCAGATGCAGCGCTTGGAGAAGCTTGAGAAAAAGTCTGTACTTGAGTATTCATATTTTATTTCTTCCTAGATCTTAGTTAATGCGTAGCACACGAGTGCTAGAAGTCTTCACAAATTGTTCGTAAATGTCTGGGTGAGCCGCTTTAAGTGCTTTACTGTCCAGTGTGTTACGTTCCTGATATTTGAATGTCGCTAGACGTTTTTCTTCAGCAATAATCATTTCTGCATCTTCCATGCGTGAGCAGATTTGCAGCTTCATGCCATCCAGTTCAGCACTAGCTTCTTTGATAGTTTTATTCAGGTCCTTGTACTCAGCGACCAGATTGGCAAGCTCATCATCTGCCTGAACTGCTTGATCAGGATTGTGAGTAGACCAACGATGCAGAACATCATCAAACGTGGTTGGAGCTGGTGGCACATCATTTTGCACATGCTCATGCCAAAACTTGGAGCACTCATCTGTGAGCATTTCAAACAGCTCTGGATCGAATGCAACTTGATAGCTACGGAATTGCTGGCCACCAATTAACACGCCTAGACCACACATCGAAGCACCAGTAATACCCATGTACCACTGCACTTGAGTCAGGTAATAATCCGGCACCTGTTCAGATTGTTCATCACCCCACAATTTAGCAAGGTACTGGTTAGCAGTCTTGCATTCCAGAATGCGGTCAGTGGTCAACTTGCCATCTTTAATACGGACATTGCCGGCGATTTCAGGGTTGATAATGGCGCGATCAATATTGGCACGCATCCAGTCATGTTCAGGGTGGGCGATCGTTGCATTAACGCGTTGCACCTTTACGCCGTTACGTTTGGCATATTCCTTGGCTACGATATCTTCCAGCATGTTGCCCCAGTAAGCCGGTTCGCTAGTGCTGTCTTCCAGTTCAGAGCGACCGGTCTTATCAAGCCACAGCTGATATGGCGAACTGTATTTACTTAAACCTAAGATGGCAGCTACATCAGAACCGCCAATACCTAAACGACGTGCTTCGAGCCATGTTTGACGAGCATCTTCAATGCTTTGTAAATTTACTGATTGATTCACTTCACACCCCCAACAGCTTTAGCAATCGCTTCCGCTTGATAAGCAGCTTCTTTATCTGCTGCATAGGTAAACATTGCAGCAAGTCCGATAAAAATAGAGATAAGAACCACTAAGGCGGAAAAGTTGCTTAACCAATGTGGCTTAGGTGCAGGCACTGGATGTTGATACAAGCACTCAGAAGTCATGCTTGATGCATTGAACTCCGGCAGGTTGCTTTGAATTGGGTTTTTGTTCATAATAATTTCACTCACGTTACGGTGGGTCATGCCTCAGGTTGTTCGTGCAACGCTGGGGCTTTTCTTTGTCTTCGAATTAATGTTCGCTTAACCGAACAATATTGTCAATAGGTTTGTTCGTAAAATGGAATAAAAATGTTCGATTTATCGAATTTGTTATTTTTAATAATTAATTGCTATGATTTAATAGACAAAAGAAAACCCATCACAGGGATGGGTTGGATGGAGTTTATTGAGATGAAGCGAAAAGAATTTCGAGCAAACCTTTACCAGACTTACGTAGCTTCAGGCATACATGACCATGCCCTTATACAGGAATATATTGAAGTTGCCGAAGCTTTTGTGCTTGATAACCAAAAGATTACTGTAAGTGGTTTTCATGCACTTATTGAAAAAACTAACACCAGTAATGATTGCTCTAATGGCTCATACGCTTCAAATAAAGCCTAGTCACTTTTTACTTGATTTAAAAAATTGCTTTATTAGTTTGGGTAACTTGACAATATTGTTATCAATATTTGAGGCAATTGCTTCCACGCCCTCAATTTTCTTTCTGAGTTGAGTAAAGAGCCATTCTGAATTCTTATCTTCAAGAACTCCAACCACAGCTCCACAGGAAGAACATTGAATAAATGCAACAGGATATGCAGAACCTTTAATATCACTTCTTTCCAGCAATTCAAATGATATTGAATTACATGAACCACATTTTGATTGAGCCATTTTTTTCTCCGATATTTATGGGTTTAAGATCAATGTTGGCACAAAGTCTTAAGCTCATAATATCAGGGAAAATTTGAATATATTAAAAAGAAAACCCACCGCTGGGTGGGTTGTCCTGCAACAATAATCTTATTTTTTGTATTCAGTAATACTGATAGGTTTGTCTTTCATAAACTCTACAATACCTTCACCAGCTTTGAAGTGAATTGAAACGCCGTCATCATTGGCCAAACGCATACCACTTCCTGAAATAGCTCGTTTAAGGTGATAAACCTTGCCAGAATTATCTGTCATTTCTGCAGTTTCAAAATTATCCGAAGATTTCAATTCAACTGTGAGATCCATTGGACCAGTAAAGTTAATTACCTGAGTTTCAGCCGGAGTATTGCTCACAACTTTTTCTTGTACCACTTCGTTTTGTGGATTTGAAGTACAGCCAGTAAGTGCTAATCCTAACAATGCTGCACCTAACAAATATTTCATTGATACTTACCTTTCTATTTATGAATCATAGGTATCTTTATATTAATTGTTATAATGTAACATTTAAAGACAAGGTTACACTTACCTTACATAAAGAAAAACCCGCGGATAGCGGGTTAGTGATGCTTTACTTAGTTATTACAGACCTGGTCATGAGAGGTCTTAAGTCCAATATAAAGATTTAATATTTCAGAAGTAAGAAAGCTTTAGCACTGAATAGCATCTTTCTCTTTGTAGTGATCCAAAACCAAATTCATATCAGCCAAAAGCACAGCTTCAGAGTATTCACCTAGTGAGAGCTTCAACAAGTTAGGCATATAGTTCTTTTCATACTCACGCGGGTAATCCCTGCATAAAATTTTAATCCGCACATCTTGAGTGGTGAATTCTGAATCTAACTTTTCTATGTAATTATTGAGAATAGTGTCGGCTTTCTCAAAAGCTTTGGTAGTACCAATCAGATCTATGTCATCTGATGGTTGCTTCTGGCAGCCGGTAAAAGCTAAAGACAAAAGTAGAGTGATAAGCGCGATGTGTTTCATAGTTATAGATTTATTGTTATTAGAGTTTGAATTATAAGCGAGTTTGGGAAAAAGAAAACCCATCACAGGGATGGGCTGTAGAAGATACCAAGAGAAGATTAAGGGCGATGCATTCTATCGGCTAAATAATAAATACCAAATAAAGTCACCATAATCATCTGCCAAAAAACGAAAAAGAATATGAGTGCCACTACATAGTAAATACTATTATAAATTACCGCGGAAACCGCAAAAATGTCGACAGAATAAACCAAACGAACAATAAATATAAAAACCGCGCTTAGAATACTGATTGCTGATAGATAGCCGAATAAGAGAGTTAAGTAACGACGACGACTTAATTTCGACTCTCTTAGTCCTCCTGCAACCGGTTCGCGCAAAAAAGGTGCAGGAAGAGACATCACATTGTCCATAGGTGCGTAGTTATACGAAGCAATCGCTGCCAATGAGCCAATATAGAAACCTGGTAATATCTGTACAAAAGTAGATATATTGTCAAAGGCATCGTGATCAAAAATATTAACCCCTTCTGCACTATTAAAGTCAATTAAGGCAAAAATTGAGCAAAAAACAATAGCTAGCGTACAAGGTAAAATATATAGCAGTGAGCGCAAGTTATCCCCACTATTTGGGTATTGAACTTTTAAAAAATCAAAAGCTTTCAATGCGTAGCCGAACATAAATCACCTATTGTTTAGAATAGTCGCCACACCTCACTCAGGAAGACATGATTAATTTGAGTATTATCTGAGTGGGCAATTCGCCCATTAGTTGGATCAAAAGCCTTCTTCAATACAAAGGCCGAATTTAAGCTATTCGCATTATCTAATGGGATAGTTTGTTCTCCGCCTGCTTCATTTTCAATAATAGCAAAAGTAGTTATATCATCAAGATTTAGTTTATTTCGCATGGCCGTATCAATTAATGAGCGCATATAGCCTTGGGGGGTATCATTAGCTGTTAAAGGGGTTATACCAAAATCCAAAGCAGCACTTAAGCGCGTTAAGCGTTGATTTGGATCATTAAGATTTGATGTAACTTTGCCTTTCAATCTAATTTTATTTAGACGCCCAGACTTGATTGCCTCAGTTAATAACTCACCTGCAATTGGATAAAAGCTAGATATTACATTGAATTTGTGAATATCAGGTGAGCCATCTGGATTGTTTGCATTATCAGGATTAGTTACTTGAAAAACACCTTCTGAGTTTGAAGATATTTTTTTAAGTTGTCGCAAATACCAATTTAAGGTTTTCCCCAAAATTGATGTTGGCATTCCGACCACATGTTCCACACCCATTACAGCTAAAAGAGGGTGGTTTGGATCCAATTTGATTACGCAATGACATAGGTGCTTAACACTTTGATTCTTACCTCTTCTCTGAACAGCGTTAGCGCCAGTTATCTTATCTCGAAGCGTACGATGAGGAGCTAAACCATCATAATAACCAAATACAATATCAATTTTGGTTGAGGTGATTTCTAAATGTTCTATAGTCGTGCTATATGTACCATTTTTATAACTATATTCCTGAGTCAAATTATTCAAGTTTTCTTTGATTAAAGTGAAGGTATCATAGATATTTACATGATCTATTGGAGGTAATTTTGAATTTTCACCTCTTGTTTTTAAGCAAAACTCATAATACTGCACTATGATTTTATCCGACATTGTGTAACCCCCCTGTAGGTTAAAGTTTTAACGTGTAGATAAATAAAATTATGTTTTTTAAGGCATTTCTTAAAATTGAAATCAGTATTTGATTCTTGAAACTAAGCTTTAAATAAACTAAAACCCCAAAAAGTGGAATGAGGTCTGACATCACCTGATCCAAGAGTCGCGTCGGGTTCGCAGTTTTAATAACCCAAAATCACCGATATTATTGCTATTAGAGCAGGAACGGCTTGTATGAATATGATTTTTCGACTTGCTGTGATTGAACCGTACACACCAGCAACCAAAACACAGCCAAGAAAAAAATAGGCTAAACTCTGATGAAGTTCAGCTGGAGCAATAGCAGCCCACAATAGCCCAGCAGCTAAAAAACCATTATAGAGACCCATATTTTGTGCGAGTGGTTTAGTTATTTGAGCCTTTTCCGGCGTATTACCAAAGGCTTTCAATCCTTTGGGTGTCTGCCATAAAAACATTTCCAAAATCAAAATGTAAACATGTAGTAGTGCAATCAAAAGAATTAGTATTTTTGAAATCATTGCTTGTCATCCACTTTGTAATACTGCTTATATAAACAACTATGTTCAGGTTATTGCTACTTATCCAAAAAGCTGAATTCGTTTAAATTTCTTGTTCGTTTCAATATGGCTTTTATAAAATTTGTCTTTGTCTGCTGAATCAACAAAACCCCTGAAGGTACTTGCCTCCAAAAGCTTGTAAATAAACCGTTCACCAGTCCTAAGTACTACCGTTAATAAGAAGTGCTGATAAAACACATGGCTAATATTGCGGGAATTCACTTCAATTTTTTGCATGTCGCGCCTCACACTCCGAAGGATCACAGCACATTAACTTTCAAATAACCCCAAGCCGCATATAGGCTTTTTTATTTAACCAACCAGTAAAAATTGATTTGGGATTTATAGCGCAGAATACTTTTCTAAAAACTCATCTATCCATCCTTGTGCTACCTCAAGATTGGTTATGTCCGCCAACTTTAAATTCGTCTCTTCTGCTTCGTTAAAGCCCTCAATAATAGCTTCAAAGATATTTGCCTCACTAATGACCTCACGTGCTATTTCAGCAGCGTCATAGCTTTGCTTGGCTTTCTTAAGCGAAGCTATTTGCTTATCAATCCCTTCACCGATTTTACCTAATGCCAACTTAAACTCTTGACGATTAATCGTTAGCGCAGTTTTAGATTTGTTGAGTGTTGCGATCATTGTGTTTTCCTTTTTCGGGATTTTTATTTTTACGATAAATTAAATTTTCTTGATGGCTTGAATGATCCGACATACTTTCCAACCAGCACACAATCTTCATTAAGCGGAATAACTTGCTCCGACCAATTAGGGTTGAGTGGTTTTAGGTAATATCCATTGGATTCTGAAATTAAAGCCTTAAAGGTGGCCGTGTCATTGCACTTCACCACAATCATCTCACCTGTATGTATGTCGCATAATTGATAGTCAGGGTCGATGCAAATTTTCTCACCCTCCTCAAAGTATGGCGCATTGCTCAGGCCTTTGACTTCAAGGTAAAAACTTCTCTTACCAGCGCCTGGTACTAAAGGTAGCTTCTCACACTCCGCCAAATTGCTAATCGACTCCATGTCAGTAAAATCTCCTGCCTGTACCCACGATATAACTGGTGCATAAGTTACAGTCGCAACCAAATCTAGGCTCACACTATTATCAAGCTTTCTATCTGCATCCTCTTTTCCATTAAGAATCCATGAAGATGTTGTTTTTAATGTCCTTGCAAGTGACTCCAAGTATTTAGCACTTGGTGCATTAGAGCCATTGATCCAACCAGAAACCGTTGCGCGCCCAGCGCCAGTTCCTCTCATAACATCTGCCTGACTCAAACCTAGCTCTTTCATTTTTTGATTTATGCGATCTGTAGTTGAGGTCATTTCAAATATTTCCGTTAATAGCATGTTCGGAAGTATGAACAAATTGGTTGACAGTTACCCGAACAAGTGATTCAATAAACCGAACAATATAGTTCGGGGAATAGAACAATGAACGTTGCTGACCTACGAAAGTTTCATAACGTAGAAAACAACTCCCAGTTATCCAAAAAAATCAAGAAAGGCCGATCAACTATTGCTGGCTGGGAGGAGGAAGGGATTCCTTTGGGCACCCAAGCAATTTATGAGTTGTTAAGTCGTGGTCAGTTAAAAGCTGATCGTCAGGCCTTGGCTTCTTGGTAGTTCATTAAACCAAACGTTTTAAACAGAAAATACGTTCGAGGGTATATCACATGAACATTCTAGATGCTGCATACAACACGGTTCACGATTATCCAGGTGGTGCGGCTGCATTAGCGCCACGCATGGGAATGAAAAGTGCAGCCGTACTTAACAGCAAGGTAAATCCAAATACCGAAACCCACCATTTATCACTGGTTGAAGCTTCAAAAATAATGGCTATGACTGGTGACTTTCGTGTTTTGCAGGAGTTGAACGCTGAACACGGAAAGATTGCAATTGATCTGCCTGAAATCCCTGAATGCCGCGATCTATCGCTAACAGACAAAGTGCTGTGCATTGGCATGAAGGGCGGTGATGTGATGAGCCTTTTCCGCGAAATCATGGCGGATGGTCGAATTACAGAAGGTGAAGTGAAAGACATGTCGAAGGTGATTCACCAGATGCATGTCGCATTGGCTGAGCTGGACAAACAAATCCAAGCTTGTATCGATAACCCAAAAAAGCAAAACGCCTGATCTGCGAAATCAAGCGTTTTGGATTGTTCACTAACGGAAAGGAAAGTAAACATGAATATGATGACACAATTTAATCATAATCAAAACAGTATAACAAGTCTTGATATTTCAGAGCTTGTTCAATCCCGCCATGACAAAGTAAAGCAATCAACTGAAAGACTTGCTGAGCGCGAAGTTATAGGACTCCCCCCAATGGGGGTTGTGGTCAAAGAGGCCAACAATCGCACCTACAATGTTGAGGTTTATATTTTCTCTGGCGAACAAGGCAAATTAGACTCAATCACTGTAGTCGCCCAGCTTTGTCCAGAGTTCACAGCAGCATTAGTAAAGCGCTGGTATGAGCTAGAAAACCAAACAGCCGTACAACTACCCCAATCTTTTTCCGAAGCCCTTCAACTGGCAGCAGATCAAGCGCGTCAATTAGAACTCGCCGCACCTAAAGTTCAGTACTTCGACCGTGTTGCTGATACCAAAAATCTTTTAAATGCCTCTCAGGTGGGTAAAAAGGTCGGAATGTCAGCCGTAAAACTCAATCAATACCTTGCTGATATGGGCGTTTATGACCGTCGTATCGCTGGGCGCACCTTTGCCCAATGGTTTATCGACAAGGGTTATGGCGAAGTCAAACAGACAGAACAAGGCTATCCACAATCTAAATTCACCAACAAAGGTGAACAGTGGGTAATTGAGCAGCTTGTGAGTGAAGGGGTGGTGGTATGAGCATAACAATCGAAGAAGTGTGCGACTTCATCTGGACAGCTCACAGCAATCACCTAAATCGAATTGCGGATGAGCTGGTTGATAGTGGGTATGAATTCGAATGCTCGGAGTGTGAAGATCATGAGTGCCCAGTGCACGACTCAACAGAAGATGTTGATCTGGCAAAAAAAGAACTCATTCGTGAGCTTATTGAGCGCGCAAACCAATTTGGATTAGACGACATGCTTGATGAGCTTAAGCGTGAAGGTGAGCGTATTGGTGCGTATTTAAAGGCGAGGGTATAGGTGATGCATTACTACTCTTTTAACCCGAAAGACTATATGAGCAAGACAGCCTTTCTTGAGCCAATGGAAGATTTGGCTTATCGAAGAATGCTTGATCATTGCTATTTGACCGAACTCCCATTGCCTGAAGATGTGGGTGAAATTGCAATGTTGATTCGCATGCGTTCGCATACCGAAAGCATAAAGGTCGTATTGCATTATTTCTTCGAGCTTACTCCACAAGGGTATGTGTGTGACCGAATTGCACGTGAACTTGCTGCATATCACAGCAAATCTGAAAAGGCGAAAGCGTCTGCTGATGCTCGCTGGGAAAAGCATCGCAACAAAATCAAGGATTTACCTAAAGATAACTCGGAATGCAAACCTAATGCGAACGCATTGCGCGATGAATGCGAACGCAATGCTAACAATAAACAAAGAACCATTAACCAAGAACCAGTAACCAGTAACCAATATATATATACGTTCGACCTGGATTATGTGAACGCGAATTTATTGAAGTCTGGCCGTAAACCAGTTGACCAGAAATACATTGATCAACTGCAACCACAGTTCGAGTTGTACTACGCAAACCAACCCATGGTTGATAACAGAGCGCTAGTGAAATTTGTTCAATGGATTATGCGTAATCAGGATCAACCTCAAAAACAACAATCCATCACCAAAACCACAGCCCAGATTCTCGCTGAACAACGTATGCAGTTAGATCAACAGCAGGGACAGGTGATTGATGTTGGTGAACCAAAAAAGCCATTACTGATTGAGGAGGTGGGTCGTGCATAACGGGATCGCCTTAGACAAGGCACGCGAATACTACGACATCATGCAAGTGATGTATGGACACAAGTTCATTAGCCAATTTAACGGCATGACTGACCTGAATCGCATTCTGAATATCATCAACGGTGCTTTGGCAATGTTGAGTGATGAGCAATTCCAAAAGGGCATGGCGCAGCTGAATGCAAAAGCTGGATCAGGTGATTTCTGCCCAACGCTTTCAGATTTTAAAGCTTGGTGCATGTCCGGTAGCTGGTGGACAGCAACAGAAGCTTGGCAGCGTGCTTGTGATTATTCAAACATGAGTGCTGATCGTGTTGCTGAATTGTCTCGCATGAAACTGGAAGAGTTTTTGATGCAGAAAGACAAGATCACTACCTTGACAAAAAAGGCATGGGATTCGGTTTATTGGCTGGTTGAGCAAGGAAGCATGAAGGAGGCCTTCAAGCAGTTCAAATCGATCTATGAGACCTATCTGGCTAAAGCGCAGATGCAGGGTCGTCAGCAAGAGTGGTATGTGCTACCGAAGATGATTGGTACATCCAAGGCAGCACCTAAGCTTAAATCATGGCTACCTGAGCCGACACCAGAGGAGAAATCTTGGGTGGAAAGCAAGGTTAAGGAATTTCAAGAAGCAGGCATGTCTTTGCCGATGGCGATGATGAATGCGATGAAGTTGAAGTATGAGCAAGGCTTAGGGGGCGGGGTGTGAAATTTCTACTTCAGGTATTTATTTGTGGATTGGTTTTGATTAACACAAATCTGTCTGACTGGACGACCTTTCAGAGTTTTATTGCAATCATTCTGAGTTTGATCCTTGTTGAGGTGCTTGCTATTTCTGCGAAGTTAGGAGGTGGGGTGTGAGAATCAATCGCGAAGAATTTACAAAATTAGCTCAAGCAAGAAGCCAGGCAATGAAATCAACAGCGGTTCCGGTTGATAAAGAGAAGTTGCGTGCAGAGCTTGAAAATGATGTGGAAGCGTTCCTGAAAAATGGCGGTCAGGTTCAAGAGCTACCAACAGGTTATTCAGGTGAATTCTCTCAGTTCAATGGTCGTCCTATGGGTAATGCTCAAAAGGGAATGCGAAATGTAATGGCTGCATCAGTAGCGGCTGCACATGCAAGACGTAATCACCCGGGAGTTATTGCTCGAAACAATGCTAGAGATGGAGGTGCAAGGCATTATCACGGCACTGCATGTCGGTCATGTGGTGGAACGCTTCGCTATACCAGCACTAACGCTTGCTTCTCATGCAATAAAGCCTTCGCACTAAGCGCATACCAAAAGAAAAAAGGAGCAGCAGCATGAACTTAATCGAGAAATTAGGGCTAGAGAAGTGTAAGCAGATTGTGGATGGGGCGCCGGAAGGGTCGGGAATGTGGCGTGATATGGATTCAGTTTGCAGTCCAGGCGAGGTTTTATATTACTGGTGGTTTGGCGGGGCATTGCTTGTGCATGATGCGGAAAAGGGTTGGATTAAGTCTATTTACCATGATGGTAATGAGTACATCTTAGATCAAATTGAGGATCTGCACGACCTCCGCACCGCTCCAGCCGACCACGACCGCATTGATACATGTAGAGATATCAAGAACCACATCAGCCCGAATACGAAGGTGATTGAGCATGAGTGATTTTGAGAAATACATTGAGGCTAAATACCCAAACAGATCACCAAAAATACTGTTTCAGAAATTTAAGGATATTGATGGGACTTTGTTTTATGGGATCAAGGAAGTTGAGGATCAGGCTGAAGCATGGAACCACCAACAAGCCATCATCGACGAGCACACCGAAGTCATCAAGCTTCAAGACGCTGACCTGAGAAAGCATGAGAAGCAGATTGAGAGTTTGAAAGCCCAGCTCAACAACATGGAGCGGTGTTATATCGAGAAGAAGAAGCAGGTTGAGGTATGTGCTGCTTTGGCGGTGGGGTGGAATGAAATAACTTGGGATAAAACCACTCACTGGACAGAAGGATATGAAGAGGGTTGCTACCACTGTTCGGCGCAAATAGAAGAAGCCCTGCGAGGTGAGTCGTGAAAGCAATAAAAATACCGTGTGAGCATGACTTGCTAAGCAAGAACCACAATGTCTGGGCAGATGCTGTAATGAGATGCAAAGGCGGAAATCCTTACTGTGGTGCTGATGGGTATTGTCATGCTGATGGAAAGTGCTTTGCGGATCAGGAACTCACAAGAGAGCAGGCTATTTTAGAGGTAGATCGTTTGGCTCAGGAACTTCACCAGGCTAAGCAGGAAAATGACAATTTAAGAACTTCTTCTGCGAGCTTAATCAAGCAGCTTGAATTTGCATTAGAGCAGAACAAGAAGTCTGGAAAATCTGAGCGAGTTTTTGCGATTCGATATTGCATTGGTGAGATCAAGAAAACTTTGCGAGGTGCCAATGACATCAATCTCTCTCGCTGAATATCACAAACAGTATGGCGGTGGTCGTAAGACTGCCACCAAGCGCAACAAATTTAACGCTGTGAAGATCGAAAAGGATGGAATGACCTTTGATAGCCAAAAAGAGTACAAGCGCTATATCGAGCTTACAGCGCAAATGCAAAGAGGTGAAATTCAGGATTTACAGTGTCAGGTCAAATTTGAGTTGGCACCGAAAGTAAAAATTGCAGGTGAGAAAAGAGCAAAGCCTGCACTTCGATATTTTGCAGATTTCACATACCTGAAGGATGGGGTGCAGATTGTTGAGGATGTGAAGTCAGCAGCCACAAGAAAGTTAGCGAGTTTCCGCAATAAGAAACACTTGATGAAAACAGTACACGGTATAGACGTTAGAGAGATTTGAGAGGGAATAGGGATGAATGCGATGGTTGAAAAATTTGAACAGTTTGAATGGTTGATTCGAGGTACTACAGCAAAGTCACCTAACTTTGAGCCTGTGGTGCATGGGACTAATGAGAAGCCTTTGGATTATCAAGACCGTCTTGGTGCGGTGGCATCCATGGAAACACAGCTTGCTAAATCAGTTACAGCATTGATTGTATTTGAGGGTAAATCAGAAATGGACTACAGACATGTGCAGTCACACTTAGCACTTATTATGTCTACCAATGCCAAGTTGGATAAACGCAAGGAGCCGTCCAAAGTAACTATTGATGAGATGGCATCAATGATTGCGCGCATGGTAATAGACTTCTCTCTTAATCCTGATTTGGAGAATAATTTTACAGCTCAAGGTCGATTGTATTATGCAGGTCTGCGTAGCTGGCAGATGGATGCAGAGTGCTATCGTAAAACATGGAAGCAATACGAAAACCTTATGGTTTTAGCCATCGAGAATGCAATTGACGAGGCAGCCAAGACCATTAAAAGTTATCGAAAAAATACCTATAAAGAATTTGAAGCGTAGGGATTCCATTATTCCGGAAACCAAGGTATAGTTTTACTATACTGGTCGTATTACGGTTCAACCGAGACCAAGTTATTAAAAGCTCGCCAAATGGTGGGCTTTTTTGTTCCATTAAGTAAGAATGCTAATTGGAATAAAAATGGAACAGTCTATTGCTTTTCTCGGGGTATTTTTTGGGCTATCTATTGTTAGCTCTGTTCTGGTTTTGCTTGGGGTTTGGCTGGGTCGGGAGTGGCTTTTAATAAGGCTCAAAGATTCAATAAAGCATGAATACGACAAAAAACTAGAAGAATATAAGTATGAGGTAGAGAAAAGGAAAAAGGCTGAGATGGTGGCTAGACTTTTGGCTCACTGGCTCTCTCTTCCAGAACAGCAAGAAGAGTTAAACAGATTAACATTTGAATGTTTTTTATGGCTGCCTGATGATATTGCCCAAGACTTAAGCTCTCTTTTGGCACATGAAAGAGAAAATGAAGTTTGCGTAAGATCTGTTCTAAATAAAATTAGAAAGCATTTGAGCTCTGAAAGCCCATCTACTAGCTTTAATAAGTTAGAGAACTATCAAATAATTGTTTTTTCCCAAGAAACAAAGAGAAAATATGCAGAAAGAGTAATTGACTCCATAAAACCAAATGAATAAAAACTCGCTAAAGCGGGTTTTTTAATATCAGGAGAAAAGTATGCTCCGATTATTACTCTGCCTATTCGGCCTACACGGTGTGACTGAGATCGATTACACGGTTGATGATGAAGAAATCAAGGTGTGTCGGGATTGTTTGAAAGAAGTTGAATAAGCGCCAAAAGTGTTGTCATGTGTTATTTTGTGTTATTTAATCAATAACTTAGATTATTTCTGGTACTTGCATTATCATTTTTTTTACTGCATATTGATCACATGTACATTGAATGGTGATTGAATAATGAAGCAGATTGAGATTGGTAAGGATGTGATGTTATCTCCTAAATCCAAGAGATTTAAAGTTATAGATATTAAGGATGATCAGGTTACTTGTGAATTGTTCGATAATGATGGGAAGTTGATCGAGATATCTCTTCCGAAAAATATTCTTATCCCTGTGGGTGCTACTTTTCTAGACCTCTTGGGGGAAGACTATTCAAGCTCAAACTTTTAACAATCTCGTTACGCTATTTTCAATCGCCGAACGTATTACGGCAATCAAAGCCCCTCGCATTCTAGATGTTGAGGGGTTTTTCTTTTCTTGATGGTGGTACCCATGACAGACAAAGTACAAGCTAAACAAGACTTAGAATTTTGCAGTGCTGAGCTGTCTAAGTATCAGAACCTCAGCAGATCTGGATTGACGCGTCATCAAATGATAGTAATCGATGAAATTATAATTAAGCTGAAAGAACGCATTAATAATTTACGGTTCACTTTGTATGGATGAAAAGGCTTATAAACTTTTCACCCAAAAAAGCCCGCCAAAAAAGAAATCGCGTGTCAGACCCCTACCCAAAGCTGGTGAAAAATACTTAGAAGCATTCGATCGATTAAAAGAAATCTTGGATCGGATGGAAATCAAATACGAAGAATATTTTCACTTTAAAAGTACGAAGCACTGGCGTTTTGATTTACACCTGGTTGGCTATCTCACATTAATTGAAATTGCTGGTGGGCCTTGGTCTGGTGGTCGAAAAGGTAAGTTGGCCACAAAAGCTTGGAGTATGGATCGCTATGACCATGCTGAAGAAATGGGTTACCGCTATCAGCGTTTTGAAGTCAATGATATCAACATGGGCCGTGCAACGGCATGGCTGAGAAATTTAAAGGCATCTTATGGAACAGTTCAGGCCATTCCCGCCGACGGAGCTGATTGATCAGGCTGAGGGAGAGGAAGCC
Source organism: Acinetobacter sp. YH12106 (assembly GCF_013418995.1). Classification (NCBI taxonomy): domain Bacteria; kingdom Pseudomonadati; phylum Pseudomonadota; class Gammaproteobacteria; order Moraxellales; family Moraxellaceae; genus Acinetobacter; species Acinetobacter sp. YH12106. The sequence continues at coordinate 39,490 of NZ_VPAV01000001.1, forward strand.
ATTCGCTTGGCACCTGCGCCAGAGCTTAAAGAATGGGTCATGAATAACTGGCTTACTTTAGGTGGTGAGTTACATAACCCGGATCATGATCATATTGCTGAATTACTGCATGACAATGAAGAGTTCCTTGCATTCGCCTGGGCTTCATCTGCCGCCGTAGCGAAAAAACGTATGGTGTTAGGCCAATGTGAAAAGGTCATGTTTAACCAAGGTGGCTGGAAGAAAGCACGCCAGGAACAGCAGATGCGGGATTGGTTCGGCTTTGTACCTCAATATCTGATTACTGTGGATGCTGCTTTCTGTGAACAGGCTTCGGATCGTGAGTTTTGTCGGCTGATAGAACATGAGCTTTATCACATCGGTGTAGAGCGTGATGAAGATGGTGAAATCATTTATAGCGATATGACTGGCTTACCTAAACATTACTTGGCTGGCCATGATGTCGAAGTATTCTTTGGTGAGACCAAACGGTGGGGTGCAGACGAATCTGTTAAACGGCTTCTAGAAATTGCCAAGAATGCGCCGTTTGTATCTGAAACAAGTATTGCTGCGTGTTGTGGGAACTGTGTGATTGGTTAAATTTTTTTGCCCACTTTCCTTGATGTACCTTGATGGATGGTGATTTATGGCAAGACTTAAAAAACACGAAAAAGTATTTATAGTTCGAGCACTTGCCCAGTTTATGACCCCCACTCAAGTAGTAGAAGACATCAAGGTAAAATTAGGAGTTGATGTTTCCCCACAACAAGTGGAGACATATGATCCTACCAAAGTTGCAGGTGCTGACTTATCACAGGAATTTGTAGATCTATTTAATGAAGCACGTAAGCAATACATTGCCCAGCCGATCTATAACATTGAAGGTGCTAACGATATTGTGCAGCTTCAGATACTGAGTGATTTGCTGGTTTCAAAAAAAGGTAACGTGGTGATGGCAATCAAACTGATTGATCAGATGCAGAAGATTGTCAAAGGCCACTATGAAAAGAAAATAGAGATTACCGGTAAAGACGGTGGACCTATTCAGCAAGAAACTAAATCAACGCATCAATTCACACCAGATGAGCTTAACGGACTATCCGCGCAAGAGCTTTCGCGTTTAGCAATTAATGGCAAGTTATGACTTACGCAATCGAAGATATAGCGCCACTAATTAAAGAGTGGACGATCAATACGCGTCTGCCTGAAATCATTGAAGAAATGAAACGGCGTTATTACTACCGGATGCTGATAGAGCAGAATGAACTAAGTCGAGAGGCTGAAATCTACAGATGTAAGAGTAATCCGGCTCATTGGTTTAATCACTGGGTATGGACTTACGATCCACGGGGCATGCCTTTCGGGTTACCGGCCAATATTCCTTTTGTTTTGCGTCCGGGTCAGGTTGAACTCGTTGATTGGCTGATTGAACGTGAAAGTACCCAGACCCATGGCTTAATTGAAAAAAGTCGTGATGAAGGGATGAGCTATGTAGTCCTGGGCTTTTATTTGCATCGGTGGTTATTCGTTGAAGGTTTTGCTGGTGGCGTCGGTAGCCGTAAAGAAGATCTGGTTGATAAGAAAGGCGATCCAAAAACGTTACTGCACAAATTCAGGGATATGTTTTCTAAGTTACCGGACTGGATGAAGCCTAAAGGCTTTGTCGAGAAAGTGCATGATAACTACATGCGAATCATTAACCCGGACAACGGCGCAACGGTTACGGGTGAGGCTGGTGACAATATTGGCCGTGGTGGTCGTACCACAATGTACTTTCTGGATGAATGGGCATTTGTAGAGCGTCAAGAAGCAGTAGACGCTGCAATTTCTCAGAACACCAACGTGCATATCAAAGGATCTACCCCAAACGGTATTGGAGACAAGTTTCACCAGGATCGTTTTAGTGGACGTTACGCCGTATTCACCATGGCATGGCGTGATAACCCAGATAAGAATTGGCAGGTCGAATTTAATGGCAAAGTAATTTATCCCTGGTATGAAAAACAATTGGCCACACTTGACGATATTGTTTTAGCTCAAGAGGTTGATATTGATTATGCCGCATCGGTGGAAGGTGTATTAATTCCATCAGCATGGGTGCAAGCTGCAGTCGATGCTCATCTTAATTTGAATATCCAGCCGTCAGGCGAACGTATGGGTGCACTTGATGTAGCGGATGAGGGTAAGGATAAAAACTCTTTTGCTGCACGTCATGGCATCGTACTGCAGTATTTGGATACCTGGTCTGGTGTTGGTGATGACATTTTTGGCACGACTCAGAAAGCTATTGATGCTTGTCTTGATCTACGTTTGAACTCGTTTTATTACGATGCCGATGGTCTTGGTGCTGGTGTACGTGGTGATGCCCGAGTCATTAATGAGCAAAACAGATCCAAAGGTATTCCGGAGATTGAAGCAAATCCATTCCGTGGCTCAGGCGCGGTACACAACCCTGAGCAGGAAATGGTTGAGGCGCGTAAAAATGTAGACTTCTTTGCCAATCTTAAAGCTCAGATGTGGTGGTCACTGCGCATAAGATTTCAGAATACTTATCGAGCCTTACAAGGTATGCAATATGACCCAGACAATCTTATTTCGCTCTCTACCAAAGACATAAACAAGCAGGAGCTTGAACAGCTCAAGCGAGAGTTATCACAACCCACTTATACAAAAAATGGTGCAGGCAAAATCCTAGTCAATAAGCAGCCTGATGGTGCCTTATCTCCAAACCGAGCAGACGGCGTCATGATTTGCTTTAGTGATATCCGAGAGCGAAAACGGAAAAAACCTGCAGGTGCAGGTAGTCGAACCTATTAAAAGGAAAACATATGGCAAAGTCTAAAAAGGACAAAGCGTCAAAGAAGGCTTTGTCTTACGGCAATTTATACACTCAAGAAGCGGTCACTCAGTTTCTGGTGAACTTTGGCAAGCAACCGGATACTGATGAAGTACTGCGCAAAGCAGGTATTACACGCCACAGATTGCGTGTACTGCTTGATGATGACGAGATTGCACAAGTAGTTGAAACACGGATTGATGCACTTTTAGCAACGCCGTTGCGAATTGAACCAAATGATACAGATGAAGCGGAAAAGCTGAATCTCATCCTGAAAGAATGGTTCCATGAAATTGCGACTGCTGCCATGAGTGCACTGTTCTTCGGTTACTCGGTTCAGGAAGCTGTCTATGAGCTAAAGTCGGAAGGTTATATTGGTTTGAAGTGGATTGGTGAAAAACCGATGCAGTGGTTTGAGCCTAAGAATGATGGTCGGCTAATCTATCGTCAGGATGGAAACAATGCAGAGCATGAGGTAGATCAAGCATTCAAATTCTTCTTAACACGCCGTAAGGCCACATACGAACAGCCATACGGTAAAGCACTATTAGCCACGCTGTATTGGTTATTCTTCTTTAAGCAGAATGGCTTCAAATTCTGGGCGAAATTTCTCGAACGTTTTGGAACACCAATCTTACTGGGTAAATGCAAAGATACTGAAACTGATGATATGAGCAGAGCCTTGTTAGATGCTCATGCTCAAAGCGTATTGTCGATTGATGCAGATGATGATGTTCAGATTCTTTCAGCCCCAGGAACAAACGGTTCAGCAGGTGCAGCGTTTGAGGCATTTAATAATCAGCTGATACGCCAGATCCAGAAAGTTGTACTAGGGCAGACACTTACCAGCGGGACTGATGGGAAGGGAAGCTACAGTCTTGGTCAAGTGCATGAAAATGTACGAATGGATAAGCTTAAATCTGATATTAGGCTTGTCACACCGACTTTACAGGCTGTGGTCAATGCTCTATGCGCTTTAAACGGTTGGGGTGATTATGAAGTAATGCTTGGTGAAAAGCCAAAACCGCTGAATAAGGATCAGGCTGAGCGTGATGTTCATTTAAAGAATGCTGGGGCCAACCTTTCTAAAGATTATTTTATTCGTGAGTACGGACTGCAGGATGGGGATCTGGTTGAGCAAACACAAACAGGTTTCAATCAATTCACCGCATTACCACGTCAGGCATTTAACTTTAAGGCAACAGCCAACAAGCTTTCACCTGAACAACAGGAAGTTGAAGAACTGACTGACGGCCAGGATGAATTACAGCTACTGAAACCGGATCAGGTCAAGGAGTTGGTATTCAAGTCTGATAGCCCTGAAAGCTTGGCTTATAACTTGATGCAGTTAATACCTGGTGCAACTCAGACACAGTTTACGGCCAATCTGGATCAGGCTTTGTATGCTGCGGATGTATTGGGGTATGTGACGGCGCAAAATGGGAAGTAAGTTATGCAACCAGTCACATTCCTTGAGGCACTTCGGTTTGCTCACAGTAAAAAAATCGTGCTGCCTGATGAGTTTTATTCAATGGATCTAAAGACCCGGCAGATGGCAACCACGGTTAGCTTTCTATCGAGTCTTGAGCAGATTGAAACAGTCATCAAAGCGGTGAATAAATCGATTGCCGACGGCGGTACCTTCAAGGACTTCCAGAAGCTGATTGAAGAATCTGAAATCATTCTGCCAAAGCACTATCTGGATAATGTATTTCGTACCAATATCCAAAACGCTTACGGTCATGGTCGGTGGCAACAACAGCAACGGAATAAGGCCAAGCGACAATATCTAATGTATTCAGCGATCAATGATAGCCGGGTACGTCCTAGTCATTTGGCTCTGAACCGGATTGTATTGCCGATTGATCACCCGTTCTGGCTAACACATTACCCGCCGTTGGGCTTCCGTTGTCGCTGTACCGTGATTGCCTTAACCGAGAAGCAGGCATTGAAATATGGCATTACGCCAGATGATAAGTTGCCAGAAGTAGCTGAGGCTTTGGACTGGAGTTCTCATCCATTGCAGTTTGGCGAACTTGAATCACTGGTTGATAAAAAGATCAGTACTTCAAGTCTGGATAAGGAATATCTCCTCGAGCAGAAAGAGGTCATCAGGGCAGAATGGACGGCGAGTAAAAAGCTCACCAGTCTGTTTGCTCCGATGGATGATAAGACTCGGGACTTATTCGATACTGTGGCCAATACAGTAATACCACTTGATCCAAGCATTCGACCAAGTGCGATTCGCACCTTCTTGGACTATGTGCAGGGAAATGATGCCGCACTGACTGGCTATTTAAACTCTGCTACAGGCTCACTAGCTGATGATGTACTTAAGCGCTGGCTGAGTGCAGACATGGCAGCGATTCAAACTGTGGCAAGCAATACGGCTTCTACCGTAGTAGGTGCTGCAACTCTTAATCAAGTAGCGGCTTATCAGGTGGGGCAGACAGTTCAATTGAATGCGCCGTTGCTGATGGTGGATACAGCTTCAGATATCGTAATCAAGATTGAGAATGCAAAAGGTTTAGGTATTGATCTGGATGCACTGAATGCTGGCAACGGCGTTCTCATGCCGATGGGATTGTCTTTTGAAGTGGTTTTGATTGAGGCCATTGAAGGGCAGATGGTTTATACATTGAAGTTTATTTCATAAGAGTGATTCTATTTAAGGATCTAGAGTCGGCTATTTAAATTGACTATAAAATTTAGAAATTTAACCTGGTCTTATTTTATTGAATTTTTTTAATGTACAATTACTTCCATAATATTTGCTCTAGATCTAAATCATTTTTCTCATGCGCTTTAAGTAAGTTGTATGGCTAGTAGGGAAGCAATAAATTTATGAAATATATACCTCTTATTTTTTTAATAATGCCTGGTTTTTTATATGCCAATCAACAAACTGTACAAGTAGAAGAATATTTAAATGAAGTGAACAAGAAAGTTGACTTTATATCAACTTATAGAGAGGCATCAAAATCTTTTAGGAAGAAAAGGGAATATACGCTCCAAGAAGAACTTGATTATATGTGTAATATAAGTTTGCTTTATTCTGATTTAATTACTTTTCAATCAAAACATCCTCAATTAGAGAAATATTCAGAAGTTCAAACAGTGAATAGACAGACTGAAGACGTTTATCAGGATTTCCAAAGATTCTTTAAAAAAAACAACGTTTCTTGCTCTAATGATATCGTTAATGTACCAGTCGATACTTTTTAGAATTTTAAACTCCACAGTCTGAAACCGCCCTTTATGGGCGGTTTTTTATTGGCCTGAAAAAGCATTAATAAATTGAGGTAAATGTGACGACAAAATTAAAACTTACAACTAAGCCGTCCGAAAGGACGGTTTTTTTATGGAGCATGAAAAATGCCAAAAGAAGAGGAACATAAGCCGAATCAGTATTGCTTCCAGGTTGGAAGCCTAAATGTCGACCAAGCTGAAGAGGGCAAGAAGAAGCGTACTTTCTCCGGTGTTGCATACAGTGGTGAAGTTATTACTGACCATTGGTATTGGGATCGAATCATCTTTGATCTTGATTCTATGCAAATTAAAGGTCGAATTCCTGCGTTACTGGATCACTCAACCCGGCAACGTGCTGGAGCCATCAACAGCCATAGCATTGATCACCAGAATGGTCTAACAGTTTCAGGTGATTTAATGAGTAATGAGTTTGGTACTCAGGTTGCTCAGGACTCCGATGATGGCTTTCCTTGGCAGATGTCAGTTCGCATTGACCCATCTGCAATTGAGGAAATTCAAGCAGGTGCATCAGTCACTGTAAATGGAAAAGTGCATCAAGGGCCTATCACGGTTTTCCGTGGTGGTCGTATTCGTGAAGTGTCCTTTTGTGCCTTAGGTGCAGATGACAATACAAACGCCGTGGCAGCCAGTCACTCTCCAAAAAACTTTAATCAACCAGAGGACACCAACGTGACCGAATTAGAGCAGGCGCAAGCCAAGGCAAAAGCATTACAAGATCAAGTTGATGCTTTGACCGAACAAAACAAACAATTTGCAGCTGCAAAACGTGAAGCTGAAATCAGTGCACTGGGTAAAGATCTGGGCAAAGAGTTTAGCGCTGAAGATGTTGAAGAAATGAAAAAGCTTGATGATTCTGCATTTGCATTCTCGGCTAAGCAACTTCGTCAATTTTCTGCAGGTAGCCAGCAACCACCAGCTGGACAACAGCAACAACAAATACCAAGTGTGAATCCGGCATTTGCTCACTTGTTCACTCATCAAGCCAATCCGGGGCAGGGTGGTCAAGCTCCACAAGGCTCGGCTTTAGATCAGGCATTCAATCAGTTTATGGCAGCGCAGCAACAAGGAGCTAAATCATGAGCCAAGTATTAACAGGCGCTATTGAGAATAAACAGCTGGTGGTTGGCGATGGTGTTCGTACCGAGAATGCCAAAGTAAAAACAGCAACGGCGTACAAGCGCGGGGATCTGCTAATTGTTGGTGCCAATAATGTGGCTGATCATCCTGCAGTTACCACGGGTGTGGTGGGTGACTGGAATGCTATTGCTGTATCAGATTTCACAGCAGAGCAAGCTACTTACCATGCTGCAAATAATCTTGAAATGCCGCTCTATGTACAGGGTGCATTTGATATTGCAGTAGTAACAGTGAATGGAACGCCGCTGACCACCGCTCAATATGATGCAGTACGTGCACAAGCATTAAAAAACAAAATCGAACTTCGAAAAGTTGTGGGGAACTAAGACATGAGTCAAACTTTTACATTTCAAAATGCACCAGTGGAATTACTGGATGTGCCACAGCTGGTATTACTGACTGATACCACTCAAAAGGTAGATACCTGGCTGATGGACCGCTTTTTCCCTCAACGTGTTTCATACACTAAAAAAGAAGTTCCAGTTGGTGAGCTGAATACTGCGACACCACTTGCGCCGTTTGTTACTCCGACTGCAGCTGGACGTCAGATTAAAGTAGGTGAATCTGGTAACGTGAAATTCGTTAAGCCGGCTTACCTGAAACCTATGATGACGGTCATGCCAAGTGAGGTGCAGAACACAGCGCTTATTGCACGTTTACGTCAATTTGGTGTAATTGCGACCGGTTCAAATCGTTTGTCTGATGCGGATCTATTGCTGATTGATCAGGCTCAAAAGGCTTTATATCTTCGTCAGTCAATTGAAAACCGAAAGCTATTAATTGCGCGTGATGTGCTTCTCTACGGTAAAACTACTTTTGCTTCTGCAGACTTCCCGATGTACGAAGTGGACTATGAGCGTAATCCAGCTTGTAACTACGCACCATTAATTAAATGGGGACAGGTTGGTGCTACTCCAGTGAAAGATATTCAAGCCATGATTGACTTGTCTATCGAGCACTCAGGTACATCACCTATCATGGCCTTGACCACATCTAAGGTATATAACACCTTAATCAAGGATCCAGAGTTCAAGGAGAAGTTCATTGCGCCGTATGCTGGTATCAGTGTTCCATTAACTCCGACTTTCGATCAAGCTGATAAGCCCCAATTCCGTGGCACAGTGGATAACATTGAAATCTGGACTTATGACGTGAGTCACAATATGGGCGGCTCCTCTGATCGCTTTATTCCTGAAGACTTTTTTGGTCTTGTTTCGGATGCTAATGGATGGATTGCACATTGTGCATTGCAAAATGTTGAAGCATTTGGCCAAGCTCTGGAATTCTATTTGGGTCAGTGGCAAGAAAAGAACCCTTCAAGTATTCAGATGCTTGCTGAATCCTCTCCGCTTGCTGTTCCAAACAACAAGAACGGTTTAGTCGGCGGTCGTGGATTCGTATAAGGAGAATCAAATGCCAAAGTACATTGCAAAACAATCGATCGGGCACTTTCGTCCAGGTCAGGAAATAGAGGGGCTTGAAGCTAAACAACTTCAGGCCCTTTTAGCATCTGGGGCTATTGAAGAATATCAAGAGCCGGAAGAATCTAAGGCAGACAATACTGCTGCTCTCCTAGCTGAACTTGAAAAGGCTAATGCTGAGCTGACAGCAGCAAATAAAACCTTAACCGAAGCCAATCAGACAGCAGCTGCTGACAAGGCAAAGGTAGATCAAGAAGTTACCGAGCTAAAAGCAAAAGTGGCTGAACTTGAAAAGGTGAAACCTGCCGCAAAACCTAAAGCCGGTGAAAAACCTGCTGATGAAACCAAGTAGGTGATCTATGTATGCGACTGAATCGTATTTGGTCGCACGATTTGGTGATGAGATTGAAAATCTAAAAACGATGCTTCCTTCTCAGTCCTCAGTAACTGATGCAATTCAGGATGCGACAGAGGAAATTAACGGCCACATCGGCGGCCGTTATCCTTTGCCGCTTCCCAATGTGCCGAGTAATTTAAAGCGCATGGCGTGTGATATTGCACGCTATCGCCTTTACTTCCAGCAACCCACCGATGAGGTGCGACAGCGTTATGAAGATGCAATCGCATTCTTAAAACGTGTTGCTGATAACAAAGCTCACTTGCAGATTCAATTACCTGAAACTAATCAAATCGTGGAAGACCAACCCAAAGGACGACCTTCGACAGCACCGGTCGGTACTTCATATACCGGTGGTGTATTTGGGGATTCTATCCTGGACCAGATGCCCAGCTTGAAGTGAGGTGCTTATGGCTTTTGCAATAATCATTCAAGCTGATAGCTCACCTATCGAAGCGGTGCTTAAACAATTGGGTAGCTTTGACTCATTAAAGGCTCAGTTATTTGATGAGATCGGTGCTGGGCTTGAAAGTAGTGTCCACAATCGGTTTTTAACCGGTACTGGTGTGGATGGTAACCCGTGGAAGATTTCATGGAGAGCCAAGCTGCAAGGTGGCGAAACGCTACGTGATACTGGCCGCCTAATGAATTCCTACACACACAATGTACTTTCAAGTGGTGTGGAGGTGGGTACAGATGTTGCGTACGCACCACATCTGCATTACGGCGCAACAATCCTACCCAAGAATGGCCAATACATCACTTTTGCAGTGGGTGGCCAATATCGGAAAGTTAAGCAATCCATTATTCCACCTCGGACTCAACTCGGTCTTGATGCGGAAGATGAAGTTATGGTTTTGGATATTGTCGGGAGTTTTATAGATGAGCACCTTCTTCGCGGTGCGTGATGAGATTGCAGAAAAACTGAAAGAGATTCCAGAATTTCTAAAGATCTATACGCCGTTGAATTCAGTCAGCGTAACAGAGATGTCGCAAGTCACGCCGTCGGCACACGTCAATTTTGTTCGTATAGATAAAAAGGCAAGTGCAGGTCGTGGAAGTATCAATCAGATCGGTCAGCAATGGGCGGTTACGGTGGCATGTCGCAATGCTCAATCTCAGATGACTGATGGTCGGGCGGTAAGTGATGAAGCTGGTCTTTTAACTGAAAAAGTAATTCAGTTGCTTTCAGGCTGGCAGCCTCAGGCATCACGCACAGCCTTGGAATTCATTTCGGTACGCGATGGTTACAGTCCAGGCTTTGCATACATCACTATTATTTTTGAATCACAAAAATTCATTTAGGAGCCAATCATGGCGAAACAATACAGGGCAACACAGCCCGTCGGACGCTTCCAAAAGGGCGATGTCGTTGGCGGGTTGGATGACGCACAAATCAAAAAATTACTGGCAGATGGCGCTATTCAGGAAGTACCTGAAGCTAAAGCCGCTGCTCCAGCGAAGAAAACCACAGGGGATGAAAAGTAATGGCTAAAAAGAACTATATCTCACTGCAAGGTAAGTTTTACTTATCTGAGCTTGTGAATGGTGTTGCTGGTGCAATGCGCCACCTTGGTAACGTACCTGAGTTTGAATTGGAAATTGGTGCTGATGTTATTGAGCATAAAGAATCAACGACGGGTAAACGCACTACCGATTTCACCATGATTAATGCTACTTCTGTGAACTTCTCAGGGCAGATTGAAGAAGTTAATCCAGAGAATCTTCAATACATTCTCTCTGGTATGACACATGCTGTACCCACAAAGACAGAAACCGATGTGTCCTTGGGTACTGTGGTTGCTGGACAGGAAATCAAGCTTAATGGCTATAACCTAAAAACTGTTTCCTTCAAAGATTCAACCAGCGGTACAGCTAAAACTCTTACCGATGATCAGTACACACTAGATGCTAAATTCGGTACTGTGATTTTTAATGATGTTGCTGATCTGGTCATGCCGATTCTGGCGAGCTATACAACTGGTGCAGTGACTAATACCACATTGGCATCCGACTTTGAAAAAGAGTATGAGCTCTTCTTTAAGGGGATTAATACTGCAAACGGTGAGCATGTGGCTGTAACGCTATGGCGTACCAAGAAGTCACCAGAAACCACTTTCCCATTGATCCATGAAGAACTGGGTCAGTATGAAATTTCAGGTCAGGCTTTATCGGATGTGACTAAAGAATCAGATCCAGCATTAGGCCTATATGGCCATGTTGTGACGATTCCGGCAGCTGTCTAACAAACACAGGCACAAAGAACTCCACGGCGCTATGCGTCTTTTTTTGTGCCTGCCTTATCGTAATAAGTCTTAAAACATTTAAGATGAAACTTAATAAATAGTAAAAAATAAAGATTATGTAATCTTTTGTTATTCTAATTTTCATCTGATGGGGATATAAAAGATATTCAGTTCACGTTAAGAATGAATCTGCTATGACTAAAATGGAAATATCTATCTCCATCCTGGCTGTAATAATTATTTCTACTATTATTTATCTTGTGTGTCAGTAAGTTAACTAATTAAGAACCTCCTTCGGGAGGTTTTTGATAGATGGGATTTTTAAACTTGTTATCTAAAATTAATATTGAATGAGAGTCAAAATAGCTAAACACAACTTTACAAAGTTACCTTCCTAGGCGTTAGATAAATTTGAAAAGTGATGTAAAGTGACGCCCTTAACGCAAGGGGATATTATGAAAAATTTAGGCCTATTATTTTTTATTATGATTTTAGCGGGTTGCGGACACAGAGAATCTAACGGTCAGCAACCTGATCTAGAAACAATCAAGAAAGAACAGCTTGAATTTGCAAAAGAAGCCACTAAAGAATTCATTCCCAATCCTGATTCAGCTAAGTTCCGGAATCAAGTCGGGGATTGTGGGGAAGTTAGCTATAAGGAAGTAGGGGGCACAGATATTGATTTCCAGCGTTTCATTGTGCTTGAAAAGAATATAGTGCTTGTAGAAAATCAGATGGATCCAAAGCAATTTGAGCTTTCATGGAAAAGCTCCTGCACACCAAGTTGGAATAAATAATTATTAAGCCCTTCATTAGAGGGCTTTCTTTTATTCATCAGATGATTCGGGTGTATCAGCTTGTTTCTTTGCATACTCTAAAGCAACCTGTTGCGCTTCAGCTGCAGCAGTAGCCTCAATTGGTGGTTCTGATGCGATAGCTGCGGTGCCAGTGAATCCGAATAAAACCAAGATTAGAACTTTCGAATACTTTTTCATTTGAATTTCCTCTACGTTTCTAAGACTTAATTTCAGTGTAGAGGATGATTTAAATCACGGATGTATCAGCTATGTCGGGATATGTAAGATATTCAGGTCTAAAGTTATAGGTTTCTAGGTTTACGTAAGAATGCTTTTCGGATGAAACTTTTTGTTGAGTTGCTTAACGAAATGTTTGAATGCTTCAGTAGGTAGCTACACTCTAAAGAGCTTTCCTTAACTTCTAAATCTTTGTAACATCCAATAATTTTATTGTAATATTTATGTTATTAATTGTTTGCTTTGCTTATCATATGAATGATGAAAAGTTGAGCGCTGAAGATGCTAACAAAAACAGAAATCGTTGTTGTCATACTAATAGTACTAGCCTTGATTCTCATCGTTTATGAGATGGGGCAAGGTGGTAGTTGGTCTTTATAGAATTCAGCCTTTATGAACGTTAAAAGAAAAGCACCTCCGGGTGCTTTTTTAATGCATAAAATTTATCTCGAGATTCCATCATGAATGACTTTTTCCTAGCAACAAATCGAAGCATCAAAATCAATGACATTGAAGTCCGCCAGATCCAGATGAAAGACTTTGATACCTGGGCAATGCATGCTGAAGCATTAAAGAACTTTATCAAAGACCAGAATCATTCAGATGAGATTTTGACAGAGCTATTTAAAGCTCACGGTGTGCAAGTCATTTCGACTATGGCATGCGTCACCGATCTGGACCATGAATCACTAATGAAACTTGCTGCTGATGAGCAAGGGTTTAAAGATCTGCTTAAAGCGGTGCTTCTCGTTAATCAAGCTTATTTCAAATATAAAAAACCGAAGCGTGGCATTAAAAATAAAGATGACTCCACTTGGTTTGATTCATTCCAGTTTCTGGTATCAATGGGCCATCAGCATGGCGAAATCATGGAAATGACCTACGGTGCATTCCAGAGCTATGTGAAAGCAGCAAACAAGCTATATAAGCAGGGAATCTTCAATAACGCCGTTGCAGCACGTGTGGCTCAGTCTGACAAAAAAGGCTTTGAATCATTTAAAAAAGAAATGGTCTCTGATTGATCAAGTAGCACCCTAAAGTTATGATGTGGAAATAATAATTTATGGATATGAATATGAAACGTTCTTATATTTTATTGGGGGTATTCGCATTACTGCTTTTTATTGCTTTGCCTTTTTTAGCAAGTGATGATTCCGATTCTCAAGCCGAGCCAGTCCAAGCCTCAGTAAAAACTGTAGCCAGCAGCCAATCTGAGCAGTCAAAAAGAATTCAAGTACAAACAGATTCACGTATTGCATTAAAGAACTTTCTAAAAGACTCTAATAGCGCTGAAATAAGAAACCATAATGGTAACTGTGGTGAAGTTAATAGTAAAAATAGTTTTGGTGGATACACAGGCTTTAAGCGCTTTATTGCAAGCCCAACAATAGTTGCCGTTGAAGGTGAGAATATGAATCCAGAAGAATTCCAGAAAGCTTGGAATCAGGTCTGCTAATCTACAGATCATCGTGATTAAGAAGGCATCATAAGGTGCTTTTTAATTTCTAATTTATACCCGCTTCGGCGGGTTTTTTATTGCCTGAATTTTAGAGGTCAGCATGTCTGGTAAAAATTTAACATTCAAATTAATCATGGATGCCGACACTAAAGGTTTCGTTGGCAACATCAAGCAATCAGAAGATGCAGCTAAGTCAGTATTTAATGCAATAAAACAAGAATCAGAACGGTTAAAACAGGCGACTACTGATGCTTCTAAAGAGATGGGAAATATTATCCCAAAAGGTACCAGTGAATTAGCGGACAAGCTCTCTCAATCTCTAAATGCTGCTACAGGCATTATCAAAGATGCTGGTGATAACGCAAAATCCACAGCGGGGAACTTTACAGATTTTGGTAATAAGGCCGAAAAAGCCTTAGGTCAGCTTAAGAGTGATCTGGCTCAGGCTAAGCAAAATCTTGAATCATTTTCAAAAACCAAAGCTTCACCTGCAGATATTGAAAAAGCACAAGTCCAGGTTGATCAACTTGAAAAAGAAGTTCAGCAAGCAGATCAGGCTTTTAGTGGATTTCAGGCAGAAGTAAGTAAAGCCAACAACAGCTTAAGAGAAACAGATACAGCGGCTCAGTCAGCGAAAAAAGGAATAGATGGAGCAAAATTTGCGGTAAATGCTCTTGTTGGTGCTATGGCTGCAATTGGTGTTGGCTTGGGTATTCGTGAATTAGCAGAGGCCGCGGATTCCTATACCAACCTTTCAGCTCGAATCAACATCGCAACCAGTGATGGTGGTAACTTCCAGCAAGCAATGGCTGGTGTGCACCAAGTGGCATTAATAACCAACTCAAGCCTTGATGCTACTGCAGGTCTATTCACAAAAGTGAATGATGTTGGTAAGCAAATGGGCATGACCCAACAGCAAAGCCTGAATCTAGTCAAAACCATTAATATGGCCATTCAGACCGGTGGTGGATCAGCGGCTGCATCAGAAGCCGCAATTGTCCAGTTGACACAAGCATTGCAATCAGGCGTTTTGCGTGGTGATGAGTTCAACTCCATCATGGAGCAGGCTCCGGGTATCTCAAAAGCACTTGCCCAGTCACTTGGCGTGACCACTGGTGAGCTGCGTGCAATGGCAGGAGAGGGTCAGCTATCAGCCGAGAAAGTCATCCAGGCGTTACAGAAACAATCAGCATCGATTGAAGCTGATTACAACAAGTTTCCCACAACAATTGGTAACGCTCTACAGCGTATAGCTACATCGTGGCAAATCGTCATTGGTGAAATGGATCAGGCTAATGGTTCGAGTGCTGCCGTTGCTGACGCCTTGGTTACGGTGGCTGATAATCTTGGGATTATAAAGGTATTTTTAGATGATGTTGGTTTGGGGCTTGCTTCGCTAATTGGAGGTTTGCAAGGCGGGATAGACACCAACACCATTGATGCTTTTAAGAATGCCATATCTGCTGCTTATGATGCGGTTAAAGAGTTAGCATCCCAAGTATACGAGTTTGGCTCAAGCGTTCTTGATGTTCTTGATACATCAATAACGAGCACTCTATCGGTTTTTTCCTCGTTTACAGGAGGAGTTTCGTCTGCAGGTGAGCAAGTTAGCTTCTTGGAGAGAATTTTCCAAGGGTTGGGAATTACGCTTGGTTTTGTAAGCGATGGTCTTACAGCAATTGGTATTATCCTTAAAGTGGCGACAGGCAACTTCTTTATGCTTGCCTCTGCTGCAAATAGTGTTATGGCTGCACTTACCTGGGGCGATGTAAGCAAGCAGTTCGCCGCAAATGCTGATCTGATGAAGGATAAAGCTAAAGAGTATTATGCTGAGGCTGATCGTGAAGCTCAAAATTTTCAATCCAAAGGTGTTCAGCGCTTAAATGAGGCAGCTCAAACTCAAGGACAAAAAACTGCGGAACGATTAGCTCTATCTAAGCAGGAGTTGGAGCGATTACTTTCTGATCAGCAATCAGAAGTTGATGGGAAAAAAGCCACGGAGTCCGAAAAGATAAATGCTGTTCAAGCCTATGCCGAGGCTGCTATCAAGGCCAATGGCGGTGTCATGGACGGCGTAATGCAGGCCGATCTCTTGACTAAGGGCTATATCGTCACCATTGATGAGGCTGGCAAGGTTAGTGTTCAGGCTGGCCAGAGTGCAGAACAGGCGGCTGAAAGCGCTGCTAAAAAGGAAGAAGCTCTCAAGCTGGCCAAAGAAAATGTTAAGAAAGCCGATGAGGAGTATCTTGCATACCAGAAACAGGCCGCCGTTGAACGTGCGCTTCTAGAACAACAGATTGAGCAAGCCAAGAAGACTGGCGATCTAAATGCCTTAGCCTCCGCCCAATCCTCAATTAATGCCATTAACGCTAAAGAAGCAGAGTTGGCCAATAACCGTGATTTACGTATAGCTGAATTAAATAAAGCTAATGCTGGATCTGGCCAAGTGGCGGAAACAGCTTATTCAAGAGCATCTGCCGCTGCCAAGCTGTTTGGCGTGGATCTGGATGTTTCGCTAAATAAAGTTTCTAAGTCTTTTTCTAGTTCTGGAAACGAACTGGATGGACTTAAGACTAAGTTGGGTGAGGCAGGGTATACCGGTAAACAGGCTGGTGATGTTCTTTACCAAGCATGGGAAGAGTGGCTTAGTAAGGCGAAGAGTCAAGCTGAGATTGATGCGGCAAATGCCAAGATGCGTGAGTTTGAAGCGCAGGGTGTGTTCTCAACCAAGCAGGTTGAATTGGGTATTGTTGCAATAAAGAGAGCCACCTCTGAACTACCTGATGTCTTGGATGAAACAGGAAGGGCTTTCGAGCGGCTTGGCATTAAAACCAAAGAGCAACTTCGATTGTCAGCTCAAATGGCATTGGCTGATTTTGAAACAGTACGCCAGAGTGGCCAGGCTACTCAAGCGGATCTTCAAAAGGCTTATGAAAAGACAATTCAGCTGGCGTATGCCTCGGGTGATGCTCAAAGTATTGCTGCAGCAAATGCCAAAGCTGCCTCACTAGGCTTATCGATCCAGGTAAGTGAAACCGGCCAAGTTTCAGTAAAAGCCAATAATGCTGTAGAAGAAAGCTTACACCGTGTTCGCAATGCCACAGGTAATGCTGGTGATGGCTTTGATGATCTTGGCCGTAGAGGCGTTAGAGCGGGTAACGATACTACTGAAGCGTGGGAAGAGGCTCGCAAAGCAACGGAAGCAGCTATGGCTTCTCAGGGCAAGATGAAGGCATCCAAAACCGGAACAACCGCTAAACACGGGCTTTCTGTTGAAGAAATTGAACAGAGGCTTAAGGATATTGGTTATGAAGGTGATACCAAGCAAAAAGCCAAAGAGCTCTTCCAAGATGCTGAACCAGTGGCGGGTGGTTATTACAAATCTGCTTCCAATGAGTGGGTGAAGAGAAAGTATGGGACCACTGCCTACGACAACCAAAAGGCCCTTGGTAATGCGATGTATGTTATGGAGCAGATCGAGCGGCTGGAGCAATATGTTGGTAAGAATGGTAGATCAACCGGATTTAGCAGCCTGAATGACTACGCGCCGTCCACCCCATCATCACCATCAACTAAAGACTATGGTAAGGGTGGTGATAGTGTGAATTACAACATTCAATTCGGAGGTCAAACCCTATCCCTTACAGGCGATGCAAGCCAAAAGGATGTGATGACCAGCCTTGTAAACCAATTAAAAGGTATAGCGAAATCAACATGAAGCTCATTCGCTTAGCAACATCCGAAACCGTCCCATTAGAGGACGGTTTTTTATGGTCTGATGAATTCTCCTGGAAGGCCATTGAGCAGAATCAGGCCTATGCCATGGATGGCACTTTGCATATTCAGGAAGGCAAAAAGAAGTCGGGCCGACCTATTACTTTGCAACCGGCAGATCCGCAAATGGGCTGGATCAAGCTACGTGAACTACGGACTGTTTTGGAGTGGTCCAAGCTGCAGGAAGAAAATTTCAAACTGCAGTTTGAACAACCGCATGACAACCGACAATTCACCGTCAAATTTAACCACCAGGATGGGGCTTTAGAGGCTGCACCGGTGAAAGGAATTCCAGCGGTTTCGCTGGATGATTATTTTAATGTGACCTTGCGCTTTACGGAGTTAGACGATGGCGATTGAAACCAAAGACCTGGTGATTTATGAGTCAGAACGCTCATCTGATACACCGGATGGTGGAGGAAAATATAACGGGCAGGTTGTACAGGATGGTTTGAGTAACAACCTGTTTAATGATATTTCAGAGCTGGATCGAACCATGGGCGATGTGTCCATGCGCAAGATCTTCCCGGCGGTCACGACCGAAGACACGGATCTGCTGATGGGGGCAACTGTATTTGTATCTGAGTTACCTAAAGATCCAAATGTTTCAGCACTAATTTTCGGTACTGGCAGCTGGACTGACCAGCGCAGTGCTGCACAAGGCCGTGTAGAAAATTATTTGGGCAGAGGTGGTCAGATTGCCGGCACGCCACTGGATACCCAAGGCAAGGGGATGCGTGCGCTACAGTGTGTCATGTTCCCGGAAGAAGCGGAAAGTGCCGTAGGTGACACGATTATTCTGGTTTCAAACGAGGGTAAGCAAACAGAGCATGAGCAGTTTGTGCGAATCACCAAGGTTGAAACCCGAATTGCAATCATGATCATTGAAGATAAGCCAGTACAGTACAAGATTGCCACGTATACGCTGAACGATCCCCTGGATGCTGATTATGTCGGGCTATCGGCGCGTCAATGGTATTCCGGTGCAACATCAACCACGATCATTCGTGAAAGTGTTATTGCGGATACTGGGCTTTATTATTCCAGTACTCAGCTCAAAGAGGATGCCAGCGTAGGCGAGTATACGGTACAGGCACAAAGCATGTTCACCCAGATTATCCCATCAGCCCAGACTGAAACCCCAATTCTGGATATTGATGCAGCTGCAGAAAGTACAGTTCTGGTACCAGGTCGTGATGGCACCATCACAGCAACTTTCCAGGTGAATGTCGGTGTGAATCAAAACCTGTTTATTGGTTCCAGTGTCATGCCATCCAGCATGTCATTCACTTTGGCTGGCCAATCGATTTCTGATCAGGGTGGGCTGCTGAAAAATGCACAGGGCACACAAGTTGGAACGATTGATTATCAGCGCGGCCTGATCCAGTGGACCGCAAGTGCGTCAGCCGGAACTCATAATCTGAGTATTACATTCACGCCTGCAGCGACACCAAAACAGCGTGGTCAGTCCTTTGCCATTCCAGTGACTATTGCATCACAGTCGATGAACTTCACCGGTGTTCTAGTACCAAAACCATCAGCAGGTAGTTTATCAATCTCATATATGTCGCAAGGTCGATTCTATGAATTGCATGATGATGGTTCTGGTCAGTTAAAAGGCTCAAATGCATCCTTCGGTTCGGGGATCGTAAATTATGAGACCGGTACCTGGTTATTGACTACCGGTGCGCTGCCTGATGTGGATTCAGTGATTCTGCTGCAATGGGGAACGCCTATCACCACTTTTTCCCGGGCTAATCTTGCTGTAATGCCGGCAAAATTTGAGTTTGATCTTGAACAGGAAGGCTTGGCGGCCAGCAGTGTGGTGGTAACCTGGTTGCTTGAGGGGGTGGGAAAAACAGCCACTTCAAATGCACAAGGCAAGTTCACGGGGGATGCCACCGGTGAAATCAATTATGCATCAGGGAAGGGCTTTATCACACCGAATAAACTGCCGCAGAAAAGCACTGTTTTTACGATTAACTACAGCTATGGCACATCACTAACACAGCAAAAAACCGCACTGCCTGATGTGGATCAAAAGCTGATATTTACTATTGGTACAGGAACAGCAATACAACCAAACAGCGTTGAATTTTCTATGTTCCTGCGCTCAGAAGACAGCTCGGCATCTGCATTTAATGTGATTTTTCGAGACGTACCGGTCAATGCCAGTACCGGAAATATTATCAATGAGGCGGGGGAAATTGTAGGAACGGTTGTTTATGCCACTGGCGCGGTTGAAATGACACCTAAAGTAAAACAGACCAAACTGATTCCGCAGTATGAGCCGGTATCTTACACCCTGTATGGAGCTGCTTAATGTCCTTCTTTAACCTACCCAAAACATCGGGGTATGAGCGTAGAACTGTAGAGTTGGGTGCTTATGACAGCACCCTGATCAATATTAAATATCGCGATACATCCGGAGTGAATACAGGCTTAAAAACAATAACAGCTGACAAGTTGCGTCTCGATCTAACTACGGGCTTTGATGAGCAGATTATTGCCAACTCAGCACGTTTCAAGATCGGTTCAGATACTTTTGTTGAGCAAAACGGCACGCTGTATCGCAATATCAACCCAAGCAATGGCACCGGCACTGTCGCTGGCACTATTCAGCTGGGTACAGGTATTGTGAATATTGACTCATGGAGTCCAAATGTTGACAACACTATTTCACTTGAATCACTAACCACAACCACAGACCTGCCACCAATTAACCAGGTCAGCTTCAGAACACCAGTGATCCCGATTCGCAACGGATCATTGACCGTAGTGGTTTCATCACTTGAATATGGCCAATTGACCATTCGTGCTGATGAGGATGGGGTCATTGAAACGCCTGAAGCCCATGGGTCCATCAATTACATTAATGGCTTTGTTGATATTTTCTTTTATAAAAAGACATTACTAAATGAAGACAACCGGGCGGAGGTTGAGTCCCAACCATGGTATGACATTACGCTTGAATACAATGATGTGGGTGGCAGATTTATTAATGTGCCGGTTTGGGTGGATGCATCCTCGGTACGCTATAACGCAATTGCTTATACCTATATTCCGCTGGATTCATCAATTCTGGGCTTGTCTGCCACACGCTTGCCACTAGATGGACGTGTGCCAATTTTCCGTGTCGGTATGATCGGGATTGTCAGTGCGACCAAGATGCAGGAACTACCGAGTGCAATTGCGGGTACAACCTACAATCTGAATGATCAGCGGATTTCATGGCTAGAGCTTGAAGATGCCGAGGGTATCAAGGTGCCATTTGATCTATATGCGGTCGACTATGATTATGGGCGAGTCACATTGGGTGGTGATTTCAGCCTAACTGGTCTCACTGCACCACTAAAAGCCAAATACCGTTATCAGGATATGGGTTTGATCCGTGATGTGCAGATCAGTGGCCAGATCACATTCACCAAGCCACTTACCCATAACTATGATGCTCTTGATACGATTGTTGGTTCAGCATTGGTAATTGGTGATATGCAGTCACGCTACACACGTAAATTTGTGCAGCAGTCTTGGAACAATACTTGGGCAGATGAGGCAACCGGTGGCGGCATCTCGGCAAACTACAATGATGCTCTATATCCAATCACCGTGACCAACAAAGGCGCTATTCAAGAGCGCTGGGCACTGATATTTACTGATGCAACAAACTTCCGTTGTGTCGGGGAGTATTCCGGTCAAATCGGCACCGGTAGTGTGAATATTGATTTTGCACCAATCAACCCTGTGACTGGCTTGCCGTATTTCACAGTGAAAAAAGAAGGTTGGGGTGCAGGTTGGGCAAATGGTAACGTGCTGCGCTTTAATACTGTAGCTGCAAACTTTCCTGTTTGGGTGATTCGAACCGTGAAGCAGTCTGAACCAACATTAATATCAGATCAATTCCAAATCATGCTGCGCGGTGACATTGACCGCGTGGTTTAAAAGTTAAATCAAATATGGCCGCTTCAAGCGGTCTTTTTTATGAGTAAATAAAAATGGCAATGAAACAGACACAGACTAAATTATTTGATTTTTCTGACGTGGGTTTAGATTTTTGTGCGGGCTCAAAAACCCTATTTCCTGATCGTTTTAAAAAAATGTTGGCACTGGGCTATAACGAGCAGACTGTTTCAAGCGTGACCGTGGCAGGCAATCAAGTTACATTTACTTATGGTGGCACACATGGCTATGTTGCGGATCGTGTTTTAAAAGTCAATGCGCCTGAGCTTTTAAGCATCAATGGCGGCGAGTTCGTCATTGATAATGTGACTGCAAATACGGTCACAATGACGATTGATGGTGCGCCAACTTCTATGGCGGGCAATTTTACAACCAGGGTTGCTTCGCTTGGTTGGGGGCTTGTATATGAAAATGCAAACATTCACATCTATAAATTTAAAGCATTGGATGAGTCGGATTTATATTTAAGACTGTGTTTTCAAGATCAACCTACACGACGTAATTGTATAAGTCCATGTGTTGGTAAAACGGCTGACCTAGTTGCTGGAGCTATTACAGATGCAAACGCATTAGCAGAAAACAGATCTATTATGTCCCCTGCAGATGGATTTAAATGGGATTTTCAACATACCGCAGGAACAACTGAAAATAACAACACTTATTCGCAGGGCTTTACAAGATTCGGCGGAGCAATGGTGGTTGGTAGTCTATATCATCTCTGTGTTGCGTTTAATAACGGGTCTTCCACAAACAGTGGTCAGGGTGGTGGTCGTTTATCAGCTATTCTTCCTATCGCCTCTAATTACGCTAATCTACCGATAATGCTTGGGGAAATTTACGCGGCAGCAGGCAATGGCAACATCAACTACTTGCAAAATGCCGCAGCTTATCTTGGCAATATTCAGGTTGCCTTTGATTCATCATCATCAAATAGCCCGTCCACGTTTATTCATGCACCACAGGCAGCAAGCTCTTTTATTGAGGTTGATGAGTTTAATGCAACATCCGCACAACCAATGATGCTCTTTGAGCGCGCAACAAGACAGCATCTCGGATATGTTGCTGGTGGCTGTTATTTAGCTAAGTATGCAGCAGATGGTGCGCCATCAGTAGCAAAAGCAGATAACCCCCGAATGACAATGGAGATTGATTTCAGCAACAAAGTAGTAATCTCCCCAGTCAATTTAAGTGGTACTACATCCTCGTCTGCAGTCTATTTTGCAATGCCTTTGGAGGAGATAAAAATTGCTTAAAATTAATAGAGTGTTTTTTGGTGGATATGTGCCAAATAACGAGAGGTTGTCAGACTTAGGGTATTTAAAATTTAAAACCCATCGCCCTATTATTACCATGCTGACCCCAGATCAAGGTTTTGGTCGAATTAAAGGCACAACTAAAAAATTGGGCGAAAATTACTACCCAGTACCTGTCTGCTTATTTCGCAAAGATAATAGGCAATTGATTTGGGAAACATTATCAAAGCCTGATGGTACTTATGCATTTCGCAATATTGCAGTTGGGCTGGAATGTTTTGTAGTGGCCTTCGACCCAAACGAAGAATATAACGCAGTGATTTCAGATAAGGTGGTAGCCAAATGATCCAAACCTCTTTAGCTGCCGGACTGGTCCAACTTCAGGCACTGGCAAACTTTTTAGATCAAGGTAGCGCAAATGCTACCTTTGTTTTTTATGATGATGAAAAGCCTACTGATGTGAACGTAGCTCCAAATAATAGCGCGAGACTGGTTACATTGACGCTGCCTAAGCCCTCAATCAAACAGGTACATACCGATCATATAGAACTAAATCAGACGGACGCAGCTACGGTTATAAAGTCAGGTACCGCAGCTTGGGCACGTCTATTTAACGGTGAAGGGAAAGCAGTTGCTGACTTTGCAGTTGGATCTGATATCACATTGGCCAATCCTGATCTGGTGCTGGGCAGCACACTCATGATGAATTCACTGATCCTAAGACCATCAACATAAATGAGGTGGACATGTGTCGAACTATATTCCACCCGATGGCCACCAGGTAAACCTTAACTTTAAAGATCCCGTCACAGGCTCTACCGATCTCAATTTTGGTGGTGACGGTCAAAATCTCGCTTCTTTAGATGTTGTAGTTAATACACGGATTATTGCCGAGCTTAATGCAGTAAGTGATAGTAACGACGTATTGGATGTCCAGATTAATACGGGCTTTAATGCTGAGTTTAATGCTGTTACAGGGCGGTTTGCTCAGCTAGATGTACAGTTGCAAACCGGCTTTATAGCTGAATTCGCTGCAGTCCGAATTGATCAGTATTGTGCAGTGGATGCTGTGATTCAAACTGGATTTAATGCCCAGTTTGAAGCGTTATTCGATATCAATCATCTGGTGGGTGTGTCCTGTGGCTTCGATATGCGCTACCAGAAAGCGATTGCAGCCCTAAGTACTACAGAAATACCATGGGCCAGGCCAATATTAAGAGTCTCAAATGAGGCTCTTTTTTATGATCAGGGCCTGGTGATTTCCAATCAAACTCAGCTTGGATTTGATAAAGCAGGCAGTTTAAACCGGGCTGTCAGAATACTACATGAGCAGGCGACTGGCTTAAGTAGTGACCTGATTCTAGTCTGGGAAGAAGGTGAGAAACGCTTTATTCATCAGCGTTATGTGCATGAGGAATCGATCAAGTTACGTCATAACCGGCAGACTTTCTGGCAGGAAATGATTCGCCTGCGCAAGAACGTGACTTACTCGCATGAAGTCGCCCATGTCTTTGAAAAGCGATTCTCATTTGAATGGGATAAAGGCCTTGAGATTGTCACCAGGTCAGATTTGCCATGGGATAAAGCCAAAGCGATTCATTATCGCAAGCATCCAGTTTTACCTTGGCCAAAGCCTGAGCCTGAGTCATATCAGGGTAGTACAGATTTAAATTTTATCTGTCTCTGTCATGACGTCGACTCACATGATGTTGTTTTAAATTTTGGTGCAGATGACTGTATTCCAGCACTGCCGAACAGAAACTGGTGGTATATCGTGAATACATTAACAGCCGAGCGATTGGATACCGGCGAAAAAATAAAAGTGATTGATGGCACCTACAGTACCAGCCGATCCCAATGGTGCTGGACTTACTCCATTACCGTGGCTCATACGGAAAAAGACAAGCTGCAGCCAATTGATGGGCATCCGGTGATCCTGAAAGTCATGATCAATGGTTTTGAGCATCATATTCTGCTTGAGGATCCAGAGGAGACCCGTCGCTTTGCCAGTGTCCTTTACACTTACCCAGGGCGAAGCGTTACAGCGCTGAACTCGGATAAATATGGGCCTTTACGTTCGTTTATCCAGGATAACGAACGCACATCTGTTCAACTGGTGCAAGCTGAACTAGACCGGGCTAATGCCGGCACAGTCTTGGATTGGAAACTGATTGATGAGTTAGGCTGGATCGTACCAACTGAAAGCCTGAGTTATGCAGAACTTGCGCCAATTGATGCAATAAAGCAGGTGGTTGATGCAGGTGGTGGCTTTATCTATAGTCAAAAAGCAGGGAATACACTGACGATCTCACCCCGGTACCAGAAAGGTTATTGGGAGGCGATGACGGTGGATGATTACGATATTTTGCTATCTGAAAGCCTGGTGATGCAGCAGAACATCAAGAAAAACGATGAATATATTGCTGACTTTAATGCCATTACCGTAGTGAATAGTCGAAGTGGTGAAAGTCTGAAAGTACAGCAGCGTGGTACTTCGGGTGATGTGCCTTTAGAGACAGTAACCGGTCCATTATTTAATGTGGTATCGGGTGCGAGTTATGGCAAAAATGAATTGGTCAAAGCCAATATTCAGGAGCTGCACACTTTCTCGGATATTCCGGTCAGTCAGGAAACTGGCGAGATGCTACCTGGTAAAACCATTGCCTTCAATGGCCAGTGGTGGGGCGTGATTGATGGGGTGAGTGGCAGTTTCTCGCATGAAAAGGTCAATGAAACCATTACCGTGGAGCGCATCAGTCGTGACTAATCCTTTATTTGAACTGCGGAAGCTGCTTAATCCGACTCATGCAGAATATATCGGCACTATTACCTCGGTCAATCATCCTGAATACAGAGTGCAGATCGATGGGGGGTCGGGGCCGGTACTGTGCACATCAGGCACAATCTATAATTTAGGTGCCAGAGTTTTTATTGCAAACCAAGTTATTTTGCGACCTGCGCCAAGTGGGTCCCATTCAGAAATAGAAGTCTAAACTTAACCAAACAACGGCACCTTCGGGTGCTTTTTTATTACCAAAATTTAGGGGGCGCAATGTCGAATGACTATTCAACTGATCCACCGATAGCAACGGCAGGGCAGCTTATTGCTATTTCAGACAAGATTAATGATCTCGCCAAAAGCATGGATAAGTTAGCTGAAATGCCCCAAAAGCTTGACCGCATGAATATGCAGTTAGAGCAGCTCAATAAAGAGCATCAGCAAACCCGGAATGACTTAACTCAGACCCGGGATAATCTACAAGATGATCTGGATCGGGCTAAGTCAAACTTTAAAAGCGAGATTAAACAAGTCCGAAATGAGATTGATCCGAAGTTCAAAGAAATGGATATGCAGATCAGGGTGCTAAGTGAAAGCAAAACCAAGATTGATAACACCACAAGTCTTGTGCGCTTTGGCGGTATTTTTTTGGCTGGCTTGTTTGTTGTTGCTTGGAATACGCAGACGAGCAAAACAGACACGGTAAATACTCAAACCATGGCAAATAGCCAATCCATCCAAGTCCTTGAAAAACAATCTGACCAACTTTTAAGAACGGTTGAGGAAATCCGCAACAAACTTTATGAACGAAATATGAGAGAGGAAAAATGAAACTAATCCAAGAAAGTGCACTTCAGTACTTATCCGTAAAGCTCCCACTACTGGGGGCTTTTTTAATGCTTGCAGTTTTAGCACTACAGTGGGCATTAGACTTTAATTTTATCCCTGAACAATATGCGCCTTTTATCATTGGTACTGTATTGCCAGCCCTAAGCTGGGTAGGTCGTAAAATCGCACAGCCACAATTACACAATCAGTCCTTAGGTTTTGTCACAGTTACAGCAGGGCACAGTAATACAGACCCCGGTGCAGTAAACGGCAAAGTGAAAGAAGCAGATCTGGTTGTCAACTTCCGAAATGCAGTGACTCATTATTTGCGTGAGGCTGGATTACAGGTCAAGACCGATGGCACAGGCACCAAGAACGACCCATTGTCTGCTGCGGTAAAATTAATTCAAGGCTCAAGTGTGGCGGTTGAATTCCACATGAATGCTGCAACATCAAAACAGGCCAATGGCATTGAAACGATTGCATTGCCGAAAGACAAAAAGCTTGCTCAAGACTTATCCAAAGCTGTAGCCGATGCATTGGGCAGTCGTTTACGTGGTGACAATGGCTGGATTGATCAAAGTAAATCAGCACGTGGTCGATTGGCATACGTGAATGCTGGTGGTCTGATTGTAGAGCTTGGCTTTATCTCAAATGAAGATGAACTTGCTCGATTTAATGCGCGTTACTGGCTGGCTGCTAAGGCTGTGGCTAAAGTGCTGATCGATTATGAAAGTCGTAATTAAGACTTTATTGCTGTGCCTTCTTTTACCGGGCTGCACAGCTCATTCAATTACGACGAATGTGAATGTGGGGATATGTGTTGGAGTAATTTAAAAATTACTTCAGCTTCTCACTTTGCTTAAAACGGCATACTCACTCGCACACCCATCCCAATATTCAAAACAACTATGCCAGACAGCCCAGCCCGACCTCTTATCCCACGGCTCGGCAAATTTAATGCAATGCTTGATGTAGTGCTGTTCCCATGTTTTCATTATTATTCCTTCCATCCGTCTACAATATCAGCCCAATCCTGCATCATTTTTTTGCGGTCCGCTAGATACTTGGCATGGTTATACGACGCACGGGTTTTATTTTCATCAGCATGGGCCAACTGCGTTTCAATCCACTTTTCATCATAGCCAAGTTCATTGAGCAGGGTGGATGCTGTAGCGCGAAAGTCATGTGCTGTAACGTTCTGCATAATGTACTGTAGCGCTCTATTAATTGTGGTAGCTGGCATCATCCCGCCATTATAAACACCTTCAAAAACATATTTCTTACGGCCAGTGAGCTTCTTTTGTTTAAGTAAAAGTTGATAAACCTGTTCGGACATGGGTACTACATGAGTCCTATTTTTCTTGGTTAGGCGCATGCCTTTTTTAAGCTGTTCTCGGGTCTGTTTTTCAAAAGTAATAGTCCTTTCCTCAAAATCAATAAATGACCATTGAAGTCGGCGCACCTCAATTGTGCGAAGCATGGTATAGAACAAGAATAAAATAGAATTGACCGTCGACTCAGCACCGCCATAACTATCGATCCGCGCTCTAAATACTTTCCGCTCAGCCGGGCTTAACGGTCTTGCATGCTCTACGTCTGGTCGTGCAATAACTTCACGTACTGCATAGGTCGGATCATTCTCAGCTCTTAATGTCGCAATGGCATATCTCATCACAGAGCCAATCTTCTTTCTGTTTTCAATTGCTGTGACTTCACCAGTGCCACGGTTATCCTGACCCTTAACACGTTTCACTGTATTCTGCATAATTTTCAAAACATCAGCAGAGGTCACATCTTTAATATTTTTGTGGCCAATAACTTTATAGATATCCTTTTCCATCGCCCGATGAAAAGCATCAACATAGGTTTGAGATTTATCCTTTAGTCGATCCGCAGCATATTCCTTTGCTATAACCTCAAAACTGTTTTCATCACAAAGCATGGCGGCTTTTTCTTGCTGACGATGCACAGCTGGATCAATATTGTTTGCAAGTAGTGATTTGATTTCGTCTTGCTTTTGACGAGCTTCTGCTAAGCTTACGATAGGGTATTCACCAAGACTAATCATTGATGCCTTACCTGCATAACGATAGCGTACACGCCAAAGCTTTGTACCGGTCGAACGAACCTCAATACACAGTCCGCCTTGATCAGCAATACGGTATGCTTTTTCCATTGGTTTTAGTTTTTTTAGCTTGGTATCGTTAAGCATGTGAGTAACGCAAGTGATTAAATATTGTTACTCACTATATTACTCACAAAAGCGATTAATACAATTTAATTCTATTTTATGGTATTTAAGCCGAAACGCTTGATAATAAAGACATGAGGATTTTGATTTAATGGCATTTTACGGTATTTAATTATTATGATAATTCTCGACCATTAAAAGCATGAGCTTAACCTATTGAAATTAATGCACTTAACTGTGCTAAAGTTGTCCAGATCGTACTTTATTTGCGCTTATTGCAAGCACGGGTGTGACACGACTAAATCATTGATTTCATTGTGTGAAAATAAAGCACTATTCATCATAGCAAAAAATAGCCGTATTCGGCGCAACAATTTTGCTCAATTTATTTGCTTTAAAAGCATCTGTATCAACTGAAATAAAATTTTAATCATGATTTAAAGTAATAGACTTACTTAAAGAAACTTCAGGCTGTGTATTTTTTAGGGAAAAATTGATAAGTTAAAAATAATCAGCAATATTGATCTAAAGTTTGTTGAAAAAAGCATCACTTGAATAATAGAAATTTATATAGACTATGGTGTAGAAAGTATATTTAAAGAAAATGCCTCAAAATATTCACTGAGCAACTGCATGTTGCAGATCTCTGTTTGTCTCAGACCATAAGAAAACAGTCAATTTTTTAGCAACATATGGGTGTTTTTTAAACAAATACACGAAAAAGTAGCAAATTTTATATAAAAAACTATGTTTTTAATACACTTCTATAGGTGATTGCACTATTTAGGTGCGCTAAAAAATAAAGCAGAAATAAAATAAATGAAGAATGCCTGAATATAGTGCATTTAGTTTCTCAACTAGTATAATAGTCGCAAAGTATTTTTGTCACTTCATGATTTCTTATATAGATTTCAAGATTTTATCTATACTTTGAATAGTTGGTACGGTAATTGCTTAATGACTACCAACTACTAACACGCACGTAACGAGTGCAACAAAAATTCATCGGAGCAAAATGAGCATGGCGAACAAAGTCCTTCAACTCATCCAAGAAAGTGGCGCGAAATGGGTCGATTTCCGTTTTACGGATACTAAAGGTAAAGAACAACATGTGACTTACCCAGCAGATACAATCGACGAAGATACTTTTGAAGACGGTAAAATGTTCGACGGTTCTTCAATTGCTGGTTGGAAGGGCATCGAAGCATCTGACATGATTTTACGCCCAGATGCAGAAACCGGTTTCATCGACCCGTTCTTTGCCGAGCCTACAGTTGTTGTGACTTGTGATGTGATTGAGCCTTCTACAGGTCAGGGTTATGACCGTGACCCACGTTCGATTGCTCGCCGTGCTGAAGAATACCTAAAATCAACAGGTATTGGTGATACAGCATTCTTTGGCCCAGAACCAGAATTCTTCGTATTTGACGAAGTAAAATGGGAAATCGATATGTCTGGCGCGCGCCATACATTGATCGCTGAAGAAGCGGCCTGGTCAACCAACAATGACTACGAAGGTGGTAACTCTGGTCACCGTCCACGCGTAAAAGGTGGTTACTTCCCGGTTCCTCCAGTTGATTCTTCACATGATATGCGTGCAGATATGTGTGCCAAAATTGAAGACATCATGGGCCCAGGTCGTGTAGAGGTACATCACCATGAAGTTGCATCTTGCCAGTTGGAAATTGGTGTAAGCTTCAACACCATGGTTCGTAAAGCGGACGAAGTTCAACAGTTTAAATATGCGGTTTGGAACGTTGCGCATCAATATGCGAAAACAGCAACCTTTATGCCTAAACCAATGGTTGGCGATAACGGTTCTGGTATGCACGTTCACATGTCGATCTCTAAAGATGGCAAGAACCTGTTTGCTGGTGATGAATATGCAGGCCTTTCAGAAATGGCATTGTACTTCATTGGCGGTATTATCAAACATGCGCGTTCATTGAATGCATTAACCAACCCTTCTACAAACTCGTACAAGCGTCTGGTTCCGCATTTCGAAGCACCGATTATGCTGGCTTACTCAGCGCGTAACCGTTCTGCATCTATCCGTATTCCTTACGTGTCAAGCCCGAAAGGCAAGCGTATTGAAGCTCGCTTCCCAGATCCAATGATGAACCCGTACCTCGGTTTCGCGGCATTGTTGATGGCGGGTATCGACGGTATTCAAAACAAGATTCACCCAGGTGAAGCGGCTGACAAAAACCTGTACGATCTTCCTCCTGAAGAAGAAGCGAAAATCCCGACAGTGGCGCATAGCCTGGATATGGCGCTTGAAGCACTTGAAGCAGATCATGATTACCTGCTGAAAGGTGGCGTGTTCACGAAAGACATGCTTGATGCCTATATCGAACTTAAAACTGAAGAAGTGCGTCGTTTAAACACGACCACTCACCCAGTTGAATTCGAGATGTACTACAGCCTGTAATTCTTTCAAGAATTTCCCTGTAAAAAACCCGCGCATGTCGCGGGTTTTTTCTATACTGGGTTAATATAAAGCAAAGAATGTTGAATTAGATTGTTATGGCTAAACCACGTAAAAAACATACCGGATTTTTTCCTTGGAATGATCCTAAAGACCATACACAAGGTTTTAAGTTAAATTTTTCTGAAGTTACATATTTGGAAGTAGGGCATACCATTGAAGGTTATAAACAAGCACAGTTTGTTGAACTGAAAAATCCTGAACTGGCATTTACATTTGACTATCCAAAAGAGTTTTATTTAAGCGCTGAAGGCTTAATTTTAATTAAAACACCCCAAGGCAAATTTGAAGTGATTGCTAAAGCAGATAACTGTTAAACATGACGTATTTTTCTAAAAATCAGCATACCTTGATGCCCACTATGTCTGCTGAGCTAAAACCATGGCTGTATGCCTCAGGTTCTCTGACACAGCAATTGACCGGCTTGGCGCAGGGACAATTTCATGTTGAGCCTATTCAAGAGCATTTTCAGCGTTTAAGCTTCGCCAATGCCAAATGGATGCAGATGTCACATCAGCATACTTCCTGGGTGCGGGAAAGCTATCTCTATGGTTCAGAACAGTCGCCCTGGGTGAAAGCGAAGAGTATTTTTCCAATTTTAAGCCTGCAGAAAAAAGCCCGAATCTTTCAGCATATTGGGACTAAGCCAATTGGCTGGTTCCTGTTTCAACGGACGAATCCACTTTGCCAGCGTCGGGTCATTCTTTTAGAAGAGGGTTGGACGCGTCAGAGCTGCTATACTTGGCACGGCTGTAAATTTATCGTACAAGAAACATTTTTACCGGCATTTGAACACTTTATACAAAATTCAAGGGCTTGACTTTATATGGCAACTGCACAAGCAATAACCTGGCGTGAGCGTCTTGGCGCCTATTATTATCTTTGTCGTTTTGATAAACCGATTGGTACTGAACTGGTCTTTTGGCCAACCTTGTGGGCGTTATGGATCGCGGCTCAGGGGATGCCACGCATTGAAATTTTAATTCCCATGATTTTGGGTGTGATTTTTATGCGGGCGGCGGGTTGTGCCATCAATGATTTTGCTGACCGTAAAGTCGATGCGCATGTGGAGCGTACTAAAAACCGACCACTAGCGACCGGAGTCATCAGCGCCAAAGAAGCGGTGATGGTATTTCTGGTTTTGGTGGCTGCCAGCGCCTGTCTGCTATTTTTCTTGCCGATCGAAACTTTTTACTGGTCATTTGGGGCTTTGCTGTTAGCGTTTATTTATCCTTTTATGAAACGTTATACCCATTTGCCTCAGGTATTTTTGGGTGCAGCATTTTCCTGGGCCATACCCATGGCCTATACCGCTGTTGGGCAAACACCTGATCTGACTTGCTGGTTATTGTATTTTGGTAATCTGGCCTGGACTGTGGCCTACGATACTCAATATGCGATTGCAGACCGTGAATATGATTTAAAGATTGGAGTAAAATCAACCGCAATTCTGTTTGGTCGCTATGATATTCCAATCATTAGCACCTTGCAGGCGAGCAGTATTTTATTGATAGGTGCTGCACTTTGGCTGGAAAATTTATTGATTCCATTTGGCTTGTTAGCACTTTTGCTGGTTGCTGCTGATTTTATTTACCAATGGTTTAAAACTCGCGATAAAAATCCACAGCTATGTTTTTGGGCATTCCGTCATAACCGTTGGATTGGCCTCATTATTTTTGTGGGAATATTGTTTGCTCTAAGATAATTACCGTATGTCGGATAACAACAAAAGCATCCTATAAAGGATGCTTTTTTTATGATTAATTTTGAGTGATCTCGATTAAGAGATAGGGAATAACAATAAAAGGATAGAAATATGTAGAACAGTTATAAGAAATTGATGTTAGGTGTGCTGTGTTCCTCGGTACTATTTTTATCTGCGTGTAACGATGATGATAATGATTTCTTTGTCCCGCAGCCTCAGGTTTTTCTCGGTGAACAAACGTATACCCAAGATGTTATGTCTCAAGCATCAAGTATTCGGGTTATGCGCTATAACATGCCAAATGTACAGAATAGGACTGCAGAAGCTACTGCCTTGGTAATTTATCCGCGAACACAACAACCACGAGATGGTTGGCGTGTTGTTGTCTGGGAGCACGGTACAGTAGGGAGCGGTGATAGTTGTGCACCAAGTCGAAATACTTTTAACCCACGCTTTAAAGCCATGGCTGAGAGTCTGCTTGCCAAAGGCTATGTGATTGTTGCTCCTGATTATGAAGGATTGGGTACACAGGGCATTCATCCTTATTTACATTTAGAGAGTGCGGCACAATCTGCAATTTATGCAGTGAAAGGATTTAAGCAACAGCAAGGGAATAGATTTAATGGAGCTTGGGTTTCTGTGGGTCAATCACAAGGGGGGCATGCTTCGCTTGCAACGGCAGAATTTGCAGGAAATGATCCAAACTATAAGGCAGCGGTTGCTGCGGCACCAGCCTCCAGCCTAGGTTATATTATTGGTACAGTTGCCCCACAAGCTTTAAATCGATTAGTTTTGGGCGAGGGTGCTGGTGTTGTTCCGGCAGGAACTGCCAAAGCTGTGTATTCAGAATTACTTGCTTATGCAGCATATGTGGCAGTTGGAATTAAAGCTTATGAGCCAAATTTTGTATATCAGAATATTTTTGAATCCAGTGCAAAACTGGTTGCTGAGCGTGCAGAAGGAACCACTGGTGAAAATGGCTTGTGTCTAGGCGATTTAATGACAGAGTTTAGTGCAGATATCGATCAATGGTTGCGGCAGAATCCTGGAAGAACAGTAGCTGAATATCCGGGGTTGATAGATGCTTTTGATCAAAACAGATCTGTGAAAGAATTTTTGGTGGAGAACCAACCCGCGACTAAAAAAATCAGTGTACCAGTCATGATTATTCAGGGTAAGGAAGATATGGCAGTACCTTATGATGTTACAGATGTTTTGCAAAAGAATTTGGCAGCTTTGGGTACAGACGTGACTTTCCTAGGGGTTGAGGGCGCAGGACATACTCAAGCAATTGTAGAAAAGAATGCTGAACTGGTTGCATTTATTGAAGAGCATATGCCAGCTAAGTAAAGAATAGAGTTATTAAGATCTACAAAGGAGCTTCGGCTCCTTTTTTACAGTAAAACTTTTCAAAGACTTGAGCTATGACTTTATTTTGTTATATTGAGCAGTGCAATTAAGTGAAGAAATTAAAGTAGGTTTGTTATGTCTGAGCAGCCGCAGCCCCGCAGTGTTAAAAAGCTGGTAATTTTAGGTGCGCTGGTATTATGTATACCGATATTTTTGGTGAGTATGGCTTTTCTTGCGGTAAATAGTGATGCTAAAAATCAGGAAAAATATAAACAGCAGCAGGCAGAAATGATTGCGCGCATCGAAGCGCGAGAAGCTGCGGAAAAGCTCAAAGCAGAGCAAGATACAAATTCAACCCAAGCTGCATCCGAAAGCGCAGTAACCTTACCTTAAATTATCTCAAATCTCTTTGCAGTTGTCTGATGCTTGGAATCTGAGTGTATCGAATCACGGTATAGCCTGCTGCAATCAGCATAGCATCCCGTTCAGCATCTTCCTGCTCTTTGCCAATGTGGCTGGGATCATCCAGTTCAATAATGGCCAGTACATTATAGTCACGATCAAGCACCACAAAATCTGTAACTTTACGATTGAACTGATTACGCATGTTCATCTGGTCATGCGTAATCAAGGCGCTAAAGGCAACCTGAGCCAGAATATGATGATGAGGAAAGGCTTCTTTTAGGCGTGTAAACATCCTGCTTTCAAAAGCAGTAATCACACGCTTCGGATAGAATTTTTTTTGACGGGTGAACAGATGCGGGAAGAGCAGGCAAACTAACGCAAAAGTTGCCAGGCAGCCAATCACAAAAAATATAAACTGAC
This sequence comes from Acinetobacter sp. YH12106, assembly GCF_013418995.1. Lineage (NCBI taxonomy): Bacteria > Pseudomonadati > Pseudomonadota > Gammaproteobacteria > Moraxellales > Moraxellaceae > Acinetobacter > Acinetobacter sp. YH12106. The sequence goes on from NZ_VPAV01000001.1 coordinate 74,425, forward strand.
TCAAATTAAACACAGATCACAAATAGGGAAGAATAAAAAAAACCCACTTCGCAATGAGTGGGTTTTTTCAGAATCTTGGCTCTCCCACCTGGGCTCGAACCAGGGACCTGCGGATTAACAGTCCGTCGCTCTACCGACTGAGCTATGGGAGAATAGATTGGCTCTCCAACCTGGGCTCGAACCAGGGACCTGCGGATTAACAGTCCGTCGCTCTACCGACTGAGCTATTGGAGAATCTGACAGCGATTATAGAGAGATTTAAAAAGGGGTCAAGGCACTTTTAGAAAAAAGCCGAAGAAATTGAATCAAGTGTTTTAAAAATAGTCGAAAAGGCTTGGAGTTCAAACTGTTATGTTTATGTAAACAGTCGGAGCAGTCAGATTGTTATCAGCCTTAATTTTTATAAGTGATCTGGCTCAGAGAATATAAGGTAGCTAATTGTATATACAGATATCACTACCGATCTCAATTTAAAAAAGCAGATATAAAAAAACCCACTTCGCAATGAGTGGGTTTTTTAGAATTTTGGCTCTTCCACCTGGGTTCGAACCAGGGACCTGCGGATTAACAGTCCGTCGCTCTACCGACTGAGCTATGGAAGAATAGATGGCTCTCCAACCTGGGCTCGAACCAGGGACCTGCGGATTAACAGTCCGTCGCTCTACCGACTGAGCTATTGGAGAATCTGATCGGCATTTTAGGCAGGAAACCCAAGGTCGTCAATCAATTAATGTAAAGAAATGAATTGTTTGCTTTATAAATATTCATTTGGGGCTTAAAAATAAAAAAATCACCCGAAATGGGTGATTTTTTAGCAAAGAAATAAAGAATTATTTCTCAACACCTGCAGGCTGACCTGCATATTTCGCATTTGCATAATCCCAGTTTACTAGGCTTTCCAGGAAAGTAGAGATGTATTTAGGACGTGCATTACGGAAGTCGATGTAATAAGCATGTTCCCAAACGTCAATCGTCAATACTGCAACTTTACCGTGCGCCATTGGCGTATCAGCATTTGAAGTTTTCATGATTGACAGTTGACCGTTTACTTGGTCAGCCACTAACCAAGCCCAACCTGAACCGAACTGAGTGGTTGCAGCAGCAGCAAATTCTTCAGCAAATTTTTCGTAAGAACCGAAAGCTTCATCAATTTTTGCAGCCAAAGTACCCGTTGCTTTACCGCCACCGTTTTTAGCCATACAGTTCCAGTAGAACGTGTGGTTCCAAACTTGAGCAGCGTTATTGAAAATACCTGCTTTAGACGCATCACCAGCAGTTGCTGTAATGATTTCTTCTAGAGTTTTGCCTTCAAGCTCAGTACCAGCGATCAGGTTGTTCAGGTTAACCACATAAGTATTGTGGTGTTTGTCGTGATGGTATTCTAAAGTTTCTTTGCTGATGTGTGGAGCAAGATCTTCGTAGCCATAAGGTAATGCTGGTAAAGTAATGGTTGTCATGTTCTCAATTCCTTGCATTTAGCTGGGTTTTAACAATAAGTGGCTTTATTGTAATAGATAATCGGACCAAATGGGCATTACGTATAAATAACAATACACAATAAATCCTGAAAATATATAAATAAAGCTCGTGGAAAATGCTGTCAGCGAGAATTAAATCGGATTGTTTAATTCGTAATAAGCATACTCAATATTAAACTGTTCTGAAATCGCTTTGGCCAGGCGCTGTACACCATATTTTTCAGTGGCATGATGGCCACAGGCATAATAATGTACATTCAGTTCCTGGGCTTCATAGAAGGTGCGTTCGCTCACTTCACCAGAAATATAAGCATCACACTCTTGTAGCGCTGCTTTATGAATATAATCCTGCGCACCACCGGTACAGAAACCGACTTTATGGATTTGAGTTTTGTCCGCAGGAAGATGAATTGCATCAAAGCCAAGTTTTTCTGAAACATGGTTTTTAAAATATTCAGGACGCATCGGTTGTTTTAAATAGCCAATATTGCCAATCGGATGGCGTTCACTCGGATCCAACTGTTCGATATTTTCCAGTTCTAATAAATCTGCAATCGCCGCATTATTGCCTAAAGTTGGATGACTGTCTAAAGGCAGATGATAGCCAACCAGAGAGATATCATTTTGAATTAAGGCTTTAATTCGTTTACCGCGCATACCAGTGATCGGATAGGCTTCACCTTTCCAGAAATAGCCATGATGAACCAGCAGTAAATCTGCGCCTTGCTCAATTGCCGCTTCGATCGCACTTTGCGAAGCACTCACGGCACACAGAATTTTATTGACCTCGGATTTACCTTCGATCTGCAAGCCATTCGGTGCATAGTCCTTAAATTCACGTGCTGCCAAAGTCTGTTCACACCACTGAATAATATCATTTAAATTCGCCATAAAATTCCTGTTCGTTTAAAAACTTGCCAATATTTATCTTTATATTTAATTGTAACTAAAGCTGCACAAAACTCTGTGGAATTTTTTGTGTTTAGTTATGTATTTCGCATTACAATAGAACACAAATTACTTAGTCATCAACGAATTAAAATATTTTAGAGGATAACAACGTGCGCCGCACCTTTACATGGTTACCCTGGGTGTTACTGATTTTGGTCATTATCGGTTTTTTGGGGTGGCAACAACTACAAAAACCAAAAGCACCGGTTGCACCAGATGGTGTCAAGATGCCTGCTGAAAAAGTAGAGCCGTTGATTGATACGTCGCGCTCAGGAGGCGTGGTCTCCTATAGTGCTGCGGTGAGAGTAGCAGCGCCGGCTGTAGTCAATATCTTTACCACTCAAAAAGTCAAACAGCAGGCTCATCCTTTGCTGACCGATCCGGTCTTCCGTGAGTTTTTTGGCGATCAGTTGCCTGACCAGTATGGACAAAGTCCGAATGAGAACAGTTTAGGTTCCGGGGTGATTGTACGTCCTGATGGTTATATCCTGACCAATAATCATGTGATTGCACAGGCAGACCAGATTGTGGTGGCATTGCAGGATGGACGACGTGCTGAAGCAAAAGTTGTGGGAATGGATCCAGATACCGATCTGGCAGTGATTAAAATTGAACTGGATCAATTACCCGTGTTGCCTTTTAAATTGAGTGGCAATGAAGTCGGTGACGTCGTTTTGGCCATTGGTAACCCATTTGGTGTGGGTCAAACCGTAACGCAAGGGATTATTTCAGCAACAGGGCGTTCAGATCTGGGCATTAATACCTATGAAGACTTTGTGCAAACCGACGCTGCAATTAACCCGGGAAATTCAGGCGGAGCCTTGATCGATGTCGCAGGTAACCTGATTGGGGTGAATACGGCAATTTTCTCGCAAACTGGTGGTTCACTGGGGATTGGTTTCGCCATTCCAGCCAAAATCTGCCAGCAGGTGATGAATGCTATTCTGAAAGATGGCCGTGTCGTTCGTGGCTGGTTAGGAATCAGTTTATTACCGACAGAACGTGATGATGTACTGCAACCTAAAGAGAAAGGGGTGACTGTCGCAGAAGTGCTGGCAGATGGACCGGCAGCGAAAGCGGGCATCCAGCGTGGCGACAAAATTATGAAAGTGAATGAGGAAGAGATTAGTTCGGCTTCGCATTTGATTAATTTTGTTGCCCTGCAAAAGCCGAATAGTACCATTCAGATTGAAGTAGAGCGTGCTGGAAAAACCATGATGCTGGATGTAGTAGTGACTGAGCGTAAAGCACAAAACAGTTCTTCCCAATATATTCCACTGCCCGGTCAGTAAGTTTCTATTTAAAAAATCCCTCTGCAGAGGGATTTTTTTTGCTTGTTATTTTTTAGTTACCTGATACAAAAATGAAATACGGCTTTTGGTTTAAATCATTTAACTTGATGAAATTACATCAAAAGAGAAAATAAAAAATGACTTTTATGACGGCGGATCAGGCCAAGGTTTTATCAGATGTGGCCAATTTAAATATTGAGGTCTATAAGCCGCGTCTAGCCAAGTTAATTGAAGAAAATGCAAAACAGGGCAATACCGCAGTCATTACTGTATTTCCCAAACATTTACCTTTGGAAGATATTCGGGCTTTATCAGCCGAGTTGACTGAACTGGGCTATAACGTACGTTTTGAAGTGCTGGAGTTTTATTATAGCTTTAATGTGTACTGGCTCTAGTGTGAATCTTCATTGAACTAAGGCTTATTTTGAGCCACTATTTTATTGGATCGGTCTGATTTGATCTTATGAGTGATCGGGCTGTATGTGATCAAAGATGCGAGTTTTTATAAGTAGGTGCTCAACTCTAAAAAACCCATCAGTTTTATTTTAGAATCATTATTGTAATGTACCGAGAATCTACAATTTCTCGGTACATATTCATTTGACGGATAGGCTGAGATCAGGGTAAGCAACTAAAATCAGCTGAGCTTTATTTAGCCTAAGTAACTTATGAATCATCTGCAAAATTAAATTGTGAGCTCATTTCTAAAACGGCTCAATTTCATCTGCAACCAAATTATTCCTCATTCACCTGATATTCCTGGATCACTTCAAGTGCCGCCCGAAATGCCTCCTGAGTTGCTGGTGCACCGCAATATGGCAGGCTATGGAGTAACACTTCCTGAATTTCCTCAACCGTCGCGCCGTTGTTAAGAGCGCCCCGAACATGGCCTTTTAATTCAGTGGGGCTTTTTTGAGCCGTAAGGAAAGCAATGGTAATTAAAGAACGATATTTACGTGGCAATACACCTTCACGTTGCCAGGTTGAACCCCAGGCATGTTCATTAATCCAGTCTTGTAGAGGCTGGGTAAAAGGCACGGTATTTTCCTGTGCACGTTTGACAAAGCTTTCGCCCATGACATCAGTACGCACTTTCAGGCCATTTTCATAATCTTGTTGTGACATGGTTTACCCTCAATTTTCTTATAGCTCTAGCTTAGTGCTTTTTATGCGAAATACCATCGTGCCATAGTCGTAAAAAAGTGGCTAAAAAGCCACTTGGAAAGGTTCTAAAGTGAAATATTCAACTACATCCCACTTTGGAATTTATGACACCTTTGGTCAAAGTTTGATTTAAGGCGAAGTTGAGTGTAAAGGATCGGTTTGAACAGAAGTATCGGTTCCTGTCGCATCTGCTTTACGGATATGGGGATTCTCCAGCTCCAATACTTCCTGTAAATGCAGATCAAAGACATCTGTCAGCATGCTGTCATAACGACGTGCATTATAGTGAAGCAGTTTTTCTGCTTCTCCATCATTAATAAAGCCATGTTGCTGTGCATCTGTCACATGCTCGGCAAAGCTTAAACCTTTAAACTGACCTTTGTTTTCAGCTTTTTTAAAGCGATCCCAAAGCTGTTCAATATCCAGTAGCAAAGCGAAAGTCGATTCCATGCGTCCAGTGACATCAGTTTCATGGGTATTGTAATAGACATGCTTTTTCAATACCTGACGGAATGCGTTATCTTCCATCATGCTATTTGCAACCTGCTGTTTAAGCTGGTCTGAGGGTTTGTGTACGGGACGGCCAAATGGGAAACATAACAGTTTGATCATGCCTGCTGCTGCACCGGCCGGGAAGTTAGCAAACAGATCATAAAATGCTTCCTGCGCTGTATAGAGTGACTTTTCTATTGCAAGCTGTGCATGCAAACGTTCAGCTTCAGTCTTTTTGCTATGCTCAAAATACTTCAGAATAGAGGAGGCAATAAACAGGTGAGCATGAATATCGGCGAGACGTCCGGACAGCATTTCTTTGCGTTTGATATCGCCTGCCAGCAAACCCAGACACATGTCTGCGGTTAAGGCAAAGTTGGCGCTCAGCCGGTTAATGACCTTGTAATAAGGTCGGGTAAACTCAACTGCACTTTGAGGTGCTGTACTTGAACCACCCGTAAATGCGTAGGCAAAGGAACGGGCGGTACGGTTAAAGGTATAACCCAGATGTTTAAACAGCAAATGATCAAAAGGGTTGAGTGCTGCTGCCGGGTCTTCAGCCTGTAAGAGTTGTAATTCTTCATAGAGATAAGGATGACAGCGCATTGAACCCTGACCGAAAATCATCAGGGAACGACTGAGAATATTTGCACCTTCAACGGTAATGGAGACTGGAATCGCCTGATAATAAGGTGCCAGAAAATTACGTGGCCCCATCTGAATGGCGCGGCCACCGACCACATCCATCCCGTGATTCACCACCTTACGCATTCCCTCTGTGGCATAGTATTTGGCAATCGCTGTCATTACAGCAGGCTTGCCGCCCTGATTAAGGCCACAAGTCACCAGATAACGGAAAGCTTCCAGCATATAGGTATCACTGGCAATTTCACTATTGGCTTCCTGAACACCTTCAAACTTGCCGACTGAAATTTTAAATTGTTGACGGATTCGGGAAAAAGCCCCGACATTTAAATAAGTCATTTCTGCCGCAGAAGTAGACAGTGCCGGTAGGGAAATGCCACGACCCACAGCCAGACATTCCATCAGCATGCGCCAGCCCTTACCGGCATTTTTTACGCCACCAATAATCCAGTCCAGAGGAATAAATACATCTTTACCTTCAACTGTACCATTCATGAATGGTGGGCCGGGATTATGACGAGGACCTACTTGGACCCCTTCGTGACTGGCAGGCAGCAGGGCACAGGTAATACCATATTCAGTCTGTTCGCCCAAAAGATGATCCGGGTCATACATTTTAAAGGCCAGACCTACTACTGTTGCAATGGGTGCCAGCGTAATCCAGCGTTTGGAAAAATTCATTCGCAAGCCTAGGACTTCCTGACCTTCAAACTGGCCGTAGCAGACCACGCCAGTATCGGGAATAGCGCCTGCATCAGAGCCCGCTTCCGGACTGGTCAGGCCGAAACAGGGAATTTCTTCACCTCGCGCCAGGCCCGGCAGGTAACGGTTTTTCTGTTCCTCAGTACCATAATGCAGCAATAGTTCACCCGGGCCGAGAGAGTTCGGTACCATGCAACTCACGGCCGTGGTGAGGGAGCGAGAGGAAATCTTGCTCATCACCCGGCTTTGAGCAAAAGAACTAAATGCGCGACCACCATATTCTTTGGGAATAATCAGGCCCAAAAAACCATGCTCCTTAATATATTGCCAGACATGATCAGGCAGCGCTTTCTGCTCGTGAATTTCCCATTCATCCAGCATGCTGCACAAGGTTTCAACTTCATTGTCCAGAAAAGCCTGTTCTTCTAGCGAGAGTTTTGGATAAGGATAGCTATTAAAGGTTTCCCAGTTCGGCGCACCCATAAACAGTTCTTTTTCCCACCAGCTGGTTCCGGAGTCCAGTGCTTCACGCTCTGTCGGACTGATGCTCGGCATGGCATTGGCCAGTGCTTTATAGGCCGGTCTGGAAATAAACGACATGCGCAGAGGGTCGATTATCACCACGAGGCTGATCAGGATGAGTGGGATACCAAGAATCAGTGACCACGGACTAAGAAAGGCACAGACCACTGACACGACCATCAGCACGATTGCACCCGCACTACGCGAGAGCTGAAAATAGAAAACTGCCCATAAACTCAGTAATAGCAGTAGCACAGCGAAAATAAATGACATTGTTATATTTCTCCAGATTTATACAACACCGGCTTTGTCTGGATTTCTCGGATATTTCACCACCGTTCATTCATTTTTAGTCGTTCGAGAATCAGACAGGTTTAGCATTGGATTTGTGAGAATGATCTTTTTAAGTATGGCAACGATATGTTTAAGTCTTGCATCTATTTTGAGGTTGTTGGAAAAATAATCAATCTTCAAGTGAGAACGCGCAAAGAAATGTGAAGATAAGTAATGACTTAATCTTTATCTAAAATAAAAAATGGGGTTTAACGCTCAGTAAAATTTTAATAATGGATATTAAAAAGCCCTCTACTGGAGAGTAATGCTGATCAGTTAAAGAATTTAGAAATAGACTCTTTAACTTTTTAGTCGTTCACGATGGAGTCTTAACTTTTTAAATCAAATATTTGTAAAACATTTGTTACTTTGGTTTTGCCCAAATGAGAAGCGAAACTTCGCAAGGAAGGCATCTTGTGATCCCTCACTGCAAAACTCGTCAGCCACTATCGACTCGTCAATTTGTCATGGAAACCATCATTTTTTTAATCTTGCGGTGCAATACACCTGATGCCTCAAACAGTTGCGGATGACTTTGCTATCTATCAAATATAATACTGAATTTAAAAAAGAAAATGCCAGTCAATTGCTTAACTGACTGGCATTACTCTACTTGAGAGGGCTTTTATTTCATTGGTTTAAACAGGACTAAACTTCAATGGCCTGAACAGCAATTTTCTTGGCAGGGTCAGTTTTACGACGCACTGCTGGAACCGGTTCGCCATAGTATTGACGATCGGCAAAGTAGCTTGAACGAACCATGGGTGCTGCCCAGATATTGCGGAAGCCCAGTTTTTGGCCATGTTCGGTATAACGTTCGAATTCTTCAGGGGTCACAAAGCGATCAATCGCTGCATGTTCTTTAGAAGGCTGTAGATACTGACCAATCGTCACATAGTCCACGCCGTGTGCATGTAAATCGTCAAGCAGGGCAAGCACTTCTTCTTCGGTTTCACCAATACCGACCATCAGACCACATTTGGTTGGAATGTCCGGGCAGTATTCTTTAAACATTTTCAGCAGGTTTAAAGAGTGCTGATAGTCAGAACCTGGACGCATGGCTTTATATAAACGCGGTACAGTTTCAATATTGTGGTTAAACACATCTGGCGGGCATTCAGTCATGATGCGCAGCGCGATATCCATACGGCCACGGAAGTCCGGCACCAGAATTTCCAGTAAGGTATTTGGGCTTAGAGTACGTGCTTCTTTAATACAATCCACAAAATGCTGCGCACCGCCATCCAGTAAATCATCACGGTCTACCGAAGTGATTACCGCATATTTCAAACCCAGGTTGGCAATGGTTTCGGCCATGTGGCGCGGTTCATCTGCATCCAATGCATTTGGCCGACCATGTGCTACATCGCAAAATGGACAGCGACGGGTACAGATATCACCCATAATCATAAAGGTTGCGGTACCGCCACCAAAACATTCAGGCAGGTTTGGACAGGCTGCTTCTTCACAGACAGTATGTAGTTTTTGCTCGCGAAGCGTTGTTTTAATCCGTTGTACTTCTTCCGGCGCTGCCATCTTTACGCGAATCCAGTCCGGCTTACGTGGTGTTTCAACCGTAGGGATCACTTTTACAGGAATACGAGCGACTTTCTCTGCGCCACGAAGTTTGACACCCTGTTCAGGTTTACGGTTTTCAGACATATTCAACTTTTCCACTGTTTTTGAAGGGGGAGATGATCAAAGATAGCGCGTTTATTATAACGAACTTAGCTATAAATAGGGCAAAAAGGGGTATTCATTTAAAAAATGTTCTCATCAACCAATATATGTGAGTTAAATACACAAAATCAACAGGATTTACGTCATAATAAGCAGGTAGATTAAAGTGAATTTTTTAATTTTGAGGAGCGTTGAATGCCACGTAAAAAAGAGGTCGTTAGTGGGACTTTCGTTAAATATGATGCGGTAGTTCTAGGTTCGGGCCCTGCGGGCGAAGGCGCGGCAATGAAACTTGCCAAATCTGGTAAGCGTGTTGCAATCGTTGAGATGCGTGAACAGCTAGGTGGTAACTGTACCCATGTAGGTACCATTCCAAGTAAAGCATTGCGTCAAACGGTATCCAGTATTATCCGTTATCAACGTGATCCACTGTTTCAGAAAGTTGGGGACTGGAAACAGTTCACCATGAAGCAAGTATTGCGTCATGCGCATAAAGTGATTCAACAACAAGTAGATACACATTCACGGTTCTATGACCGTAACAAGATCGATATCTATCATGGTCGAGCCTATGTTCAGGATCAAAATACTATTTTTGTATTTAGTCCAGATGGCATTAAAGAAACCTTGATGTTTAAGCAACTGGTCATTGCCAGCGGTTCGCGTCCGTATCGCCCAGAAATTCTTGATTTTAATCATCCACGTGTATTTGATTCAGATAAAATTCTGGATCTGGACTTTTCTATCCAGAAAATCATCATTTATGGCGCAGGTGTAATTGGCTGTGAATATGCATCGATTTTCATTGGTCTTGGGCATAAAGTTGATTTAATCAATACCCAGCACAAACTGTTAAGCTATCTGGATGATGAAATTTCCGATGCGCTGTCTTATCATTTGCGTGAACAAGGTGTGCTGATTCGTCACAATGAACAGATCGACTTTTTAGAAACATTTGATGATCATGTGGTGATGCACACGCAAAGCGGCAAAAAAATTAAAGCCGATGCAATTTTGTGGTGTAACGGCCGTTCAGGTAATACCGATGGTTTAGGGCTGGAAAATGTTGGCCTGAAACCAAACAGCCGTGGTCAGTTGACGGTAAATGATCAATACCAGACTGAAGTTGAAAATATCTATGCTGCCGGTGATGTAATCGGTTGGCCGTCGCTTGCATCTGCTGCTTATGACCAAGGTCGTTGCGCGGGTGCCAATATGAGTGGTGAGCCAGACGTTGCCCCCGTTACTGATATTCCAACCGGAATTTATACCATTCCCGAGATTTCTTCGATTGGTAAAACTGAGCAGCAGTTGACTGAAGAAAAAATTCCGTATGAAGTCGGTCAGGCCTCGTTCCGTCATTTGGCGCGTGCGCAAATTACCGGTGACACTATGGGCGAATTAAAGATTTTGTTCCATCGTGAAACGCTGGAAGTTTTGGGTGTACATTGCTTCGGTAATAATGCATCTGAAATTATCCACATTGGTCAGGCGGTGATGAACAGTCCAAACAACACGATCAAGTATTTTGTAGAAACCACGTTTAACTATCCGACCATGGCGGAAGCCTACCGTGTAGCGACGCTCAATGGTATGAATCGTTTATTCTAAGCGAGATGTTTGCCTTGGATTTAAAAACCCGTAAGTGAAGGCTTGCGGGTTTTTTGTTTTAAATGCTTTAAATCAGCTAGAAGATAAAGCATTAACCAATTCAATTCGGATGAAGATAAAGTTGATTAACTTGGTTTTTAAGCAGCCATTTTTCGGCATTCTTCTGCACAACGGCGACAGGCTTCTGCACATTGCTGACAATGTTCATGTTGGTGCTGACTGCATTCCTCTGCGCAATAATCACAAGCCTTGGCACACAGCTCGCAGATTTCCTGCATAAAAGGCGATTGCTTCTGCTCCATACGCGCGCAGAGCTGACAAATATCGGCACAATCCAGACAACGCTGGATGCATTCACGCATCATTTCTACATGTTCTTCTTTTAAGCAGGCAGCTGCACAAGCAGTACAGGTGAGGGAGCAGTTCATACAGGTTTGAACACAATCTGACAAATGACTGGTATTCATCTTTTTCTCCTTAAGGCGATAAACATATTCATGACTGAATACGCTAAGCAGAAAAAGGAAAACACACTAGGTTAATTAGGTGAGAAAAAGTAAAGAATAACTTGGTTATGTAAAAGGATATACGAAAGAATCTTATATTCATCAAGCTTGAAAAATAAAATTCACTCGAGCAGAACTGGCAATATTCCAAAAATAAAACACCGTTGAGGTGGTTAGTTCCTCAATGGGGAAAGTGTATACCTCGCTGATCTAATTATTCTGGAAGGCTGGATCGTCCTTTTTTTATTATGATGTTTCTCATTAATACAGGCGACTACCGGCAAGACTGATCCGTTTGAGTAAATGGTGCTGATCGGCTGGAAAAGGACGACTGGAATGTAAAGTCTCGGAATTTTCTTGTTCATGAGCATCTAAGAAAATTGCCGATTGAAACAAAATTAAAAAAGTAATGATCGAAAGTTTATAAATAACCTTGTATTTTTATTATTCTATTGATTATGAATCATTTAAGGTATTGTGCTGTGAATTGTGTTTATTTAGCTGAGTAAATTTCAGCAGTTTAATGCGCACAAAAGGCCTGATTAAAGTATTCAAACAGCTGCGGTGTCTGGATCCATAATGCCACCGACAGAGCAAATAAAAGCAAGAGCGCCACAGCAATCGAGATTTTGAGTATGAGCATAGAATCAGTCATGCACAATTTGCTCCTCATTGACCCAGAAATGTACCAATACGCCAAAAATGCTTAAGGCAATCGACAGCATCCAGACAGCATTATAATTACCACTCAAGTCATGATTGACTCCACCAAGATAACCACCGAAAAACGAGCCGACCTGATGGGTAAAAAACACGATACCGCTGAGCATGGTCAGGTATTTCACCCCGAACATATTCGCCACAATGCCGTTGGTGAGCGGAACGGTCGATAGCCAGAGTAATCCCATAATGACACCAAAGGCATAGACTGTCCATGTGCTCAGTGGCAGCATGAGAAAGGCAGTAATTGCGATCCCGCGTAAGCCATAGAGACCCATCAACAAATGCGGTTTGGAATATTTACCCCCGAGCCAGCCTGCAGTATAGGTGCCGACCACATTAAATAGACCCACCAATGCCAGAAAAATAGTCCCTGTGGTGGCATTAAAACCGTGATCAATCAGATAACCCGGCAGGTGAATGCCAATAAATACCACCTGGAAACCGCAGACAAAAAAGCCCATAGACAGAAACCAGAAGGGTTTATGATTTTTCACTACCAGCAGAATCTGTTTAAAACTGAGGGACACTTTATTGGGTGTAGATGCTGCATTTGGATGAATATACATTGGTGCTTTCAGCATCCAGGCCAGTGGTACAATCAGGGCAATCAAAATCGCACTGACCACCAATGCTCCTGACCAACCGACATTCTGTAACAGCAACAGGGTCGAAGGCAGCATGATAAACTGGCCAAAAGATCCGGCCGCACTGGCAATACCCATCGCCAGACTGCGTTTTTCTGGTGGTGCAGCACGTCCTACAGCAGACAGTAAAACCGGGAAAGATGTTGCAGACAGGGCCAGACCTAAAATCAGGCCCACACTCAGATTTAACAGCAGTCCAGTAGAACTGACCGCCATGAGTAGCAAGCCCACGGCATAGAGTGCCCCACCTACGGCAACGACAATCTTGCTGCCATATTTATCTGCGAAGGCTCCAGTAATGGGTTGTACTGCTCCCCAGATCAGGTTTTGCATGGCAATCGCCAAGCTAAAAACATTATGTCCCCAACCAAATTCATCACTCATCGGCACCAGATAAAGACCAAATGCATGACGTACGCCCAATGACAATGCCAGAATGATAGCGGAGCCAATCAGCATAAAAATAAGCGCTTTGGAAAATGGAGTATCGGACATAGGGTGAGCATGCAGATGAAATAAGCGCTTATGGTATTCGATTCAAGCTATGGAGGCGATAAAATAAAAATTAATCAAAAGATAAATTTTTTTTATCAATATTTTAAGCTTAAAAAAACGGCCGAAGCCGTTTTCCTAAAACCTGATCTTGAAATTAGAAACGCATCCCGAATCCTGCATAGGCCAGAATAGGATTGATTTCCACATCAGCTTTTGAGCTAATCAGGGTTTGTCCGGTATTTTCATTAATTACTGTAATTTTAGATTCATTTTTCAAATGGGCATAAGATACTGAACCAACTGCAAACCATTTCTCATTGAAATCATAAGTGAAGCCCACAGTCGCTACGGGAGCAAAGGCATCGGTAGCCTCAAGATCCACTTTCATTCTGCCAGTACTGTCCTTCATTTCCAAGGAAGCACCAGCATTCTGATTAATAATATTCTGGATCATATGACCTGCAGCAACGAGATCAGATTCAATGCCTTTATCCATTTCAAGCTCATTGAAATAAGCGTACATTAAGCCTACCCCTACATAAGGTCTGAATTTATTGACCCCGGTTTTACCAAAATGATACTGGAATTCAAAAGCAGGGGTCCAGGCACGTGCTTCTGCTGCTTTGCTAGACTGGGCTAGATCTGTAATTCTAATGTCATTAGCAAGATTCAAATTACCTGCAATCCCGCCTAATGGCGTTGCCACAGCGGCAAATGGCGCATAGATTGTGCCTTTGCCCTTGATATCGACCTTGGGAGGAATGCCGGCTTTCATTTCAAACGAAATATTATCGGTAAAATAGTAGTTGGACATAATGCCTAAGGTAGTGACATCATCGGCTTCCAGACCTGTTCCTGGATTATCCCATTCTGAAAGACCATATACGTAGGAATCTCCAGAAAGGCCACTAGATACTTTACCCCCAAATGCACCAATTAGTCTGACTAATCCTTCAACCACACGGTTTGGTTTGCGGTCGGGGTCAAGGTTGTCTATGACGGTTTGCGCCTGAATATCTCCAACTTTAGATTGATAGCCTTCATTAATCGCAGTATTGACACGAACAGGCTGTGCTTTACCTTGCGGCATGACATGCAAGGCACCGACTGATACAGAAAAGCGCTTAAAGCCATCTCCATCCTGCAGACTAAAATAAGGTGAATCTGCATGTGCAACCATAGGTAAAGTGGCTAGGCCTGCCATACATGCCAGCATTGTTTTCATTGATTTGGAACTCCATGTCCACTGTGTTTATTCGTTTTTCTAGTAAATTTATTATGTGAATTTCATTAAAAAATTCAGTTATAGAACAACAGGTCAAAGGTTAACCGTTGGTTAATATTTGTATCTATCGTATATTTTATGTTTTGTGGGATTGGGTTATTTAGATCAAACTACCTGAAAAATAGCTATTTAAGTCCATTATGCCCAGCTGGCCTTAGAAAACATTTGGTCTTTTTATCAGCATGTTTTTGATTTTGTATTTGACGCTCATGTTTGAGTTGAGACAAAGCACAGGGGGGGAAGTGGTTTGAGAATTGGCTAGTTTTTTTCTGCATGACTGCAGCCAGAAAAAGAGCTGGATGAATTTATCCTAGATCATGCTACCCAGTCACCTGAGTTTTTTTGTACAATAGGCACATATATTATTGAGTGAATCATATGAGCACCCAAACGCCTCCCCAAAAAAAGCCCCTAGTTAATTTGCCTTTTCCGATCAAGCAGGCAGAACAGAATGCAGCAGAAGAAGTTCTAGAAGATTTAAGACCAAGACCGCAGCGTTATGCTGACCGTACCTGGATGCCGCCACGCGGTACTCGTCGTTCAATGGGCAAGCGCTAATTGATCCAACTTAAAAAGCTATGATGAACCATGGCTTTTTTTGTGTGTAATATTTGGCATTTAAGTCATCACAATTTTATTGGTCTATTTGTTTTCCCGCAAAATACACTCTGAATCCTATTGAATTATCCATATTCTTTATTACTTTGAGCTGCTGCATTCAAGATCTAGAACATCGCATCGACAGGGAAGCTAAACGTTCGCCTGAGCTATTGCATGGCTTCTCCCCATAAAAAAAGCCAATTCAAAAATTGGCTTTCAGTCAGATCTGGTTAGCGAATAGTTTTACGTGCTTTATTTTCCGGTTTCGGTGGCGCAATTTCTCGTACTCCTTGCCATACATCAATAAAGTCTTTTTCATTGAGATTATATAGCTCAAGTAGCGCTAAAATTACACCACCAAACAGCATGCCGCCTTCTGAATGACTCTGGAAGTCGACCAGTTTAGTATTTAGGTTATGCAGAATATCTTCAATTTCAAAGACACGTTCCCGCCCATTGCTGTCGGTTGGATAGATCTGGGTATTTAAAATAATCCTCGCCAGACTTTTTTCATTTTCGGTCAATGGCAATTCTTCAATCAGCTCATCAGTCGCAGGATTTAAAATGACTGAATCGCGAAAAATCGTATGTAGGAAGTTTGCGCTTAATTTGGGTAGAGGCTTTTCCACAAAAGGGCGGAAAGATTGCGGGAAAATGACATTGCGTGAAATGCCTTTAAACATCGGTGCAATTTCTTCGACTTTATAACCTGCGATCCCGCATCCTAAAGACGTAATAAAATATTTATTTTTAGAATGGTTTTTGGTGTAAATCTTGAAGTCATCGATATAGTGCTGGATTTGTGACAGCGGCATTTGCTGCAAATGCTCGTTCATGGTTGGAATGGCATAGCTTTGACCCGACCAGCCACGACCGACGCCCATGACTGCACCAAAATGCTCAAGCGCTGTTCTTGCTGCGCCTGCGCTATGCTGACCCGCCAGATTGCTGCCAAAAACAAACACGGTATTTTCCGGAAGGGATTTAACAATATTTTCATCGTGATAGTGGTAAGTCATAATTGTCTATTCGAGGCCATCCTGATCTTCATGTTGCCTTTGATCGGGGTTGGGGTCAAGTAAAAAGCAGGGATGGCCTGAATGTTGAAAGACTGACTAAATATGAGAATTCTCAACATATTTCTCGACTGTCATCATCTGTTGGATTTCGGTATTTTGGCTATGGAATCTGCTCCGGCAAGTCTGAAATCTGCTAAAATTCCTGATCCGCATTCGAGTTGAGACATGTAGCTGTGACTGATAAGCAACCCTTTGAATTAGTAACCAGTTATCAACCCGCAGGTGATCAGCCACAGGCCATTGAAAAGCTGGTCAAGGGTATTGAACAGGGCTTTCATGATCAGCTTTTACTGGGCGTTACCGGGTCGGGTAAGACTTATACCATGGCCAATGTAATTGCACAGACCCAGCGTCCGACCATTGTCATGGCACATAACAAAACGCTGGCTGCACAGCTTTATGGCGAATTTAAAGCATTTTTCCCGAATAACGCCGTCGAGTATTTTGTCAGTTATTATGATTATTATCAGCCGGAAGCTTATGTGCCATCTTCAGATACTTTTATCGAGAAAGATGCCGCAATTAATGACCATATTGACCAGATGCGTCTTTCCGCGACCCGATCATTATTAGAACGTCGTGATGCAATTATTGTCGCATCAGTTTCTGCAATTTATGGTTTGGGTGATCCGAATGCCTACATGAGCATGTTGCTGCATGTGGTGGAAGGCGACCGCATTGGTCGTGATGACATTATCCGCCGTCTGGTCGAAATGCAGTATTCGCGTAATGAACTGGAATTCCTGCGCGGTACTTATCGTATTCGTGGGGAAATTATCGATATTTTTCCGGCAGAATCGGATCAGGATGCCATCCGGATTGAACTGTTTGATGATGAAGTCGACTCCATCCGCTGGTTTGATCCACTGACCGGAAAAATGGTGCGCAAAGTCCCGCGGGTGACGATTTATCCCAAAAGTCACTATGTCACGCCAAAAGACAATTTATCCCGCGCGATTGAAACCATTCGGGAAGAACTCAAAGAACGACTGGTGTTCTTTCGTGAAAATGACAAATTGCTGGAAGCGCAGCGGATTGAGCAGCGTACCCGTTATGATCTGGAAATGATGCAGCAGTTGGGCTATACCAATGGCATCGAAAACTACTCGCGTCATTTGTCTGGACGTCCTTCAGGCGAGGCACCGCCAACCTTGTTCGATTATATTCCCGATGATGCCTTGCTGATTATTGATGAATCGCATGTGACTGTGCCACAAATTGGTGCCATGTATAAAGGCGACCGTTCGCGCAAAGAAAATCTGGTGAATTACGGCTTCCGTTTGCCAAGCGCGCTAGATAACCGCCCGATGAAATTTGAAGAATGGGAACGCATTGTCCCGACCACCGTTTATGTCAGCGCAACGCCAGCACGTTATGAACTGGAAAAATCGCAGCAGATTGTCGAGCAGGTGGTACGTCCGACCGGTCTGATCGATCCTGAAATTGAAATTCGTCCGGTACTGACGCAAGTCGATGATGTACTTTCAGAAATTAATCTGCGTAAAGATATCAATGAGCGGGTACTGGTCACCACCTTGACCAAGCGCATGGCAGAAGACCTGACCTCTTATTTGAAAGAGTACGGGATTAAGGTCGCTTATTTACACTCGGATATCGACACCGTTGAGCGCGTCAAGATTATTCATGAGCTGCGTACTGGCGTACACGATGTGCTGGTCGGGATTAACCTGCTGCGTGAAGGTCTGGATATGCCGGAAGTGTCACTGGTTGCGATTCTGGATGCCGATAAAGAAGGTTTCCTGCGTTCTGAGCGTTCTCTCATTCAGACTATCGGGCGTGCTGCGCGTAACCTGAAAGGGAGGGCGATTTTGTATGCAGATCGAATAACTGACTCAATGCAAAAAGCCATTGATGAGACAGATCGACGTCGTGCCAAGCAGATTCAGTTTAATGAAGAGCATGGTATTATTCCGCGTAGCGCAGTCCGTCAGGTAATCAAGGAAATTGATACCGGTGAAATATTGGATGATGATTCTATTGAATTGAAAGCTTCTGATCAGGCGCGCGCGATCAGTGCAGATGAACGACATATCATGGCAGACCCGAAAATGTTTGCGAAGCATATTAACAAGCTTGAAAAGGAAATGCTGAAAGCCTCTAAAGAGTTACAGTTTGAGCAGGCTGCACGTCTGCGTGATGAAATTTTGCGCTTAAAAGCCCAGATGTTTGATTGATTTTTTTTACATGAAGTTTTATTTCGATGACCTAAAGTCAATCATAAACCAAACATAATGTAACAAATCAAGTGCTTGGATAAGGCTATTGTAAGAACAGAAAATTTTTAAATAAATATTTTGTGAACATATAATAGGTATTTTTATGACAACTCAAAATTCTTCAGGTAATGGATTGAAGCTGGCAAAAATTGCTGTGGGTAGTGCGGTTCTTCTTGGTTTTGGCGCGGCGACGATGGCCTATGCGCAAAATGAGCCATTAGCCACTGTTGAAAAAGTAGAACTGGACCGTTATTTGGGGACTTGGTATGAAGTGGCGCGCAAGCCTTTGTCTTTTCAAAATAAATGCGATCGTGATGTCACTGCAACCTATACCTTAAATGAAAATGGCAATATTGTGGTCGATAACCGCTGTATGAAAAAAGATGGTCAGCCCACCCAATCCTTGGGTGAGGCATTTGTGCAAGATCCACCGCAAAATACCAAATTAAAAGTCAGTTTCCTGCCCGAATTTATTCGCTGGATTCCGGTCGGGCGTGGCGATTATTGGGTCTTAAAACTGGATGAGAATTATCAAACCGTTCTGGTCGGTGAGCCTAAACGTAAATACATGTGGATACTGTCACGTAATCCGCAATTAGATAAAAATGTTGTAAACGAATATTTGCAATATGCACAGTCTGTGGGTTATGACCTGAGTGATGTGATTCATACCAAACAAACGCAAAGATAGAAATATCTTCTTAATCGAAACCATGCTTAGGCATGGTTTTTTATTTTTATGAGCAAAAATATATTTCAAAGTAGGGTAGTGATTTCACTTTAAATAGATGAAGCATCAAGCTTTCTAGTGTACTAATCGTTATAATGCCGGCGAATGAAAGTAGAGTTTGACTATGTATAAAGGCATTGCGTTATCTGTATTGGCCTCGGTGGTTTTCGGGGTGCTCTATGTATTTACGCCTTTCTTGCAGCCTTTAGATAGTGAACAGACCTTTGCCTGGCGCATGCTGGCCACGATTCCGTTTTTAACTGCCTTTATGTGGTGGTCGGGTGATCTGCAACATATCAGCAGTATCTTTAAGCGGGTTTTGCAGCAACCTGCCTTGTTGATCTGGCTGCTGATCAGCTCCCTGTTATGTACCACACAATTATGGCTGTTCTTGTGGGGCCCTATCAATGGTCGTGGCCTAGAAGTCTCACTCGGCTATTTTTTGTTGCCTCTGGTGATGGTGCTGGTCGGCTGTATGCTCTATAAAGAAAAATTGTCATCATTCCAGATGGTCGCTGTCGCTTTGGCGGTATTGGGTGTGGGGCATGAGATCTGGCGAATTGGTTCAATTGCATGGGAAACGGTCTATGTGGCTTTGGCCTATCCTTTGTATTTCTTCATGCGGCGTAAATTTGCTACGGATCATCTGGGGGGCTTCTGGTGGGATCTATTTCTGATTTTGCCCGCTGCATTTTATCTGGGTTTTATTTATAGCGACTCGATGCAGCTCATGTTAAATCATTCTCATTTAATCTGGGCAGTATTGGTATTGGGTTTTTTGAGCGCACTGGGACTCGGTAGCTATATTCTCGCCAGCCGATATTTACCCTTTGTGATCTTTGGATTGTTGAGTTATCTGGAACCTGTGCTGTTGGCCTTTGCCTCGATGGCTTTGGGGGAGCGTGTGGAAGCTGGCGAGTGGCTGACTTATATTCCAATTTGGCTTGCCGTATTGGTGCTGGTGATTGAAGGAATTCTGCATCTATTTAAGCAGCGTAAACAGCAATTAGCGCTTAAAAAAAATCTGGCAAACTATCAGGATCGACTAGACTCTTAAAATTAAAAAGAGATCGAATGAATAAACAACATTTAACAAATTTCTGCTCCGTACGGGAAAACGCATGCTTTTAAAATTTTTGAATGCAAAATCATTTAGCTAATTGCAACTATTTCCCAGATTTATAGTGAATATACGTTAAAAACCACTCGTCTCGGTGAGCTTTTGATTCAAAGTTGTCTCCAATTCCATTACAATTATGGGGTTTTGAAATTTATGCCTAGATTTACAATTAATTAGAGGACGTATCTGTGAGCAAAGACACTATCGTTGCCCTACATGCAGAGCACCAAGGTCGCTGGAAAAACCGTGAAGAACTTGCGGAACGCATGATTGCCCTTGTTGGTCAGTTATATCGTGAAAAAAATATTGTAGCTACAGTTTATGGTCGCTCTTTAATTAACCGTTCTGTGATTCAGATCTTGAAAGCACACCGCCGTACTCGCGTACTCGATGTTGAACTTTCGGTTGTAAATACATTCCCAATTCTTGAAGCATTGGCGAAAGTTGAGAACATCGGTTCTGCTGAAGTTGATCTAGGTAAACTTGCTGTTGAATTTAAAGAAAAAGGCGGCGACATCGATGCATTTGTTGCAGACGCTGTTAAATCTCTAGAAGGTAATGCTGCTGCTGTAGAACATAAAGACGTAGTTCTTTATGGTTTCGGTCGTATCGGTCGTATCCTGGCACGTTTGATGATTGGTCAATCAGGTCTGGGTCGCGGTCTTAGCCTGAAAGCAATCGTGGTTCGTAAATCATCTGATGGTGATTTGGAAAAACGTGCATCTCTACTGCGTCGTGACTCGATTCATGGCCCATTTGCAGGCACGATTTCTGTAGATGAAGAAAACGAAGCAATTATTGCAAACGGTAACTTCATTAAAGTGATCTATGCGTCTAATCCTTCTGAAGTGGATTACACAGCATATGGTATTAACAATGCACTTGTAATCGACAACACTGGTAAATGGCGTGATGCTGAAGGTCTTGCTCAACACCTCAAATGCCCGGGCGCTGCTCGTGTTATTTTGACTGCACCTGGTAAAGGTGACATGAAGAATGTGGTTTACGGTGTGAACCAGGCGGACATCCTTGCTGAAGATAGCATCATCTCTGCTGCAAGCTGTACGACTAACGCAATTACTCCAACACTGAAAGTATTGCATGATAAATACACCGTGTTAAATGGTCATGTTGAAACAGTTCACTCGTTCACAAACGACCAGAACTTGATCGATAACTACCATAAAGCGGACCGTCGTGGCCGTGCTGCAACATTGAACATGGTTATTACTGAAACTGGCGCAGCGAAAGCAGTTGCTAAAGCGCTGCCAGCACTTCAAGGTAAATTGACCGGTAATTCTGTACGTGTTCCTACGCCAAATGTATCACTTGCAATTCTTAACCTGACTTTAGGTCAAGACGTTGATCGTGATGAAGTGAATGAATACATTCGTCAGATTTCAATCGGTTCGATCCTTCAAGGTCAAATCGGTTATACCAACTCGACTGAAGTGGTCTCTTCTGACTTTATTGGTTCACGCACTGCAGGTGTATTTGACGCGCAAGCAACAATCACTTCAGGCAACCGTTTAACTGCTTATGTTTGGTACGATAATGAAGTGGGTTATAGCTGCCAGGTATTACGTATTGCTGAACAAATGGGCGGCGTAAGCTATCCTAAAGTTCCTGCAGAAACAAATGCATAATTTGTTGATGTAGTTTAAAAAAGAGTCTCTATGGAGGCTCTTTTTTTATACTTATTTTTTATTGAAGTCGGGTGGATTCGATTCAATCACGAAATGTAAATCAGCTTGCTGACGAAATATTAATCTGTTAGCTTACAAAGAGTAAGTATATTAAAATCAGTAAGTAATAAAATCCCGAGATAGATTTATGACAAATTATGCAATTAGTCCGTTACTAGGGCAGGTTTTATCAACTGAATGTCCATCACGTGAAATATTGGAACATCTTGCCAATAAATGGTCGGTCTTGGTGTTGCGTTGCCTGAGTGAAGGTGTGCATCGTTTTAGTGAACTGAAACAACGGATTGAAGGGGTGAGTGAAAAGATGCTCTCCCAGACTTTAAAAGTGCTGGAACAAGATGGTTTTGTGCTCAGAACGGTTTATCCGGTTGTGCCACCAAAAGTGGAATATCAGTTGACCATTACCGGTTCACAAGCTGCAGATAAAGTGATGCAAATGATTCACTGGATTGAACGTGGTTTACCAGAAATTTTAGAAAATAAACAACGTGTTGCCAAATAGAAGCTAAATTGCTTTTGGGGTAGCAAGAGATGAAAAAGTCAGAAAATCTGTTGGCTACTTTACTGGCAGTGTATGCAATCATTTTAGTTTTATGCATTGCGATTTATGCAATCTTCAAACTTTTAGATGTTGATATTGCTTTAGCGACCAATCTCTTGCTTTGGTCAGCAACGATCTTTGCACCGCTTGCAATATTAATGACCTATACCAGTTGGCGAGAGCAGAAAGGGGTAGAAGTAATTGCTAATTATTGTAAAGGACTAGTTATTCAACTTGTTGAGCTTGAGCATCTTAGTAATCAAATATGTAATTATTTAATTTATAAACCTGATCGAAATGAAAGTATAAAAATATTGAATAAAAAATTTATATCTATATTTAATGAGCAAGAAGATGCTTTTAAATTTTTAGGTAAAGCAATATCTGATGGAGAATTAAAAGACCAAATTAGGAGATTTCAAAATCAATGTTTGCTTAACTATGTAAGATATAACGCACTGGTTGGTAGTGAAAATTTGGAACGTATCGCGAATATTACACCTCAATTAGGTAGTATTCATCGAGAACAAAATTCTAATCTTAGAACAGAGTTAATGAAGTATGTACTTTACCAAAAGGAATAAACCGATCGATTTATTCCTTTGTGAATCAAGCATTTTGCATTTTCTTAAAATCCAAGCGATCAATCATTAAAATTCCAATCGAGAAAACTAAACCTAATACTACACATCCAATCCATTCAAAGTGTTGCCAAGCATAGACTGCACCAAGCGAACCTAAAGCGGCACCACTAAAGTAAATCGTCATATAGACTGCATTAATACGTGAACGCGATTTAAGATCAATCCGATAAACCAGATTCTGATTCAAAACATGGAAGGCTGTCAGACCAAAGTAGGCCATCAGCACACCAATCGCATAGATTACAATATTGTGCTGGGCAAAATATAAGGGCAGTGTAGAGCCGAACATCAGGACAATGCATAGCTTGGCGACCAGATTTTCTCTACCTTGTCCTACGGTTTTGCCTGACCAGCTTGATGAATAAATCCCGATCACGCCCAGTAAGCCAAATAACCCAATTTCGAAATCGGTGAAATAATAAGGTGTATTGCCTAATACAAAAGTCATCGAGGTAAAGATCATCGATAAAATTCCAAAACCCAAGGCGCCCGCACAGGCACGCCGGATTAAATGTGGATTCTGACCTGC
Organism: Acinetobacter sp. YH12106; assembly: GCF_013418995.1. Taxonomy (NCBI): domain Bacteria; kingdom Pseudomonadati; phylum Pseudomonadota; class Gammaproteobacteria; order Moraxellales; family Moraxellaceae; genus Acinetobacter; species Acinetobacter sp. YH12106. The sequence continues at coordinate 98,134 of NZ_VPAV01000001.1, forward strand.
AAGGCTAAACAAAGAGCGGTAAATGTCACCAATAGTTAAGCCTGCCTGAGCTTGAGTATCGGGTAGTTTTTTCCACATGAGTGCTGCAAAGAGCAAGGTGATCACACCGCTGGATAAATACACACCTTCCCAAGACCAGTAAGTGGAAACAAAGCCGGCAAAGGTACGTGACAGAATAATTCCCATCACCAACCCACTCATCAGCTTACCCACTGTAGCAGCGCTGGATTCAGGTGGGCTAATGGTCGATGCAAAAGGAATTAAGATCTGCGCCGAGATTGCGCCAAAGGTGGCACACAAGGTAAACAGATATAACATTGATAAAGTCGTACTGAATGAAAGCAATATCTGCGAAATGGCTGCAAAGACCATCAGGTTAACGATCAGTTTGCGTTTATTCAGAAAGTCTCCCAAAGGAACCAAAAGCATTAAGCCGAGGACATAACCAATCTGTGCAATCACCACGGCAAAACCGGCCTGACTGGTACTAATGCCCAGACTTTTCTCGATTGAATAGATCAGAGGCTGGTTAAAATAGGCAGAGCCTGCACATAAGCCACATGCCATTGCCATCAATAATACAAATTGTGATGACAATGGACTGACAGATTTCCTTTCTGAATTGCTCATAGGCCCGACTCTTTTAACATTGCCTGCACTATAGGCAGTTGCACGACAAAGCAGAAATAATTAAAAACAATCAAGTGATCATTAAAAAGTATATTAAAACAAAAGCATAGAGCTTAGTTTTGAAACTTATCAAAAATTAATGGCTGTTCAATAACATGACAGGATTAAATAAGCGATCTTCATGGAATAGCATATAAATATAGTCGAGAAATTCTTTAAAATATGGCAGAATATGGGGTTTTAAAGTTTTTAGAGGATTGGCAATATGCGCTTTGTTGATGAAGCAGTCATTACCGTAGAGGCTGGCGACGGTGGCAATGGCGTAGCCAGTTTTCGCCGTGAAAAATTCGTGCCATTTGGTGGTCCAGATGGTGGTGATGGTGGTCGTGGTGGCAGTATTTATATACAGGCTGACGACAACACCAGTACGCTAGTTGATTATCGTTATACACGTAAATTCCGTGCAGAACGAGCAAAAAATGGCCGTGGGGCGAACTGTGCTGGTCGTGGCGGTGAAGACACCGTATTAAAAGTTCCAGTCGGAACAACAATTGTAGATGTTGAGTCTGGCGACATTATTGGCGATTTGATCGAAGATGGTCAACGCGTGAAAGTGGCAGCAGGCGGTGACGGTGGTTTAGGAAATACGCACTTTAAATCATCGACCAACCGTTCACCACGTAAGTGTACGCATGGTCAAAAAGGCGAATTCCGTGAAATCCGTCTGGAGCTTAAAGTTCTGGCAGATGTGGGCTTGCTGGGTATGCCAAATGCGGGTAAATCAACCTTCATTCGTGCAGTATCGGCGGCAAAACCAAAAGTGGCAGATTATCCATTTACCACCATGGTGCCAAACCTGGGTGTGGTCGATGCCGATAGTCACCGTTCATTCGTGATGGCCGATATTCCGGGTCTGATTGAAGGTGCATCTGAAGGTGCAGGTCTGGGGATTCGCTTCCTGAAGCATCTGGCACGTACCCGTATCTTGTTACACATCGTTGATGTACAACCGATTGATGGCTCAGATCCGGCACATAATGCTAAAGCAATTATGAAAGAGTTAGAAAATTTCTCCCCAACACTTTCAAAACTGCCGATCGTATTGGTGCTGAATAAAGTCGACCAATTGGCTGAAGAAACACGTGAAGAATGGTGTACTCATATTCTTGAAGAATTGCAGTGGGAAGGCCCGGTTTTTGAAACTTCTGGCTTAACCGCTGAAGGTACCAAAGACGTGGTTTACTACCTGATGGATCAGATCGAAGAGCAGCGTGAACGCGAAGCTGAAGATCAAGAATATGCAGCAGAAATGAAAGCATTCCGTGATCAGCTTGAAGCTGAAACACGTGAACAAACCATCGCTGCAAAAGAAGCGTATCGTGAGATGCGTCGTCAGCAACGTCTTGCCGGTATTCTGGGCGACGATGAAGATGATGAAGATGGCGATGATGATAGTGATGTGGAAGTGTACTACGTACGCTAATCTCTGAGAGAAGAGTCTGAGGACAAGATGATAGAAGTGGTAGATGGGCAGCGTCAGCTCAAGGGTTGTAAACGAATCGTTGTTAAAATCGGATCATCTTTACTCACAGCAAACGGACAAGGTTTAGATTTAGATGCCATCTCGCACTGGGCGGGACAAATCGCAGATCTACACAATGCAGGACACGAGATTATTCTGGTGTCTTCCGGTGCTGTGGCTGAAGGTATGGTGCGAATGAAACTTGAGAATCGACCCACCGATCTACCCAGTCTTCAGGCTTGTGCTGCCATTGGTCAGATGGGCCTGATTCATACCTGGTCAAGCGTACTGGAGAAACACCAGATTCGAACGGCGCAGGTATTATTGACCCATGATGATCTGGCAGATCGCCGCCGCTATCTCAATTCATGTGATGCTTTGCAGAACCTGATTGACTGGCGCGTGATTCCGGTGATTAATGAAAATGATACCGTTTCTACCGATGAAATCCGCTTTGGTGATAACGACACGCTGGCTGCCATGGTGGCAGGTCAGGTGCATGCCGATCTTCTGATTATCTTAACCGATCAGGAAGGTATGTTTGACTCAGATCCACGCTCGAATCCAGATGCCAAACTGTTCCATACGGTACGTGCGATGGATGAGAGCCTGTTTGAGATGGCCGGTGGTGGTGGTAAATTTGGTCGCGGCGGCATGCTGACCAAAGTTCGTGCTGCACGACTGGCGGCAAAGTCCGGTTGTCCGACCTTAATTGCAAGCGGTGATAGTGATGCTGTGCTATCTCGTCTGATGTCTGGTGAATTGTTAGGAACCTTGTTTGTGACTGACAAAGATCGGATGACCGCGCATCAGCAATGGTTGGCAGCACACCTGCAAACGGCAGGTCGTTTGGTGATTGATGATGGTGCGGTAAAGGCCATTAAAGACAATCATCGTAGCTTGTTGCCTGTCGGCGTCAAAGCGGTTGAAGGACATTTTGAGCGCGGTGATGTGGTGGAATGTGTGGATACACAAGGTCACCGAATTGCAGTCGGTCGTGTTAACTTTAGTTCGCGTTCGGCAGATATTGTACGTGGTCTGGCTTCTGATAAAGTGCATCAGGTTTTAGGTGAAGCGCGTTCACTCGAGATGATTCACCGCAATCATATGGCGATTTACTAAGTCATTCAGATTTAAATTTCAATCATAAAAAATCCCGCTTTCGAGCGGGATTTTTTATGACATCTTAATGCGATTTATTTAATCCAGCCCATCAGGATTAATGGCGCAAACAGTGACTGATGAATAGTTAAAATAAACTGCATGAGTTTATCCTGATATTTCCACCACAATGGTAATCCAGCTAAATTTACTGTTATTGCAATCAGGAATGCACCCAGCATATCCATCGGAAAATGCACACCGACATAAACACGTGACCAAGCTACTAGCCAAGCTGTCCAGATTAGAATTCTTCCCAAATCACGTTGTGATGAAAAATAACAAGATAGGGCAATCCCACTAAAAATACTCATATGATTGCTGGGAAAAGAACCTGTAGGTGCATGTTCGATCAGGGTGCGACCAATATCTATTACAAACGGACGTGGGGTATTCAGGATCGCGGACAATACCTCGCTGATCGACAAGGTAATTGCTGTAAAAATAAATGCCTTGATAATGCCAATTTTTACTTCATAACTGCCACGGAACCAGGCAATAGCAAAAATCAGCAGAAAGAGATAAACCAGATCATGCGCAATCAGGGAGGCATAGTGGATCATCCAGATCGAGGCGTGTTCAGGTACATTTAGGATATGAAGCAGGTAAAGATTCAGTTGGTCAAGAGACATGAGCAGAGAGGATTGGTACAAATGTCCGTTACTCTAAACCGGTCAAACCTCAATTCCTACCTGAGTTTGTATGAATTTGTAGCCTTGATTATTAAAGAATATTCAAATGATAGAAAACCACCCAAAAGGGTGGTTCTTAAAAATCCGAATAATATGATGAAATCTTATTTAAACTGAATCGCACCATTGGCACTCACCGTCATTTGCGATTCACCCGCAGCAACTTCCTGCTCTGGAACAGCCATATCCGCCGATGCAGCTTTCATCATGGCCATACGCGGTACAGGTTGTGGTGAATAGTTATTGGTATTCAGATTTAAGTTTACCAGTTGATAACTCGGTTTGTTCCAAGCTTGAGTCAGGGCCTGTGCGCGTTGCTGGAAGTTTTTAGAGGCTTCAATCATCAGCTCATTTTCAACTTTTTTGCGCTTTTCGTCTGAAACTTTGAAGTTAATTGACTGGGTCTGGAAGTGCTGTTGTAATTCAGCAATCAGTTGAGACGCCGCTTTAAAATCTTTCGATTCCAGACGAATCTGGGCACGTCCACGCCATTCTTTCAATTTGCGGTTATCATTGTCATAAATAGGGTAAGTGCTTTGTGCGCCCGTCTCGATTTTCACAGTTGGATATTTGCGCGCTGTGGTAATGGCCTGATTCATTAGCTGGTTAATTTGTGTAGCCAATTCAGCTGGCTGTTTGTTGGATTTTTCAATATAAAGCACGGCATGCATTTCATCATTTGAGATTTCACGACTGGCCTCTGCTGAAAGATTCACAACATTGTAATTCAGCGATTCAGCCGGAGCTGCAAATGCGCCTGTGGCCAAGGTAGATGCAAGGATAAAACTGGTAAGTGCTAAGAGACGCATGAAATTGTCCTGTTTTTCTTAAAATTGGCCATCTAAGCCGTTGTTAAAATATTAAATCTCAATTGTGATCTTTTTACGAAATATTTGTGGTAAGAGTGTTAAATTTTCTTTCATTTTACACTCTTACTTGATTTATGTTTATCGTTAATAATTAAGTGCTTAATGGTGGATTTTAAGCTTTTTTGCCTGAATGTTAGCTGTGCTACAAAAAAGCATAAAAGAACCCGCTTTTCTTTCTGCTGTCACACTGTAAGATGATCATTCAGGTTATAGGTTGGTGTGATGTTTTTTTTCGATAAAGATTAGGACAAAATGCAACTGAAAGTTGTTTATTTTCCTGAAAAATTCGGTATCATCCGCCTCCTAGTTATTTAAATACAAACTGCTAGCTAGAACCTCTTTATAAAGCGCCGAGTCAAAGGACCAAACGTCACCAGACTTATTTCTTTCACCCATATCAGAGATGGTAATTCGATATGAGCGTTACTTCTGTAAACCCTGCCACCAATTCCACAAACGAATACTACTTGACTCGCCAAAGTCAGATGGAATCGAATGTGCGTAGTTATCCACGTAAATTACCGTTAGCGATAGCGAAAGCACAAGGTTGCTGGGTTACCGATGTTGAAGGTACTGAGTACCTTGATTGTTTAGCTGGGGCAGGGACGTTGGCATTGGGCCATAATCATCCTGCAGTCATTCAAAGTATCCAGGATACAATTGCAAGCGGCTTGCCATTGCATACACTGGATTTAACTACGCCTTTAAAAGATGCTTTTACTGAAGCACTTCTTTCTTATCTTCCAGGTGGTCAAGAAGAATACTGCTTGCAGTTCTGTGGCCCATCCGGTGCAGATGCAACAGAAGCAGCCATCAAACTTGCGAAAACCTTTACCGGTCGTAGCTCGGTGATCAGCTTCTCTGGTGGCTATCACGGTATGACGCATGGTGCATTGGCCATGACCGGTAACCTGTCTGCGAAAAACGCAGTTAACGGTTTGATGCCAGGCGTTCAATTCATGCCGTATCCGCATGAATACCGTTGCCCATTGGGTCTTGGTGGTGAAGCGGGTGTTGACGCTTTAACGTATTTCTTTGAAAACTTCATTGAAGATGTAGAAAGCGGCGTGACTAAACCGGCAGCTGTGATTCTTGAAGCAATTCAAGGGGAAGGCGGTGTGGTAACTGCACCTGTGAAATGGTTGAAGAAAATCCGTGAAGTGACTGAAAAGCACAACATCGTGTTGATTCTTGATGAAGTTCAAGCGGGCTTTGCACGTTCAGGTAAAATGTTTGCCTTTGAACATGCGGGCATCGAACCTGATGTGGTGGTGATGTCTAAAGCTGTTGGTGGTAGCTTGCCGCTCGCAGTACTCGGTATTAAACGTAAGTTTGATGCTTGGCAGCCAGCAGGTCATACCGGTACGTTCCGTGGTAACCAGTTGGCAATGGGTACAGGTCTTGCAACGATCAATACCATTAAAGAACAAAACCTGGCGCAAAATGCCCAAGAACGCGGTGATTTCCTGCAAGCTGAGATTAAAAAATTAGCTGCCGAATTCCCATGTATTGGTAACGTGCGCGGTCGCGGTTTGATGATTGGTGTTGAAATTGTGGACGAGCGCCAAAAGGCAGATCACATGGGTTCTTTACCTGCTGATGGTCAGTTGGCAGCAGCGATCCAGACGGCATGTTTCAACAATAAATTATTGCTTGAGAAAGGTGGTCGTAACGGTACGGTAATTCGTTTACTTTGCCCATTGATCATCACGCATGACGAATGTGTTGAAGTGATTGCTCGCTTTAAGAAAGCAGTTGCTGAAGCTCTTGTTGCAGTTCGAGGCGCATAATTCATGGTAGATTTTGCAGAACATCGTAAAGCTTTACTTTGTAATGATGCTGCATCCATCGCTGACTACCAGTCAGCCATGGATCAAGCGACCAAAGCGGTTGCAGCATGGTTGCAAAATGACAAAATGTACACGGGTGGCAGCATTAACGAGCTGCGCAGCGCGATTGCGTTTAATCCTTCTAAACAGGGGTTGGGTGTAGAGAAATCTTTAGAGCGTATGGTTGAACTTTTTCTGAATAAAAGTTTAAAAGTTCATCATCCGCATTCGCTTGCGCATTTGCATTGTCCAACCATGGTGACCAGCCAGATTGCGGAAGTACTGATTAACGCAACCAACCAGTCAATGGACTCATGGGATCAAAGCCCGGCCGGTTCATTGATGGAAGTTCAGTTAATCGATTGGTTACGTCAAAAAGTAGGCTATGGCGCAGGTCAGGCAGGCGTATTCACCTCTGGTGGTACACAGTCTAACCTGATGGGCGTACTGCTGGCACGTGATGCTTGCATCGCGAAAAACTGGAAAGACGAAAACGGTAAGCCGTGGTCGGTTCAACGTGATGGTATTCCTGCGGATGCGATGCGTAATGTCAAAGTCATCTGTTCTGAAAATGCACATTTCTCTGTGCAAAAGAACATGGCGATGATGGGCATGGGTTTCCAGTCAGTGGTGACTGTTCCTGTCGATGAAAATGCGCGCATGGACATGGACGCACTGGAAAAAACCATGGCACACCTTCAAAACGAAGGCAAAATCGTGGCATGTGTGGTGGCAACTGCGGGTACTACCGATGCAGGTGCAATCGATCCACTGAAGAAAGTCCGTGAAATCACCAACCAATATGGCGCGTGGATGCACATCGATGCAGCTTGGGGTGGTGCTTTAATTCTGTCTAATGATCATCGCGATATGTTAGATGGTATCGAGCTGTCTGATTCGATTACGCTCGATTTCCATAAGCATTATTTCCAGACCATTTCGTGTGGCGCGTTCTTGCTGAAAGACGAAGCAAACTATCGTTTCATGCATTATGAAGCGGAGTACTTGAACTCTGCCTATGATGAAGAACATGGTGTGCCGAACCTGGTATCGAAGTCACTACAAACCACGCGTCGTTTTGATGCGTTGAAATTGTGGATGACGGTTGAAGCATTAGGCGAAGAGCTTTATGGTTCGATGATCGATCACGGTGTTGGTTTGACGCGTGATGTGGCAGATTATATTAAAGTGACTGACGGTCTGGAGCTTCTGCTTGAGCCACAATTCGCTTCTGTGCTGTTCCGTGTGGTTCCAGCGGGCTATCCGGTTGAACTTTTAGATACACTGAACCAGAACGTGGCAGATGAGCTGTTTGCACGTGGTGAAGCGAATATTGGTGTGACGAAAGTCGCTCAGGTTCAATCCTTGAAAATGACGACTTTAAGCCCGGTTGCAACGCTGGATAACGTGAAGAACTTGCTGGCACTGGTGCTTGCAGAAGCGGATCGTATCAAAGATTCAATTGCTGATGGTACTTATACGCCACCCATTGCATAAGTGATGGTGGTGTGAAAAAAGGAGATCGAAATGATCTCCTTTTTTTATTTTTGAGTCATAGAATGATCAATTCTATAGGTAGATTCATCAGAAAAATACCGAGTATATGTACTTATTTTAAGCTGTTATAAAATCGTCATCTAATTATGTAACGCTAGGGAGCAGGATTTATCCTGAGTTCAGGTTTATAAAAATTGTTACATGTCATTGGTCTAAAATTTTTTATTGAAGTGAATGACAAAAAGAACTTAATCATTGAAATCCATAAAAATTTAATCAAGAAAAAACTGCTAGATTAAAAATCACTAAATCGTAATAAAGCTGTAACTTATCTGTCATATTCTAAAATCAAAATGCAGGTATCGAAAGAAGTACAAAACTGAATAAAAAGTGGCGTACTCCAAATTTGCATAAATGAGAGAGATACTAGAATGCGCTTTACAAATATAGCTTTAGCATTGGCAATAACCGGGGCAGCTGCTGTAACGACTGCACACGCAGCTCGTGACACCATTCAAATTGCAGGTTCTTCAACTGTACTTCCATATGCCAGTATCGTGGCGGAAGAATTCGGTAATACCTTCCCACAATTCAAAACACCAGTGGTCGGTTCTGGCGGTTCGTCAGGCGGTTTGAAGCAGTTCTGTAATGGCGTGGGTGATAACACCATTGATATCGCGAACTCTTCGCGTCAAATCAAATCTACCGAGCTGGCTGAATGTAAAAAGAACGGCGTTAACCAAGTATTAGAAATCAAAATCGGTTATGACGGTATCGTATTTGCTTCAAATGCCAATAAAGCGGCTTATAAGTTGCGTCCACAGCATGTCTTCGCTGCACTTGCTGCACAACTTCCATCAAATGGGAAAATGGTCGCCAATCCGTATACACGCTGGAACCAAATTGACAAAGCACTTCCGAATGAGCCGATCACGCTGGTGATTCCTGCTTCGAATCATGGTACGCGCGAAGTGTTCCAGGAGAAAATGGTGGATGCAGGTTGTGAATCGTATGCTGCAATTAAGTCTCTAGACAAAGATGCCAAGAAAAAAGCCTGTACCACATTCCGTAAAGATGGCCGTGTAGTTGAAATTGCAGGCGACTATACCGAAACACTGGCGCGTTTGAAAACTTCTCCAAGTGCAGTCGGGGTGTTTGGCCTAGGCTTCTATGACCAGAACCGTGACCGCTTACGTGTTGCAACTGTGAACAATGTAGCACCTTCTGAAAAAACGATTTTGAATGGTGCTTATCCGGTATCACGTCCATTGTTCTTCTACGTGAAAGGCGAACACTTGAAATCGATCAAAGGCCTACCACAGTTTACTGAATACTTCCTGAACAAGAAGGTATCTGGTAAGGGCTCTAAGCTGGAAAAAGCAGGTCTGATTTCAATGTCTGATAAAGAACGCGCAGCAGTCCTTGCAAATTTCAAGGCTGGTAAAGCGGTCATTGTAAAATAATCGATGATTTTGAAATCGCTGGTGGTAGGGTCAACCTACCATCGGCTTTTTGCGATAAACAAGTTTTTTCAAACCATGAAAATTGAGAAAACAGTGGAGAATACATGAATCTGCTACTTATAGGTGTGTTATTGGCCATTATGGCCATAGCCTATCAAATCGGATTAAGTAAAAGCCGTAACTTAGCAGGTAAGGGAAGCAATTCTGCAAACTTACACTCGCGTCCCGGATATTATGGTGCACTGGTTGCACTGTGGTGTGGTATCCCTGCGTTTTTAATTTTGATTGTTTGGAATATGGTTGAGCCAAGTTTTCTGGAGCAAGTGGTACTCAACCATTTGCCGCAGGATATTTCGGCCAATCTGGATCCGGCAAGTCTGGGCGTTGTTGTTGATCGCGTTCAGGCACTTGCCTCAGGTTTCGGTGTCAGTGATACACCTGCAGCCTATGAACTGGCCGCAGCAGAACAGTTAGCTAAATTTTCGACCATTGGGACTTTTGCCAAATTGGCAGTGGTGATTTCGGCTGCACTGGCAGGTCTGGTCTGGGCCAAAAAACGTATTAGCCAGGAATTCCGCGCACGTAACCAAGTCGAGAAAATGATTAATATCGGCTTGGCATTGTGTTCGGGTGTGGCAATTCTGACCACGCTCGGGATTGTCATGTCGATGTTTGGTGAAGCGATGCGCTTCTTCAGCTTCGTCAGTCCACTGGATTTCTTCTTTGGTACCGAATGGAACCCGGGTTTTAGTACTTCTGGCAGTGCCGAGGGCAGTTACGGTTTATTGCCATTGCTGTGGGGTACGCTCATGGTCAGTGCGATCGCACTTTTGGTTGCCGTACCGGTCGGTCTGATGATTGCGATCTATCTGGCAGAATATGCATCACCGCGCTTCCGCTCTTGGGCAAAACCGACCATTGAAGTGTTGGCGGGTATTCCTACGATTGTTTATGGTGTCTTTGCCTTGATGATCATCGGTCCATTTCTTAAAGCCATGGGTGCCATGGTCGGACTCGAAATTAATGCCACCAGTGCGTTGACCGCGGGTCTGGTGATGGGCATCATGATTATTCCATTCGTATCTTCTCTATCCGATGACATTATTACCCAGGTGCCACGTGCCTTACGTGATGGTTCTCTGGGGCTAGGTGCAACCAAATCTGAAACGATCCGTCAGGTGGTTTTACCTGCAGCTTTGCCGGGTATTATTGGTGCTTTCCTGTTGGCAGCATCCCGTGCGATTGGTGAAACCATGATCGTGGTACTTGCAGCGGGGAACAGTCCGCAGCTGCATGCCAATCCACTTGAAGCCGTATCTACGGTCACCATTACCATCGTCAATCAATTAACAGGTGATACCGACTTTGCCAGTCCGCAAGCACTGGTGGCCTTTGCCCTGGGACTGACCTTATTTGTGATTACCCTAGGTTTGAACATTGTTGCACTGATCATCGTGCGTAAATATCGTGAGCAATACGACTAATGAGTACTTCAAATACAACGCCTGTGGATCAGCGTGTTGATCCATCCGTCGCTGCCGAGCTGCGTGAAAAGCGTAAGAAGACCATTCAAAGCTCTTTGGGGCGACGTCATCGTAAAGAAAAAACATTCCGTCTATTTGGTTTCTCTGCGGTATTGGCCGGTCTGTTCTTTGTGGTATTGCTCTTCGGCAGTATTTTATCCAAAGGTTTGCCTGCCTTCTGGCAAAGCAGCATGAGTTTGCCGATTCATTTCGATCCGGCCATTGTAGAGATTGGTCCAAAACCCAAGCCAGCTGCGGGAGAGTCTCCGGCGCAGTTTGAAGAGCGTATGATTGCCTGGCAAATGGATGTCGGCATGGTGGACTGGGATGCACTGATCATCAACGGCATGATCGCCAGAGACAGCAAGCTGGAAAGTCAGCGTGATGAACTGGGTTATTTATATACCAGTTCTGAGGCTTATCGCTTACGTGACATGGTCATGAATGATCCAAGTCTGGTCGGTCAAAGCACAGAGGTTAAAATTCTGGCAGATGCCAATGTCGATGTCTGGCTGGCGGGTAATATTGATCGTTCGTTACCAGCAGAACAGCAACAACTCAGTCCTGAAGTACGCCAGGTGGCGGACGAGATGAAAGCCTCAGGTGTAATCGAAAACAGTTTCAATACTAATATTTTTACCAGCCCTGACTCGCGTAGTTCACCGGCAACATCAGGTCTGGCAGGCGCTTTCCTGGGCTCACTGTTCATGATGATGATCGTGATCTTTATCTCGATTCCAATTGGGGTGGCATCTGCGATCTATCTGGAAGAGTTTGCGCCGAAAAACTGGATTACCGATATTGTCGAAGTCAACATCAACAACCTGGCAGCAGTGCCATCGATTGTGTTTGGTTTGCTGGGTGCCGCGATCTTTATTGGCTGGATGCATTTACCGCTATCGGCCCCTCTGGTCGGTGGTCTGGTGCTGAGTCTGATGACTTTGCCAACTGTCATCATCACCACACGTGCATCGCTTAAAGCGGTTCCACCTTCGATTCGTCAGGCAGCGTTGGGCTTGGGTGCTTCACGACTACAAACGGTTTTTCATCATGTCTTGCCATTGGCTTTGCCGGGTATTTTAACTGGCGCCATTATCGGAGTTGCGCAGGCATTAGGGGAAACCGCACCATTGTTATTAATCGGGATGAGTGCTTTTGTTGCCAGCGTTCCAGCCACACCATTTGATCAGTCTACAGCGTTACCTGTGCAGATTTTCTTATGGCAGGGCAATGAGTTACGTAACTTCTTTGAAGGGCGTACCGCAGCAGCAATTATTGTACTTCTGGCCATGATGATCAGCTTGAACAGTCTGGCCATCTGGTTACGTAAAAAGTTTGAAGTCCGTTGGTAATAGGGGCAGAATCATGAACACAACTGTTATTCAAAACTCCTTAAAAAAGGATCAATCCGTGAATCCACAACAGACACAATTCACTAATGATGAGGCTACACAAAAGCCAGCAACATCGTTTGTCTCCCAATTCGATACGCAAAGTAGCAGCAAAAAAGATGAAAAGTCGACAAATGTGAAACTGAGTACATCTGATGTGCATGTGTACTATGGTGAAGCGGAAGCGATTAAAGGCATTGACCTGAACATTTATGAAAATGAAGTGATTGCTTTTATTGGGCCATCAGGCTGTGGTAAGTCAACCTTTCTGCGTACCCTAAACCGCATGAATGACACCATTGACAGTTGTCGTGTGACCGGTAAAGTCATGCTGGACAATCAGGACATTTATGATCCAAACCTGGATGTGGTCTTGCTACGTGCTCAAGTCGGTATGGTATTCCAGAAGCCCAACCCGTTTCCAAAGTCTATTTTTGACAACGTTTCTTACGGCCCGAAATTACATGGTCTTGCACGTGATAAATACGATCTTGAAGAAATTGTCGAAGGCAGTTTGCGTAAAGCCGGTTTGTGGGAAGAAGTAAAAGACCGTTTGAATCAGCCGGGAACAGGTTTGTCAGGTGGTCAGCAGCAACGTTTATGTATCGCGCGTACCATCGCAGTTTCGCCTGAAGTGATTCTGATGGATGAACCATGTTCTGCGCTGGATCCAATTGCAACAGCAAAAGTAGAAGAGCTGATTTCTGAGCTTTCAACTCAATATACCATTGCGATTGTAACCCACTCCATGCAACAGGCAGCGCGTGTATCTGACCGTACTGCGTATTTCCATCTGGGTGATTTAATTGAGGTGAATGCGACCGAGAAAGTCTTTACCCAACCAGACCATCAATTGACTGAAGCTTATATTACAGGGCGTTTTGGTTAATACGATTTTAAAAATAAATCTTTTAAAACAGAATCTTAGGGTTCTGTTTTTTGTTATGTTCTATAAGTTTTTTAAAATTTATAATGATAATGCAACAGACACCTGAATTTAAAGAAAAAGCTAAACTGACGCAAATCGCGATGAAAGATATGTTTCGAAGCCTATTCGGCACAGTATATACTCATCAATATTTTGGTTTAGTGATGGTGCTGTTTAGTATCATATTAGCCTTGATTGTCCCTTATGAAGGCTTGTTCATTACTTCACAAAGTCAGGGAATGACCAACTATCATCGTTGGCTCTATGACGTGTTTGTGATCGTGAATACTTTCTTGGGCTTTGTGATTTTTTATATGTTAAAGCATCAAAAATATAATATTGAAGTTAAACAAAAATGGCGTGTTTATATTACAGCACATGCTCAATTTAAATTTCATCGTTATCTAAAAGCACAAGAGAAGGGCAAGAAACCATTAATGCATACGCGTTTTGGTGAATACTTCTTTGTGCTTATTACGATCATTTTTTTTATTGCGGTATATTCATTGATGACCCCTTCGGGGACAAGTCATCGAGGTTTTATTATATTAACCTGGTGGCCAATGAATGCTTCGATTATAGCTGTAATCTATACACTTTTATTTATTTTGTATTTTCGTTTGTTCGCGATCCATGAAATTATGAATCAATATAAATTATTGATCCGTCGTGGACATGCTTGGCAACAAGATCAATAAATACTGTTGAAAAAATCAGAATTGACCTAATCTAAGGATATAAGCCGAATTAAATAGAGAATAGATTTTTTATGTTATTTCATAGTCCGAAACTGCCCGCTGAAATCCGTGTCAGTCATTTAAATGCGCGTATCAATGAACAACGAAAAAAAATAGCGCAAACGACTGGCTCTAAACTGGAGCTTTTGCAGTTGTCACAACAGCTGTCAAAAGAAGCACGTGCACGCAAGAAAACCAATCAAAAAATCTATGTCTTGGACTTTAAAGGCGATATGGCCGCTTCTGCGGTCGAAAGTTTACGTGAAGAAATTACCCTGATTTTATCCACGGCTAAAGCGGGTCGTGACCGTGTTGTGGTGCGTTTAGAAAGCCCGGGTGGTATGGTGCATGGCTACGGTCTGGCCGCTGCTCAACTGGTACGTTTACGTGATGCCGGTTTTCACTTGACCATCTGTGTCGATAAAGTAGCGGCCAGTGGCGGTTATATGATGGCGTGTATCGCAAATGAAGTTGTGTCTGCACCATTTGCGATTGTCGGTTCGATTGGGGTGGTGGCTCAAGTGCCTAACTTTAACCGTCTGCTGAAAGACAATAAAATCGACTTTGAACTCTATACCGCAGGCCAGTACAAACGTACCGTGACCATGTTTGGTGAAAACACCGAAGAAGGGAAGGCCAAGTTTGAAGAAGAGTTACAGCAAACGCATGCTTTATTCAAACATTTCGTAGAAAAATACCGTCCGCAGCTGAATGTGGAAAAAGTGGCAACCGGTGAGCATTGGTATGGTCGTGATGCACTGGATTTAAACTTGGTAGATAAACTGCAAACTTCAGATGAATATTTACTGCACTTGCTAACGCAACATGATGTTTATTCGATCCAGACCCGCAAGAAACCAACCTTGGGTGAAAAGCTGGGTTTACAGGCAGCGCAAATTGCGGATTCATTGATTCCGACTGTAATGAATAAGGTCATGGAAAGCTTAAGCAAAGCCAATGCAAATCTGGTACAGATGCGCGATCCTAAACTCTAATTCAGTTAAAATTGAATATATATTAAAGCTCACTGCGGTGAGCTTTTTTATGCCTTAAGTTATTGTTAGTATGCTATAAAAGATCTAATTCAATGCGTCTTTTACTGGCATGCTCACCCTTATTCTTGTTTTAGGTTTTCTGACTATTGCGATCTGTCCGATAGCATGTGCATTGTACGCTGAAGCCAAGTTACAAAATGAAGATCGAAAAAAAATTTTATTTTGGCTGGGTTTTATCCCGGGCACATGTCTCTTTATTCTATATGCTGTGTTAAAGCCAGATGATCCGCCTGTTATTCCATCGAAGGCATGTGGTGTGGTGCAGTCTTATCAGGTGCATAAAACTCGAGGTGGTAAGGAGTTTGAAGGTGTGATTATTCGCTTTGATGGTGCTCAATATAGTCGCCATTTACTCTTCGATCAGCATCTAGAGAAAATGCCGAAAGCTCAAAAGGTCTGCTTTGAATATTTAGATAAGTTCAAATATGCACATTTGTCAGAATCTAAGTTTGTTCAATGGATTGAACCGACTGAAATGCAAAACATCCCTACAGCTAATCGGATAAAATAAAGCATATTTTATTGTTAGAGCAGAAACATGGCTATAGCTGAAGCATATCTTGCAACACAAAACTGTTATTTTAATTACGAGTTTGAAGAATTGAACTTGGATGATTTCCCAGAAGAATTTTCTATTTCTCTACGTGGGATGATGTATAGACATGAAATTCAATATCCTGATGCAAGCTATTTTATTTATTACAGCGAAATGTTGACGGGTAATGAACTGCAAAAAATGAAAGATGACTGGATGCAATATTGCCCACTTTCATAAGTGAAAAATATGAATGTAATGAAATAGTTGATCACAAACCTTAATTCAATAAGATTTTGATTTTAAAAGCTCACTTCGGTGGGCTTTTTTGTAAGAGCATGAGACTACCCGTAAATATCGCGCCTAATGTGGCAAGCAAGATGTCTTTATGCGCATCCCAGCTATCACCTTGCTGTCCATTATAGTTCTCCGCTTCTTCGGGAGATAAGCCAATCGCGATCAACCATTCCAGCCATTCATAGATCATGCTACTGGCCACCACAAACTGAATCACTAGCAGGAAAATGACCACAGGTTTTTGCTGCGGCAACCAGACCTGAAACAGGCGATAGAAAATGGGGTAAAGGAGTAATCCGTAGGCCAGATGAACAAAACGGTCAAACATATTGCGTGACCAATGCATGACTTCATTCAGATGAAAGCCAAAAATCTGCTCAATCCACTGGTTATAAGGCACATAGGAATACAGATAGTGTGCAGCAATCACATGAACAAACAGGAAAAGGATATATAAATTAAAACTTAAAAAATTCAGCCCAATTTTATACAGACAGACCAGCAGCATGCTGATCATGAAAACCGTGCCGGCCTGATGCAAGAGATACGCTTCCAGTTCTAAAGGACGAATACTGGCAAGCAGAATCGCCAGAATTAAAATACCCATGCTCGCATAATGCTTGGCGGAAAGTCGCTGCTCAATCATGTCGTTATGATGAAATATCGTTTTTAGAATAAAACACATTATAAATAAAAAGGCGAAGCCTGAGCTTCGCCTTTTGGTCTTATTTTAAATTAGATTTTAGCAATCAGCTCAGCCACTTGTTTGGCCTGTTCAGCAGCATTACCTGTATAAGAAGCAGGTGTCATTTCAGCTAGACGCGCACGATCAGCAGCAGGAACCGCTTCTAACTCGTTACCGTTTACGAAATCAACCATCATGTCGCGAGTCATGGCCTGACCACGAGTCAGAGCTTTTAATTTTTCGTATGGTTTTTCAACGTTGTAACGACGCATTACAGTTTGAATCGGTTCAGCCAACACTTCTTGCGCATTGTCTAAGTCTTCGTTAATGCGCGCAGCATTGAGTTCAAGTTTGCCGATCCCTTTAGCACATGCTTCGAAAGCAATTAAGCTTTGTGCAAAACCAACACCCATGTTACGCAGCACAGTAGAGTCAGTCAGGTCACGCTGCCAGCGAGAAATTGGCAGTTTTTCCCCAAGGTGTGCAAGTACAGCATTGGCAAGACCCAAGTTACCTTCAGAGTTTTCGAAGTCAATCGGGTTTACTTTATGCGGCATGGTTGAAGAACCGACTTCGCCATCTTTTAGCTTTTGCTTGAAGAAACCAAGCGAGATATAACCCCAAACATCACGGTTAAAATCGATCAGAATAGTGTTGAAACGACGCAGGGCATCAAACAGTTCAGCCATGTAGTCATGTGGCTCGATTTGCGTGGTGTACGGGTTGAAATCTAGACCCAAAGATTCTACAAATGCTTGTGAATGTGCCGGCCAGTTGATGTCTGGATAAGCAGAATAGTGCGCATTGTAGTTACCTACTGCACCATTGATTTTGCCTAGAAGTTCAACATTTTTGAACTGTTTGATTTGACGTGCAAGGCGGTAAGCCACGTTCGCCATTTCTTTACCCAACGTCGTTGGGCTTGCAGTTTGACCATGCGTACGAGACAACATTGGCTGGTCAGCATGCTTTTCAGAAAGTGCAACAACTGAATCAATGATTTGCTGCATAGATGCAACCAGTACATCACGACCGCTTTTCAGCATCAAGGCATGTGACAGGTTGTTAATATCTTCAGAAGTACATGCAAAGTGAATGAATTCACCGGCATTTTTCAATTCATCGATATTGGCAATTTTTTCTTTCAGGAAATATTCAACCGCTTTAACGTCGTGGTTGGTGGTGCGTTCGATCTCTTTGATGCGATTGGCATCATCTTCAGAGAAATTGCTTACAATCGCATCAAGCGCTGCATTAGTTTCGCCTGAAAACGCCGGAACTTCAGTAATTTCCGGATGGTTCGCAAGCGCCTGTAACCAACGCACTTCAACAGTCACACGAGCATGGATTAAACCAAACTCAGAAAGAAAGGGACGTAGAGCATCACATTTGCTCGCGTAACGTCCATCTAGTGGAGAAAGTGCAGTTAAAGCGTTCATATCGATTCCTTAGATTTTGGAATTAAACGTAAAACGAAACACGTGCAGTATCAGTTAAACCACCTGAAACTGTAAACGCGCCAGATTCTGAATATCTTTTAGCAACTTGCGTTTGCCAAATACCATGCCCCAGGAGCTGCCACCGAGCTGACGCCACAGGTGCGCCATTTGTAAACCGGTAAAGAGGGAAGCACGGATGCGGTTGGTGTGTCCGGCATCTTTAAAGGCTTCGGCATTGCCACGAACCATGATGCGCGGATTGATTGATCCCGCAGTATCGACATAGGTTTGAGCCAGATTGGCAATGATGCTGGGGTGCAGGTAATTGTTATCGAAAAAGGAAAGCTGTCTGAGAATTTTCTGTTGGGACTGTTCAATAATTTCAACAAATTTGGGATTGCTATAGACCTTCTTTTCTAATTGAAGAAGTGCCATGGCATAGCTCATTGGAAGTTTGGTGCTGGAAAGTTTTGGAATTCTGGATTTTGGCGAAGTATTGAAGGGTTGAATAATGCTGCTTTCTAATGTTTTTAAGCCTAAGGAAATATCGGCCAGTTGATTAAAAAAGTCTAGGGTCTGGGCATTTTCGTTATTGCCGGGACGAATATTGAGACTGGCTTTAATCAACTGTTCAAAATAAAAGTTACCGTTTTCACCAATACTTTGCTGACCACTCAATGCGGTCATATGGGTCAGCTGGGTGGCCTGAAACACACCCGCTAACGCCAAAGCGCGATTTTGACGAGTATTCAACGTTGTGGCTGGTTGAAATGGTAACTCCGTCATGCCGAATTCATCCTTTTATAAAATCAGGTTTAGGTGCATTGGTATGATGAATCACACCACCGCCTAAACAAACTTCACCTGAATAAAACACCACACTTTGACCTGGGGTCACTGCACGTTGTGGTTCATCAAACTCCACACGTACACCATTGGGTGATTCTGAATCTTGGTACACCGTACAGGCTTGATCAGTCTGACGGTAACGGGTTTTGGCCGAGCAACGGAAACCTGTTTCAGGAATATCCTGCTCGCCGGCCACCCAGTCAATCGCTTCACTCCAAAGCATGGTGCTTTGCATCAGTGGGTGCTCATGGCCTTGACCCACCACCAGACGATTGCCTTCGATATCTTTATGTAATACGAACCAGGCACCTTCCGCGACGCCTTTCATTCCGCCAATACCGATGCCGCCGCGTTGACCGAGCGTATAGTACATTAAGCCGTGATGATCACCAACCTCTTTACCGTCTTCCAGCACGATTTTTCCGGGTTGTGCCGGTAAATATTGCTTCAAGAAGTCATTAAATCGGCGTTCGCCAATAAAGCAGATCCCGGTCGAGTCTTTTTTCTTTGCCGTAGCAAGATCTAATTCTTCAGCGATTTTACGGACTTGCGGCTTTTCAATTTCACCGACAGGGAATAATGTCTTGTTAATTTCACGACCATGTACGGCATGCAGGAAATAGGTTTGATCCTTATTCTGATCAACACCACGTAAGAGTGGTGCGTATTCTTCACCGCGCGAATTGGTCATGGTTGCACCGCGACGACAGTAATGACCTGTGGCAATAAAGTCTGCACCCAAGTTCACCGCATGATCTAGAAAGGCACGGAATTTAATTTCTTTATTACATAAAATGTCTGGGTTTGGGGTACGGCCAGCCGCATATTCTGCTAAAAAATGCTCGAATACACGATCCCAATATTCCATGGCAAAGTTTGCGGTATGCAGTTTAATCCCGATTTTGTCGCAGACAGCCTGAGCATCGGCAAGGTCATCCATCGCCGTGCAATATTCTGTGCCGTCATCTTCTTCCCAGTTCTTCATGAAAAGACCTTCAACCTGATAACCTTGTTGAAGTAAAAGCGCAGCAGAAACAGATGAATCTACACCACCCGACATACCGACGATGACACGTTGTTGCATAGGATTAGGCATCCAAATTTGAAATTAAGGGAGAGTTTTGGTGCTCGTAAATGAGCGATAAAGGGTATTTTTGACCTGACAGGGCATCTTGCACGGCTTTAATCACCAGGGGACTACGGGCACGCGCCGATTCTTTCAGTTCGTCCAATGTCATCCAGACTGCGCCGACAATATCCGTATCTAAAGCGGCATTTGGGTCGTAGTCAGTGGATTTGGCTAAAAAGCAGAAACGAAAATAAGTACGATCCGGAAACATGGGCGGGGTATAGGTATACATCCCTAAAAGATGGGTCACTTCAACCGTATGTCCGGTCTCTTCCATGGTTTCACGAATTGCGGCTTCGATAATGGTTTCACCGCATTCCACATGACCTGCTGGCTGATTAAATACTGGGTGTGTCACAGCTTCTGTATGTTCTTCGACAAACAGGAATTTTCCGTCTTTTTCGATGACGGTTGCGACAGTGACGTGAGCAGTCCAAGCGGTCATAGAACAGCACCATGGATAAAGATGCACTATTGTATAAAATTTTGGGGTGTGTGGCTATGATGATCAGTTTTTTCTTTAAGGTGTTATCTCCTTTACATGTGAGAAATGGGAAATAAACCAAATATAATCAGTATCCCGCTCAATCAGATTATGAGTCATACATTTAATTAATCTGATTTTCTGCAGTCATTTTCAATCAATGTATCACGATAAGATTCATTCAAGTCGTGTTGCCAATGCTTAACATAAGCATCAACCCAGATGTAGCTCTCATTTTTGTCAATTTTAGTGGGTAAATATTGCTTATATTTTTGCAGAAAAACACCCATCCAACAGATTTGATTGATTTGAGCAATGTTTAAGTCTTCATCAAAACGATAAGACTTACCAATCGTTTGCTCATAGCCTCGAATCACAGCGATTTTTTCCAGTGTCGAAAATAGTAACTGTTGCGTTAATGGAGATAATTCAGATGAGGAGGCAATTTGGTACACTTTGGCATCGGACAACAATGTACCTACTATTCCTCGATTGGCATTTTTTAGTGCTTCACTATTTATGTCGGTTTGAGAGGCGAGTGAACAACTTGCCAAAAATATGAAACATAATGAACTAAGGGTTATTAATTTTTTTATACATGACATTGACTGGATCACCTAAGTATAGGCCTTGAGATTTTAATATTTGAATCATATTTGGATTGAAATCCTGTTTAAAAACATCAATAAACATATTTTTATTAATTGTAATCGGCCCTTTGTTATTTTGGATTAAAAACATATCTCTTGTAGCATCAACAATATTAATTTTATCAATCTGATTTTGTAGTTTCTTAGCTTTAATTAGAGCAGACTTTAATTGATCTTGGGTGTTTAAATAAGGAATATCTTTTACTTCATCAATGGTAAAAGTCGTAAGAAACCGAGCCTTAAACACAGCTTTTTGAAATTCAGCTACAATTTTAGGAGCTTCGCGCATCACATTTTTCATTAGATAGTTATGAAACTTTATATACATTTGAGTATGAAATGCAGGATCTGATAAATACCCTTCAGGCAAATTATTAGTATCCCATTCCATCCCAAACCTGATAGCTGTAAGTAACTCTATCTTATTTGTGATACTCGACCATTGATCTAAGCTCATCAAAAAGTTGTAAGGACGAGCAATATAGTAATTTCGTACTTTAATAACACTGTTGCATAATGGTTCTGAAAATTCACAGACTTTTTTTTCCTCTGGAAAGGCTTCCCAAATATTAGAATTTCCAGAAATGATGCGACTATAGGCAGAGGCTAATTTTGTGGTTTCCATCATTATTCCCATTTATTCATGGGTTGGGAAAAGTCAAAAACATGTAGATCGACTTGTTCGGATTTAATTCCTGTATGCAAGATTTTAGTAAAACCATCATGATCTGTAAAGCCGCTCTTTTCTTTCCCATCATTTGTTGTTAATAGATAAAAATATCCATTTACAGGTATATTGAATTTTTTATTTATGAGCTGGAACTTTAGTCCATGTTCTTCTACAGGAATAGGATTCTCTACGAAATTTTGGGTACTTGAATATAGGTTTCTTTTTTGTTGCAGAAAGGCATGTACAGTATGCTGAGAAGCTCCAACCACATGAACTTGCTTTGGCATTAAGATTGCCCCACAGCTAAAGTGATCACCTGCATAAGCCACTGCTTTCCCATCCATAATGACATGATCATGGCTTTTAATTAGTGTTGACCACATATTACATTTGGGACAAGCAAAACCATCACCAACTCTTAAGAAGGAGATCCCCATTTGGGTAATCCTGGACTGGCTTGCCATAACTATTCCACCGTGTGAAGTCGTGGAACCTTGAATGCCGAAAGGACGTGTCATCATTTAAATTCTTATTGGTATATTGTTAACATGAATAAAGATACTTTTAATAACAACGATATATTCAAAATATGAGAAACTAACTCGCTTTTATAGAAAAATTATTCATACTTTTATATTGGGTTTTTCTTGTAAGTATATATTTTTATTAAAATTGCTATAATGATAATTTATTATGTTTTAAGCATATCAGAAGCATGATGAACTTGGAATCATCATGCTGAAAATTTTGCTTTAGAGGATCTGCTTTAAATAATTTTTTTACTTGTAATTCCCCGATACCTTCACATAATTCTGCGCTGAATACGGTAAAAATGCTTTTTCTTTATCTGTCAGCGGACGCACTTTTTTCACAGGGCTGCCCACATACAAATAACCGCTTTCCAAAACCTTATTCGGTGGAACAAGCGAACCTGCACCAATCATTACATCATCTTCAACAATCACATCATCCAGAATAATCGTACCAATACCGACCAAAACACGATTGCCAATGGTACAACCATGTAATTTTACATGATGACCAATCGTGACATCCTCACCAATAATTAAAGGGGAGCCTTCAGGCTTGTCGGCTTTCTTGTGACTGACATGTAACATCGAATGATCTTGCACATTCGAGTTTTTACCAATCCGGATTGAATTGACATCACCCCGAATCACCGCAAAGGGCCAGACCGAAACATTTTCAGCTAGGACCACATCGCCGACTACAATTCCCATCGGATCGATATAACATGAAGTGTCAATCTGCGGGGTCGTGTCTAAATAAGAACGAATATTCTGGCTCATAGCGATCTGTCCGATAAATGATGAAGGATCATGTGCATAGTATAAAATAAAAAGCACCCATCTGAATGAGTGCTTTGGTCTTGGTTCAAGACTGAAATGGTCTGTTCAGACTTAGAACAAGTTGCTGAAGAACTGTTTGATATGGTCGAGCATACGCGCGAAGAAACCTGCTTCTTCAACTGCATTTAAAGCCACTAGCGGTTTTTCTGAAATGACTTTACCATCCAGAGTTGCAACATATTTACCGACAACTTGCCCCGGTTGTAATGGTGCAGTCAGTTTCGGTTGAACCACCAGCTGGGTTTTAATCGCATTGGCCTGACCTTTCGGCATGGTCACGTTAAAGTTTTCAGCAAGTCCGATTTGAACTTCATCTTCCTTACCGAACCAGACTTTGGCTTTAGCAAGTACCTGTTTAGCTGGTTGAACATTTTTGGTTTCGAAGTTTGCATAACCCCAAGCCAGCAATTCACGTGTCTGCGTTGCACGTTCCTGCATGGTGGGTGCACCAAAAATAACTGAAATCAAGCGAGTAGGGCCGCGTTTAGACGAGGTGGTCAAGCAGTACCCTGCTTCATTGGTATGACCAGTTTTTAAGCCATCTACACTTGGGTCGGTATACAGCAGGGCATTACGGTTACCTTGCTTGATGCCATTAAAGGTAAATTCTTTTTCAGCATAAATCGGATAATACTTGGAACTGTCTTTAATGATGTGCTGTGCCAGCGTTGCCATATCTTTGGCAGTCGAATAATGACCTTCAGCAGGCATACCGGTTGAATTGATAAAGCTGGTATTGGTCATGCCAATACGTTTGGCTTCCTGATTCATCATATGTGCAAAGGTACCCTCGTTCCCTGCAATATGTTCAGCCATGGCCTTAGATGCATCATTACCCGATTGAATAATAATTCCGCGCAGCATTTCAAGTGCAGTGGCCGTACCGTTTAAAGGCACATACATACATGATTCCGCGCTACTACCGCGACACCATGCTGACTCATTCATGCGAACCTGTTCATCTTCAGTGAGTTCACCGCTCAATAGTTTTTGTTCGATGATGTAGCTGGTCATCATCTTGGTCATTGAAGCAGGGGCTAATTTTTCATTTTCATTTTTTGAAGCGAGAAGTTGCCCTGTCTCATAGTCCATTAGCACGTAGGATTTATTATTCAATTCTGGTGGTGCAGATAGGACAGTTGCTGCAAAGCTAAAACTAGGAACTAATAATAATGCAGCAAGGGCAGTTTTTTGGGTCATTTCTAGTGGGTTCCTATATCTTGATGTAAGCACGAAGAGCCTAGCATTTTAGGATAAAGCTAGGCGGACTTCTATGGGAAACCCGGTCTTATTTCAAAAGTATTGTAAGTAATCGGCAGAAAAGCAGGTTAATTGTTATAGGTGGTTAATTCATTACAAATCACCTGATTTTTTTTCTTGCCAGCTTTCTTGGCATCAGATTGTGCTTCAGCCAGAATACTGCGGAAATCGTTCTGTTGAACCATCTGGTTTAAGCTTGCAACCGGATTGCGCTGACCTGGCATATATTCAGTCACCAGCTTGGTATAGCCCTGATTGAACTGTGACTTGTCCTTAACCATGCTCGGGCAGATTTCTGAAAGAACATAAATCGCAGCCAGTTCCTGCTTGGTCACTTGCTGGGTTGGCGTGACATTGATATTTTCATTGGCTGCAAATGCAGATGTTCCTAAAAGAGTCACGGCAGAAGCTACACAAAGTGTCATGGCTTGAAGTAATGGATATTTCATTAAAAAACTCAAAAAATAGATTTAGAACAATAATTTGCCTAGCTTAAACTTATTTTTGAAATTGAAAAGTGGGAAAATGTAGCGAAGCTGTAGAATTATGAAGAAATCTGTAAGAGAAAATAAGACGATGTTTACACCGTCTTATTTGAAGATTTATCTAGCTTAGCCCTGGTAATCCAGAATCTCTTCGCATACGGTTTTTTGTTCGTCAGTACTGGTTTGTTTTGCACCCTGACGAGCTTCTTCCAGTAAAGATTTATATTCGCTATCTGCCTGTAGTTTTTGATAGCTCATGCCTTTATCTGAGTAGTCTGCAAGATAAGACTGGATGAGAGTCTGAATAATGCTGTCTAATTTTGCATTTTGGCCAATCATAGCCGGGCAAACCTCAGCCATGACTTGTGCCGATGCGATGTCTTCTTTCACAATGGTATTGTTTTCGTCAACAGTCAGCTCGCTCGCCATAACTGAAGGAGAAACAGATACTGCCAGGCTTAAAGCGAAAGCACTAAATAAAGAGAATTTTTTAATCATCTTGAGCCACATATTTTAAAGATGGATGTCGAGCAGTAAATATATATAATTCCAGCACTAATACAATTAAATGTCCTAACCAGTCATTTTTTAGCGCGACGAGATTTTTCAGTGAATATTTTAGTTTCAAATGATGATGGTGTGTTTGCACCGGGTATTCAAGCATTGGCACAGGCTCTAAAACCTTTGGGGAGGATTGTTATTGTAGCGCCAGAAAGTGAGCGCAGTGGTTACTCCAGTGCTTTGACTCTGGACCGACCTTTACGCCCGATTCAGACTTCTCCCGATGTCTGGGCTGTCAATGGTACTCCGGCAGATTGTGTTTATCTGGCTATGAACGGCCTGTTTGACTTTGAATTTGATCTGGTGGTCAGCGGTATTAATAGTGGTGCCAATCTGGGGGATGATGTCTTGTATTCCGGTACAGTCGGGGCAGCCTTTGAAGGTCGCTTAAGTAAACATCCTGCTATTGCGGTGTCATTGAGTGGGCCGAATGTACGCAGCTATCAACACCCTCAGGATTATCAGCTGGCTGCCAACTGGGTACATGATTTTATTGCACGCGGTTTGCCGGTTCTTCCTGAGCGTCATATTTTTAATATCAATATTCCGGATATGGCTGAATTACAGGGTGAAAAAGTGACTTATCAAGGCCGCCGCCGTCAGTCGAAGCCCATCACCAGTCATGTTGACCCACGTGGTCGTCAGGTGTACTGGATTGGACTGTCTGGAGAAGCAGTAGCAGAACCCAAGCAAGGGTTGAGCGAGATTGACTCGGACTTCTTTGCTGTGGCCAATGGCTATGTCAGCATTACTCCGATTCAGATGGATGCCACCAACTATGAGGTTTTGCGGAATCTTCAAACACAATTGGCAGAAAATGCGTTCTCAGTGTTATAACTTTGTGAAAAACTCGCGATTGCAAGTATATTGCAGTAAAACTTTGCTAATCTTAACGGGATTTTGCAACCGTATAGATCTTAGAGAGGAAGATAATGTTCTTGGTGTTACCGAAATGTGTTGTTGCTTCGCCTGCAGCCCTGATTAAAACCCTAGTTTTATCAACCGTTGTTATTTCTACAGGAGTAATCACCGGTTGTGCAACCAAACCTCAAGTAAATAATGCGACGCGTTATGCGACAGCTCCTGATTTCTATACGGTACGTTCAGGAGATACATTGAGTGGGATCGCAGCACGTTATGGACTGAACTATATCAGTGTTGCCGAGATGAATGATATTGCTGCACCTTACCGGATTTATGTGGGACAGTCGATCCGCCTGAAAAATAATACCGTACGTCGCAGTACCAGCACGCAGGCAGTGACTCAGGCAGCCCCTATCCAGCGTCAAACGATTGCAGTACCAACACCGGCCCCAGTTACACCAGCGACCACCGTGCAGACTACACCGCGTGTGAGCACGCCGGCGCCAATGACACCCGTCTCTACTGCCGCGGGTTTAGGTTGGGTAAAACCGTCTAATGGCCCAGTTTTGCAGCAGTATAATCTGGCATCTAATATCAAAGGCACACGCTATAGCGGCAATGTCGGTGATCCGGTGTTTGCAGCAGCAGACGGGCAGGTGGTTTATGCCGCAGATGGCCTGAAAGAATATGGCAATCTGGTGTTGGTGAAGCATATTAATGGCTATATTACGGCTTATGCCCATAACAGCAAACTGGATGTAAAAAGCGGACAGAATGTAAAAGCGGGGCAAAAAATTGCAGAAATGGGTTCAACTGGTACAACGCGAACCATGCTTGAATTTCAGGTGCGCTTAGACGGCAAACCGATTAATCCAACTACAGTTTTACCAAACAATTAAATAAATAATGCAAAACGTGAATTTCGCCGTATAATACAATAAGTTGCTTTTATCAAATGATGAGGCATCTCATAAGTTTAGAGGGAAATTTATGTTAGATCAACTTCGAGCAATGGGTGTTTTTGCTTGTGTTGTAGAAAAAAACTCGTTTAGCGGTGCTGCCCGTGAATTAGGGATTACGACCAGCGCCGTGAGTCAACAAATTCGCTCATTAGAACATGATATGGAAGTGGTACTTTTAAATCGTTCAACGAGAAAGTTAAGTTTGACGGAAGCGGGACAAGCTTTTTTCTACAGTTGCCAGGAAATGCTATCTGCTGCAGAGCGCGGTAAAGTCCGAATCAATGAATTACGCGATGATCTTGTGGGTGAACTGCGCATTGTTGCTTTGCCAGAATTGTGCGCGAATCATGTGATTCCTGCACTTTCTCACTGGATGTCCGCACATCGTGGCCTGGCAGTACATCTGGAAACCAATAATCATGAGGTTGATTTGTTGGATGGGCGTATCGATATCGCCTTAAGATTTGAACAGAAAAATGATGAGCACAATCTTCAGGTGGTGCCATTGATGCAGATTGAGCAAATTCTGGTGGCGACACCGAGTTATATTAATCAGAGCACCATTATTTCACGTCCTGATGATCTTAAAAATCATGATGTGCTGCCTTTGACCCATATCAAAAATCATCAGTATTTCCAGTTTCAAAATGTCAATACTGCAGAAAAAGCCGATTTTGAATTGAAATCCCGTTTCAGTACCAATAATGGTCTGGTGGCAAAATCGATGTGCTTGCAGGGCAATGGGATTGCCAAGATTTTATATCTCGATGCGAAAAAAGACTTACTGAATGGCACTTTGGTTGAAGTTTTGCCTGAATGGCGACTTCCACCGATTACACTATATGCAGTCATGCCGAAACGTGAGCAACAACCGACAAAAATTCTTCGTTGCCTAGATACATTGAAACAATATTTTGACCAGATTTCTGGTGGGCGTATTTTACAAGCCGCATCATAAGATACAGAATATAAAAAAGCCGCTTTCAAGCGGCTTTTTTGTTTTTAAGCGCAGGGTTTAGGCCAAAAAAGCGTTGATCATTTTCACTAAACGCTCAATCAGCTGATCAGCCTGTTCCTGAGTAATGTTCAGGGTAGGCAACAGGCGAACCACATTACCGGCAGTCACATTGATGATGGTTTTGTATTCATCACGTGCAATTGCGACCAGCTCAGTACATTCTTTCGGTAATTCAATTCCGATCATCAGACCGAAACCACGCACGCTCACATTTTGATCGGCCAGTTTGTTGCGTAGCTGATCCACGATATAAGCGCCTTTTTCCGCAGCATTGGCGACGATATTTTCTTTTTGCATAATATCGAGAATGGTGTAGACCACACGTGAACCCAAAGCTGTACCACTATAAGTCGAACCATGATTACCGGCAGTTAATACACCTACACCACGACCTTGAGTCATGACGGCACCAATCGGGAAACCATTACCCAAGCCTTTGGCTGTGGTCAGTACATCAGGAATAATGCTGGTGTGCTGATAAGCAAAATATTTGCCCGTACGGCCATTCCCGGTTTGCACTTCGTCTAGCATCATCAACCAGTTGTGCTGGTTACAGATTTGACGAATCTCTTCAAGATAGCTGAAACCTTGAGGTGCGGTATTTACACCACCTTCACCCTGAATGGGCTCAACTAAAATGGCTACAATATCCGGATGATGAAGCGCTGCCTCTTCAATCGCTTCGAGATCACCAAAAGGTACACGAATAAAACCTTCGACCAGCGGGCCAAAGCCTTCCTGAACTTTTTTATTGCCTGTTGCAGAAAGGGTGGCCATGGTACGGCCATGGAAAGAACGATCCGCCACAATAATTTTGGGTGAAGCAATGCCTTGCATATGACCGAATTTACGTGCAATTTTGATTGCACCTTCATTTGATTCTGCGCCACTGTTGGAGAAGAATACTTCTTCCATGCCTGCAACTTCAGCCAGTTTCTGTGCGGCAGCGGTTTGCCAAGGCACTTCAAACAGGTTGCTGGTATGAATCAGGGTCGCTGCCTGTTCAGCAATCGCTTCGGCAATGATTGGATGTGCATGGCCCAAACCACATACTGCAATTCCGGTTAATGCATCTAAATACTCTGTACCATCTTCGGTATACAGATATGCACCTCGTCCTCGGACAAAGCTGATCGGTTGACGGCCAAATACAGGCATCAAGTGAGAAGGTTGATCAGTTTGTACCGGTGCGAGGGTAATATTATTCATGACTAACTCTTAACTGTTAGGTGGAAAGAAAAACTTATATAAGCAAAAACCCGCTCAGATTTAAAGGGTAATTGTAAATAAAATTGGAATTATTGCTTTAGACATACTGTTTTGTCTGGATTTGGGTATAATGCCAGACAGATGAGTTGAGGATTTATCAATGACTGAACAAGCACGCGATACCGAAGCGTTAATTCGTGACCAAATTGCTAAACATGCAGTACTTCTTTATATGAAAGGCACACCGCAATTTCCACAATGTGGTTTTTCTGCACGTGCAGTAGAAGCACTCAGTCAG
Organism: Acinetobacter sp. YH12106; assembly: GCF_013418995.1. Taxonomy (NCBI): domain Bacteria; kingdom Pseudomonadati; phylum Pseudomonadota; class Gammaproteobacteria; order Moraxellales; family Moraxellaceae; genus Acinetobacter; species Acinetobacter sp. YH12106. The sequence goes on from NZ_VPAV01000001.1 coordinate 128,196, forward strand.
ATTGGTCGTCCGTTTGCTTATGTAAACATTCTGGAAAATCAGGACATTCGTGCGATGTTACCACAAATCGCCAACTGGCCGACATTTCCACAGCTTTGGATCAATGGTGAATTGATCGGTGGTAGCGATATCATGCTCGACATGTTCCAAAAAGGCGAATTAAAGCCTTTGGTTGAACAGTACAGTCCGGCGGCTGATGCTTAATTAAATTAAGATTTAAATCAAGCCAGATGTTAAAAAAGCGCTTCATTGAGAAGCGCTTTTTTTGTCTCTATTTTGCCTGGGGCAAGGTCAGGGTTAATCCTCTGTCGCTGCATCAGGCTTTTCAACTGTCGAAGCATTAGCTTCAACTTCAGTTTGTGGCTCGACGATTTGCTTCTTGTCTTTTTTCTTCTTCTTTTTTTTCTTTTTCTTCGGCACTTCGACCAGTTCGGCACCATCTTCAATCGCTTGCCAATAATCCAGCTGTGCCATCACTGCGGCATAGATTGAATTTTTGCTATAGCGACCTTTTTTATCCAAGGTACCGACAGGACGCGCCATCAGGATTTCCAGCGCCTGATCAATGGTATCAATCGCGTGAATATGGAACTGACCTTCTTCGACAGCAATGGTGACATCTTTACGCAGCATCAGATGCTGCATATTCTGACGTGGAATAATCACGCCTTGTTTGCCGGTCAGACCTTGCAGCTTGCAGGCATCAAAGAAACCTTCAATTTTGGCATTGACACCGCCCACTGGCTGTACTTGTCCCAACTGGTTCATAGAGCCGGTAATGGCCCAGGATTGATCAATCGGTAACTGGCTAATCGCCGAGAGCAGGGCAGACAGTTCCGCGACTGTGGCACTGTCACCATCGACCTGACCATAGCTTTGTTCAAAGGCCAGCGCAGCAGAGAAGTGCAGGGTCTGTTCACGACCAAAATGTGCTTTCAGGAAAGACGACATCAATAACACGCCTTTGGCATGCAAGGAGCCACCGAGTTCCACACTGCGCTCAATGTCGAGAATGTCACCACCCCCTTGATACACCGAAGCAGTCAGGCGTGAAGGAAGGCCAAATTCGACATCGGCATAATGAATTACCGACAAAGCATTAATCTGTCCCAGACGATGGCCACGGGTTTCGATTAGCTGTGTACCACGGGTCAGATCCTGCCAGTATAACTCACGCAAATAGCCTAAGCGATATTTACGATGATCGAGTGCAGTATTGATATGTTTTTCCGAGACCATCTTGTCACCGGCCTGAAAGGCATGATGATGCGCTTCACGAATCAGGTCACCCAAGGTCAGGGCATGTAATGATAGTGAGCTTTGGTCTTCGGCCTGACGGCTGGAATCTGTGAGCAGTGCAGCCAAAGCAGAACGGTCAAAAGGCAATAATTTATCCGATTGCACATAGTCGGCAATCAGCTGCATATAGGCCTGCTCGTTGTCGTCATTACGTTGTAATGTATCGGTAAAATCAGCACGGATTTTAAAGATGCTGCCTAGCTCCGGTTCAAGCTCTAGAATTTCATAATAAATTTCAGGCTCGGCCAGCAAGATCACTTTAATGTTCAATGGAATCGATGCCGGTTCAATTGAAATACTGCCGGTTAGCGTGATCATATGCTCAAGTGAAGACAGTTTTAAATGCCCGGATTTAAGCGCACGCTTCAAACCTTGCCATGCATAAGGCTGTTCCAGTAATTGTTCCGCTTCCAGCATCAGAAAGCCGCCATTGGCTTTATGCAACGTTCCCGGACGAATCAGGGTGAAGTCCGTGGTGATCGTGCCATTTTGGGTTAGCTGTTCCACATGGCCGAGTAAATTGTAATGTGTTGGAAAATCTTCAAAGATGACTGGCGCACCGCTATTCGGCTTGTGGGTAATAATCACGTTGGCCTGATAACGTGCCGGTACGCGGCTGAATAGTGCCGGGGTGAAATCATCCTCTTCCTGTTCCAGCACGATTTCGACATTATTGATAATATCTTCGGCATAATATTTTAGATAATGTTCCAAGCCTTGCACATGTTTGAACTTGGAGAGAATCTGTTCTACACGTGGCACCACCACCTGTTTGGCAATATCACGATTCAGAATCTGAACACGGTCGCGTGCATCATCTTCCAGATCACCCAGATGCAAACCCAGACGCTCCAGTTTTTTGTCCATATAGCGCATATTGGTCGCCAATTCGGCCCGATCCTGATTGCTCAGCGCATTCAGATCTTCCTGAGTCATTTCCTGTAATTTGTCATCAATCAGATGTACGGGAACAAAGCAGTGTTCATCGTGTCGCGAGATCAGTTTCAGATCGAGTTCTGCACCTTCTTTGGTGAGTTCGATCAGCGCCTGTTGCTGTTCATCGCCAGTTTCCTGGCGAATCATTTCAATGCGGTTGTGATAGGTTTCCGCAGTAAAACGGCGTTCGAGCTGTTTCAGAATGGTTTGCCAGCTTTGATTTAGCATGGCCTGAAATTTTGGACCTTGACCTGCGGGAAACTCCAATGCTATTGGCTGGCGCTGGTTTTGAAAGTTGTTGACGTAGACCCAGTCGTTTGGGGTTTCCATGGTTTTGGCATGCTGTTGCAGCAGGCGCTTCACCATGGTGCGTTTGCCCAAGCCAGCCGTACCCACGGCAAAAATATTATAGCCTGAATAAGGTAAGGCAATCCCGGCCTCTACCGAAGCCCGTGCGCGGTCTTGCCCCAAGAAATTATTCAGGGGCTTGATCCGTTTGGTCGACGCCGGAATTTTTTCTAGGTTTGGAATGTGCGTCAGTTGGGTGGATTTTAAGCGGGTATGCTCAAGGGTGTTGTGAATTTCGCTTTGTTCAAATGCCGAGATAAGTAAATCTGAGCGGATATTTTCTGGTGTTGTCGTATTGTTGCTGGCGATAGAAGAATTAATTTGATCGAGTCTCTGGGTCACTGTTGAAATCCAAAACGAAATATTACGTTGATAAGCGTTAAGGTATACAGATTTGCTTGGAAAATTCAAGCGAACATGTGGCTTTTGCCAGAAAATAAAAAACCGGAAATGTGATAAATATATAAATCTTGTTGAAAGATGCGCTATTACAGGATTGAATAGCAGCAATTGGTTTTTCCGCGGAAAATAATAAAGCAATGACAACACAAACGACGGGTTGGAAATCCGCATTTACAGCATTTTTAGATCGACGTGCCTTGATCATGCTGTTCTTGGGATTTTCGGCCGGTGTCCCGATTCTTCTGATTTTTTCCAGTCTGTCTTTATGGTTAGGTGAGGCCGGAATCAGCAAAAGTGCAGTCACTTTTTTTAGCTGGGCAGCATTGGGCTACTCGTTTAAATTCGTCTGGGCGCCACTCATTGATGAACTGCCAGTGCCTTTTCTGACCAAGGCTCTGGGACGCCGTCGAGCCTGGTTGCTGATTGCACAGATTCTGATTGTCTGCGCCATTTCCATTATGGCTTTTTCTGATCCGGCTTTGGGCGTAACTCATTTACAGCAAATGGCGCTGGGTGCAGTCCTGCTTGGCTTTTCTGCTGCAACGCAGGATATTGTGATTGATGCCTACCGGATTGAACTGGCGGAAACCCAGATGCAGACCGTCTTGGCTGCCACCTATAATGCCGGTTACCGGATCGGGATGATCGTGGCCGGTGCTGGTGCCTTGTTTCTGGCAGCCTATTTGGGAACAGCCAAAGGCAATTATATTTACGATGCCTGGAAATGGACTTATCTGGCCATGGCCGCGGTAATGCTGGTCGGAATTGTCACCACGCTCTGCATTCGGGAACCGCAGGTTGACCGTGTGCCTAAACATTATCTGCGCAGTGATTATTTCCGTTTAGTCGCAGTGTTTTTTGTCGCAGTGATCAGCTTTGTACTGAGCTATATCTATTCCGGCAATCTGGTCGTCAGTATTACCGAACAGTTCACCATTCAAGATACTTTTGCCTTGTTCTGCTTTGAAGCCTTACGCTTTATTGGTTCTGGTGCGATTGCCTTTGCCATTGGTGCAAGCTTGGTGAAAATGGGTGCAGTCAACAAGCAGATGGCCTATGAAACCTGGGTTAATCCGGTTGCAGACTTCTTTAGGCGCTATGGCTTAAAACTGGCATTGGTGCTGTTGTTATTGATCGGTTTTTATCGGGTTTCCGATATCATTGCCGGGGTCATTTCCAACGTCTTCTATCAGGACCTGAATTTCAGTAAAGAGCAGATTGCCGAAGCGGTCAAAGTCTATGGGGTGATTTTCTCTTTAATTGGTGGTTTTCTCGGTGGTTTACTGGCCCAGAAAATGAACATCATGAAACTGATGTTTGTCGGTGCCGTGCTGGCCTGTTCCACCAACCTGATTTTTATCGGACTGGTCAAGTCAGGTGAAAAACTGGCAGCTGTCGAAGTTAGGGTCGCTAATCAGGTTTATCAGGCAGAGACCGATGAAGTGGGTTACTGGAAGCTAGATGTACCGAGTGCTGTACTGGCGCAGAGCAAACAGCTACAAGTGTCAGCCGCTTATCTTAATGCAGATAATACCAATCAAGCGCCAGTGCAGGTCAGTATGCCGTATTTGACCGCACAACAGGGCAGTACCCAGTTACAGATCCTGCCAATTACCAGTGACAATACCCTCACCGCAGTTGAACAGGACAAGACTATTGTGGTGCGCGGCCAGTATGTCGGTAAAACACTAGAGCAGAATCAAAAAATTGTTTTGCAAATCAATGATCAGAATATTGAGGCAAAACTGGAAAGTGAAGGCGTATTTACTGCCGCGATTCCTGCGCAGCAACTGATTCAGTCACCCGCACATATTGTCAGTGCAGTCCTGATGCAAGATAGCCAGGCGCTTCAGCAAACCACACATGTTTATCAGGTCAATGATCAGCTCATCCCTGGCCAGAATCTGGATGTCGATATTCAGCCCTTGGCAGTGGTGGATGGCAACAGTTCAGATACAGTCGAAGTCAGTGGTAAGGTAATTAAACCTTATAGCGACAAGTGGCTTTATTTTGCGATTATTGTCGATAATCTGGCTGCTGGGCTGGCTGGTGCTGCGTTTATTGCATTCTTGTCGAGCTTGACCAGTGTGTCATTTACCGCTGTCCAATATGCGATTTTTAGCTCACTCATGACCCTGACCCCTAAGATTTTAGGCGGATATTCGGGTACTATAGTCACCAATATCGGTTATCCGAATTTCTTCCTGATGACCACTTTAATTGGGATTCCGATCCTGATTCTGGTGGTTTGGGTCGCAAAACTGCTCGGTGAACACCAACAACAATCTGTACAGAAGGATGATTAATATGCGCATGCTGCATACCATGTTACGTGTAGGCAATTTAGAACAATCTCTCAAGTTCTATATTGAAGTACTTGGCATGACTTTGCTTCGTAAGCGTGATTACGAAGAAGGCCGTTTTACCCTGGCTTTTGTCGGTTATGGCGATGAAGAAAATCACACCGTACTGGAACTGACGCATAACTGGGATACAGACAGCTATGAACTGGGCAATGCTTATGGTCATATTGCGATTGCAGTTGATGATGCTTACAAGGCGTGTGAAGAGATTAAAGCGCGTGGCGGTAATGTGGTGCGTGAAGCTGGCCCAATGAAAGGCGGTGTGACTGTCATTGCATTTGTAGAAGACCCAGATGGCTATAAAATCGAGCTGATCCAGCAAGACAACAATGCACGTAATAACTAAGTGTGACGTAGCGAGATATATGAAATGCATTCATGTATAGATGAAAATATTACATCAATCTGAGTGCATAGCATGGGCCCGGCATCTGTTAAGATAGCCGGGCATTTTTATATCAAACAATAAAATCTGAGGGATTATAGGGATATGCTTAAGTTCTTGGCATTGGATCGGTTTACGATACTGTTGTTTGTGATGGTTTTGCTGGCCAGTGTGCTGCCAGTTTCGGGGCAGGCGGCTGAAGTCTTTGGCTGGGTGACGACAGGCGCGATTGCCATCCTGTTTTTCCTGCACGGCGCCAAACTGTCCCGTGAAGCTGTGGTGCAAGGCATTATGCACTGGAAATTGCATACTTTAGTTTTTGCGCTAACTTTTGCCCTGTTTCCGATTCTCGGGCTTTTGGCCAAGCCGATTTTATTACCCATGCTCGGACAGGAACTGTATTGGGGCTTCCTGTTTATGTGTTTCCTGCCATCCACCGTGCAGTCCTCGATCGCCTTTACTTCAGTGGCTCATGGCAATGTCGCCGGAGCGGTATGTAGTGCCTCTTTTTCCAATCTGATTGGTATGTTTATCACCCCGGTATTGGTGGCATTTTTTATTTTAGGTCAATCTGAGCACGGGTTTGACCCAACCGCTTCGATTATCCAGATTACGCTGTTGTTATTGGTACCTTTTATCTTGGGGCAAATTTTACGTCCCTGGATTTATCCAAAAATGATGAAAATGCCAAAAATCGTCAAGTTCTTCGATCAAGGCTCAATTTTACTGGTGGTCTATGGTGCTTTTAGTAGCGCCGTAGTAGCGGGACTTTGGAATGAAGTCAGTCTCAGTACATTATTGCTGTTATTGCTAGCCTGTTCGGTGCTTTTGACCCTGGTGATGCTGTTGTCGCTGTATATCCCACGCTGGCTGGGTTTTAGTCGCGCTGACCAGAAGACGGTATTTTTCTGCGGTTCTAAAAAAACCCTGGCCAGTGGCGTGCCGATGGCACAAATTCTATTTATTGGCCAGCCACTGGGCATGATTGTCTTGCCGATCATGATTTTTCATCAGATTCAATTGATGGTTTGCGGGATTATTGCCAATGTGTGGGCCAAAGAGGCTGAGTTAGAAGCAGAAGAATAATTCGCATATTAAATTCATTTCACGTATAATAATGCCCACTTGTTGTGCTTAGCTCTGACGGTATCCGTCTCGGTGGGCCAAAAGAATGGTCTGTTGTGGTGTTGATCTGCATGAACTTTGTTCCTGCTTCCTCATTTGAGAGTGATCAATAGCGATGACAGCTAAACCTTCTTGAATCTAATGGAGTAATCGACCATGCGCGCCGATATTCACCCAAAATATGAAACTTTAGTTGCGACTTGTTCATGTGGTAACGTAATCGAAACTCGTTCAGCTGCTGGTAAAGAAACACTTTACCTAGACGTATGTTCAGCTTGCCACCCATTCTACACTGGTAAGCAAAAGAACGTTGACACTGGCGGTCGTATCGACAAGTTCAAACAACGTTTTGCTGGTATGTCACGTTCTGTTAAACGTTAATACCCAAAATAAAAGAAACGGGTCTCAAGCCCGTTTTTTTGTGCCTGCCATTTGGAAAGTAACCGCATGGCAGGCATATAACTATTTAATGCTCTTGTACATCAATCAGGTGATCGAGTTTTTTCTGGAAATAATCCCCTTGAATAAAGCGGGCATCAACATTCCAGGCATTGGCGAACAGGGTCATATCATTTAATTCGCGGACCAGAATATTCAGCGGTTTGATATCATTATAGCTGGTGATTTTTTCCTGCAGCTGCTCGACTCCAGTCTCGTTATTCAGCATCTGGGTCAAGCTGGAATGCAAGCTGACACCATCTATTTCCAGCTCACGCAGCAAATTCGGACTATACATCGATTGACCAAAATCACGCAGCGCAATCAGCGCGCCATGTTCATGCAGAACACGTAGATATTTCTGCGCATCCTGTTGATTCAGCAGAATATCTTCTTCAGAGAATTGCAGGATCAGCGGATGTCGGACTTTGCTGCGAATAATCGTAATCAGCTTGGAAATAAATTCCGGGAAGCTACGGTCTTTAAAGAGTACCGCACGGTTCAAATTCACGATTAAGGTCGCATCCGGATACTGGGTAATAAAGTTGTGCAACTGTTTACTGGCTTCAACCAGAATCCAGCGATCCAGTTTAATCGACAGCTCATCATCTTCATGCAGTTCAAGGAGTGTAGAAATATCCTGCCATTTATTCTCATAAATGAAGCCGCTGGTCACTTCATAAGTATAAAGGCGGGTATCTTCTTTATCATACAACTGCTGATATTTTAAATGGATTTCACCACGATCCAGACATTCACTCAAAGCTTTCAGGATATGAGGTGTCGCCGCAGGAATAGAGCTGACTGCTGGACTGATCGCCGCAACTGTTGGGCTTTCGATTGGTGTTTCAGCCACACTAAAATCGATCTGCGGCATTTCTAGAGATGGCTGGTTGCTCAGTGAAGCAGGAATATCCAGTACAAATTCAGGTGCTACTTCTGCTTGAGGTAAAGACGTAGAGAAGGCTCGTGCAATCAGTTCATTGCAGTGCGCTTCATCATTTAAACCCTGTTCCAGAACCACATAACCCATGCGTAAATTGAGCGGGAACGAATTTTGTCCCACTGTCACTAATTGTGGCTTGCTGAGTGCATTTAATCCGATCAGTTTGGATTCAAGAATTGCTTTGGAATCTGCCTGGAACAGACCGACAAGGACGTCATATTCCAGCTTGAATAATGGAACATGGGTTTGTTCTTTGAGGAATTCTTTAACAGCTTTGAAATATCCACTAAACGTCGTCCACTCAGACTGTAGAACTTCTGGTTCATAGGAACTTAAAGAGAAAGTTACCATGGCATTTACAGGTGCGGACTGTTTGGTTATTTCACGTTTAAGGAGCTGGAACGTACTCGGTTTTCCGGCTGGCTTCTCGGTATTGCCTGCTTGAGCCTGAGTATCAATAGTAATTTGTAGTGCATCTTCTTCAGCGCTGGATGGCAAGAATTCCAGTTTTAATGGCTTAGATGCGGCGACACGCGGATTAAGAGAGTGGATTTCAACCCGGCCTAAATCCACCTGGCCTTGAGAAATCTTTTTGAAACGTGTTTTAAAGTCGTTTAGATCAGAAGGTTGTAATAGATCTAGCAGCGGCAGGCCAATAATCTCGTCTTCACTTTGTAAGCCAAACAGTTTCAGATAGTCTGCATTGGCCTGAATATGAATCCCTTCTTGAATGGTTGCGATGGCACGATTACTATCTTCGACTAAGGATTGTGTCTGACTTTGTGCTGCTTCCAGTTCATTGAGCAAATGTTGCTGGGTCTGCGATACACGGCTAAATGACAATGCCCGAACCAGTCCCACATAAAAGCGTTCCAGGTAGTCAAAATTGAGAATGTCATAAATTCCTTTATGAATATACTGGGCATAGTGTTCAGCCTGATAGTCATCCGGTTTAAGCAAAATCATCGGCAGATGAGGCTGCTGGGAAAGACGCACCAGACTTAAGGCCTGTTCATATTTCAGATCATAAGCACGGCCAAAGATAATCAGATCCCAGTTAAAATTTAACTGTTTTTCAAAAGATTGCAAATCATCAAGCAGGACAGCATCAACCTGATAGTCATTGCTGGTCAGAAGATCACGGATTTGGTTATATCTAATTTGATTATCATCAATAATCAGTAAACGTGTTTCGGTACGTTTTAACTTTTTAGACAATAATGGATTTCTCACTTCAATGCTTCCCATAAATCATGATTTCTGCTTTCATTCATGTGCTGACCGATAAAGTTTTCTATCATTTCTTCTTCTTGATCATTCAATAATTCATAATCAAAACGGATAAAACTCTGCGTAATCAGTTGTGCTTTGGTCAGATAGATTTTTAATTCTTTCTGACCGAGGCGTAAATGAATGGTTTGTTTTTCCCTAAACATCTGTGAACCAGAGACAATCACACTGGTCGTGACCTGATCCAGTTGCGTCATTTTTACCAGCAGTGCAGGCTGATAATTGACATGATGGCGTTCGGTACGGCTATAAGCCGCGCAAGGGAATAATTCCTGAGCCAGAACTTCCAGACCAATTTCCAGACTCTTGTCGGTCGATTGCTTGATCCAGCGAATCACACCACCACGCCACTGGCGCTGTGATTTTTCCTGAACCAGAATAAATTCACCGGTTTTCAGATTGGCAGGGGTAATACCAGTCCATTTAATCCGGTAACCATTGACACTAATATCCAGAACTTCAGCACTATGAATCTGTTTGGTTTCGCGATCGAGGGCCTTGATGCTGCTAAAACCACTTGGAATGGCATTTTCCATTGAGCTGACAAAACTGCTTTCACTCTGGAAATTATAATTGGCCTCAAGTTCCAGGGTCTCGTTAAAGTTTTTACCTTTGGATAGATAAAAATGTGCCACCGTCAAGCCAAAGCAGATATTGATCTGGGCTGAATATTCATAACGTTCATGACGGCGTTCGATATTATTCGAGAGCAGATTGTAGATATGAAAATGTAGTGCAGGGGTCAGGAACAGTTTTTCATTACGCGACAGATACTGAGCATTTTTGCTTTGAGTATGGGTCAAATGTTCCATCAGATTCTGGGTGGAAATATAGAAGCTTGGCTGAAAATGTTCACCCTGATGCGAATTAAAGATCGGGGGGTGATCTTTGCTGGCATCCACCACATAGCGGGACAGTGTGGTTTCTTTCGGTAGAATCTGCACCAGTTTGGCCCAGTCAAAACTGCATAGGTACAGCCCCTGAATTTCTGCAGGGCGAATCTGATGGGTATTAAAAATATCCAGTAAAATCAGTTGAGCATAAGCATGTGCAATATTCTGGATCTCGTGCTGGGTGCCTAAAACCTGATTGATATTGCTTTGGTAGAAATTATTTTCGATTGCACATTCAAGCAGTTGATGTGCAGCCAACCATTGCCCCATATCCGGTGTGCTGTATAACATATGCTGTTGATATAACAGCAGGCTGAGCTGTTGCAAAGCATAATAAATCGACACCATACGCGCGGTTTGAATGCTTTTCTTTTTACCCAGAGAAAACAGGGAAAATTTTTGATGGGTCAGTTGATGATTACAGCGTTTGACGATATCAATATAAATTTTGGCAAAATGGCTACGCAGCAGCATGGCCAGTTCAATGATTTGATCGTTACGATCCGAAGTAATCAGCCCCTGATTGACAAAATGCTTTTCCAGACTGGTCAGAACATTTTCAAGGGTCGGATGCAAGACCTGAATCAGGTCAAAGCGCAGGGTTTCTGTGCATTTCAGCTCAGAAATTTCTAATAAGGCATTAAACAGGGATTTGGATGAATTTCCCAGTTGCAAAATTGAAATACCGGAAACCCACTCTTGCAAAGCTTTGGCAGTCGTCGGGCAAAAGCTCAGCTGATCCCGTGTGAGTTCCGTCGGTGTCTGAAAAATGTCGGACGTATGCTTGCTCATCTTTATTATTTAACTCAAAAATGTTGAAACCCCAAAAAGCGGTGTCTTATTGTTCTCGCCCGCTATTTCTCGAACCAGTTTAGGAACCAAATACCCCGGAAGGTTCGCTAAAACTTCAGTATAAATCTCATAAATGTCATCAGGTGGTAAATCAAAATGATGTGCACCTTTTACTTTATCAAGTACATGTAAATAATACGGCATCACCCCGGCATCAAACAAGCGATAGCTTAAATCTGTCAAAACCTGAGCAGAATCATTCACACCTTTTAATAAAACTGTCTGATTCAGCACAGTAATCTGTTCTTGAACCAACTGGTTCAAACGCTTGCAGGTGAAGTCATCCAGCTCCGATGCATGGTTGGAGTGTACCACCAGAATAATACGTAGCCTACTGTTTTTTAACATGCTAAGTAGCTCTTCGTCCACCCGGTTAGGGATCACAATGGGAACTCGTGAATGTATTCTTAAAAATTTGAGCTGTGGTAGAGATTCTAGCCGCTCGATCCAGAGTTGCAATTTCCGGTTGGATAAGGTCAGTGGATCACCACCGCTCAGAATCACTTCATTAATATCAGGCTGGCTTTGCAGATATTGCTTGATATTGATCCAGTCTTCATTTTTAGGCAGGTTGTCCTGATAAGGAAAATGCCGGCGGAAACAGTAACGACAATGCACGGCACAGGCACCGGTCAGCGTCAGCAAGAAACGCGATTTATATTTATGTAATACGCCGGGCTGCTGATTGGCCTGTTCTTCGCCCAAGGGATCGGTAACAAATCCCGGATAATCTTCCAGCTCCAGATGATGCGGCAGGACTTGTAACAGTAGCGGGTCTAAAGGATTGCCTGACTGTATTTTGCCGACAAAAGCACGTGGCACGCGTAATTTGAACTGTTCACTGGCCAAAATGGCACCTGAGAGCAGCTGCGCCGGTGCGAGTTGCAGCAGTTCAAGCAGTTCGTGCGGATCAGTAATCAGGTCGCTAAGCTGTGATTGCCAGTTTTGTTCTTGATATAAATAGTTTGTCATGCTGGAAGATTAACAGTAGAAGTGGGAGGGCAAGGCCAGAGGGTTGCAGTTTAACAGTTTGTCGAGAACCAGAATAATGCTGTGCGATAAAATTTGTCGTCATGACTATATGTCAAAAATGATGACAGCCGGATGGCATTTTAGCGTCCAGCAAGACATGAATAAACAAAGGATTTTCATGCCTGATGCTAACTTAGGCAGTGTGAAGGGCTGAAAGCGGAATTTTTCATTGCGGCGAGCGCCATTGCTCATTTAGAATACGTAACATTAAATGAATGTGCATGTGGCAACTTAATGTTCGTGTCAGACTTGCTAAATGACATTGCAACAGCCCTTAGCATCGATAGATTAAAGTTAGTAAGTTTGGAGTGCGCCAGTCATGGCCTATTATTCTACGAATGATTTCAAGTCAGGCCTTAAGGTTATGCTTGATGGCAACCCATGTTCAATCATGGAAAACGAATACGTAAAACCAGGTAAAGGCCAAGCTTTTAACCGCGTAAAATTACGTAACCTTAAATCAGGTAAAGTTCTGGAAAAAACTTTCAAATCAGGCGAGAACCTAGAAGCGGCTGATATCGTTGAAGTAGAAATGGAATACTTGTACAACGATGGCGAAATGTGGAACTTCATGGATCCTGTTACCTTTGAACAGATCGCAGCTGATAAAACAGCGATGAGCGAGGCTGCAAAATGGTTAAAAGACGATTCAAATGAAAAATGTACCATCATGTTGTTCAATGGCGTGCCTTTAAACGTGACTCCACCGAACTTCGTAGTACTTAAAATCGTTGAAACTGATCCAGGTGTTCGTGGTGATACTTCTGGCGGTGGCGGTAAGCCGGCGAAACTTGAAACAGGTGCTGTGGTACGTGTTCCATTATTCGTACAGCAAGAAGAAAGCGTTCGTGTAGACACCCGTACTGGTGATTATTTAGAACGTGCATAATGGTTTGAAAATAGACTATTATCGAGAGGGATGATTTAAATCATCCCTTTTTTTATGCCAAAGTCTTAGAGGAAAAGCAAAAGAACAGGCGTAAAGTCGCAAGGGAAAACAGCAGTACCTCGAACAACAACAATCACGCTGATTTGTATGCATCACAATATGAGGGATTGAATGGAAACTTTACAAAAGAAGTCGACGCTGACTTCGAAATTGATTTGGCTTTTGGTAGCCATTGTGGGTGCAGTCTCTTTTGGAGTGCTGGCACTGAGTCGGGGTGAGCATGTCAATGCAGTCTGGCTGGTACTTGCCGCCGCCTGTGTCTATAGCATTGCTTACCGTTTCTACAGTTTGTTTATCGCCACCAAAGTATTTGAGCTGAATGAACGCCGTTTAACGCCTGCGCATCGTCTGGCCGATGGTCTGGACTATGTGCCAACCAATAAAAGTGTTTTGTTTGGCCATCACTTTGCTGCAATTGCCGGTGCAGGCCCGCTGGTCGGTCCGATCCTGGCCGCGCAAATGGGTTATTTGCCCGGAACCATCTGGCTCTTGGTCGGTGTAGTACTGGCCGGTGCGGTACAGGATTTTCTGGTACTGTTTATTTCCACCCGTCGTGACGGTCGATCACTCGGTGAAATGGCCAAGCAGGAACTCGGCACCTTTGCCGGTATTATCGTCATGCTGGGTGCCTTGGGTGTAATGATTATCATCCTGGCTGTACTGGCACTGGTGGTCGTCAAAGCCTTGACCAATAGTCCGTGGGGTGTGTTCAGTATTGCTGCCACGATTCCGATTGCGATCTTTATGGGCGTGTATATGCGTTTTATCCGTCCGGGTAAAATTGCAGAAGTCTCGATTATTGGTTTTGTATTGATGATGCTCGGGATCATCTACGGTGAAAACATCGCGCAACATCCGTACTGGGGGCCGTTCTTCACACTATCGGGAACTGAGCTGACCTGGGCATTGATTATCTATGGATTTATTGCATCAGTATTGCCGGTGTGGCTGTTGCTTGCACCACGTGACTATCTATCCACTTTCTTGAAAATTGGTGTAATTGCGGGTCTGGCGATTGGTATTCTGTTTGCCATGCCTGAAATGAAACTGCCAGCGGTGACCAAGTTTATTGATGGTACAGGCCCGGTATTTGCAGGCTCCATGTTCCCATTCCTGTTTATTACCATTGCCTGTGGTGCTATTTCCGGTTTCCACGCCTTGGTCTCTTCGGGAACGACACCGAAACTGGTCAATAACGAACGCGATATCCGTGTGATCGGTTATGGCGGTATGTTGATGGAATCTTTTGTGGCGATCATGGCTTTGATCTGTGCCGCAGTTCTGGATCCGGGAATTTATTTTGCGATTAACTCGCCAGCCGCCTTACTCGGGACTACCGCAGAAAGTGCGGCAGAAGCAGTGCGTACCCTTGGTTTTGTGGTAACTCCTGAAGCCTTGACTTTATTGGCTCAAGAAGTCGGTGAAAACTCGATTCTGTCACGTACAGGTGGTGCACCGACTTTTGCGATTGGTATGGCGCATATCATCACGGAAATTTTTAATAGCCGTGAAATGATGGCGTTCTGGTATCACTTTGCGATTCTGTTTGAAGCTCTATTCATTCTGACAGCGGTAGATGCCGGTACGCGTGCCTGTCGCTTTATGGTGCAGGATACAGTCGGCATCGTGATTCCTGCGGTGAAAAACTCGCATAATTTCTTTGGTAACTTGCTGGGTACTGCGGTTGCAGTCGCAGGTTGGGGCTTCTTCGTCTATCAGGGCGTGGTCGATCCACTCGGCGGCATTAACAGCTTATGGCCGCTATTTGGTATTGGTAACCAGATTCTGGCTGCGATGGCGCTCATTCTCGGTACAGTCATTCTGTTCAAAATGAAAAAACAGAAATATGTCTGGGTCACCATTATCCCGACCGTTTTCCTGTTCATTACTTCCATGACTGCCGGCTGGCAGAAGATTTTCCACGAAAATCCGAAGATTGGTTTCCTGGCACAAGCTGATCGTTTCAATACGGCCATTGCCAATAATGAAATCCTGGCGCCGGCTAAAAGTATTGCAGAAATGCAGACTGTGGCCATGTCGAATCAGATTAATGCCGCACTTTGTGCCTTTTTTATGATCGTTGCTTTTGTGATGCTGTTCGCCGCGATTCGCGTGATTCGTCGTGCTTTAGCAGATCCGAATCCTTCTGTGCATGAAGCGGAAGCCATCTATCGCGATCCTGAAGACATTCAGCCAGCGAAAGGTCATTAAGGAGAGTCTTATGAATCTGAAATTTGCCAAAAGCGGAAAAACCATGATTTATAAAATCATCAAAATGACCGTGATGTCACAAAAGGATTTGATTCTGAATCCGAAAAACTGGTCACGTATTGCGACCTTGTGGCAACGCTTGCAGCAAAGTTTCCGCCTGATGGTTGGGGTGCCAGATTACCAGACCTATGTGGAGCATATGCGCAAGCATCATCCAGACCTGGAAGCGATGGACCCGAAAACATTTTATCGTCACTGTGTGGATTCGCGTTATCCATCGGCAGGCGGCGGGATGAAAAAGTGTCCGTGTTAATCATTGAGTAAAACAAGCGCCTTTCGGGGCGCTTTTTTATGCCTAAATATCGGTCTTAAAAATGGCCGAGCGAATGACCTCTCATTTCATTCACTCAGTTGTTTCAGAATATTCTTGATTCAAATCCAGGATAAAAATAAATCTGCATACCTTTTAAGTATGGTGTTTTAACTATCATAAATAAAATGTATACGAGGTATTAATACTCGCACTCGAAGAAAAAATGATTTCTTCTTGAACCGGTTTTTTTGCCTGTTTTCTATGTTGCCATTTTCTCCGTACTTGATAAAACCCACCTATTTTTATTTGAATTTTTGCCATTTTGTCGCGGGTATTCTCATTCAGTTACACAGATAGAGAATTGATCTTTTGGGGAAATTAAAATTTCAGTGTATGTTAATCCTAGACCGTGTTTTATTAGGAAAATTAGTGTGATCTGGGGCATGAAACAAAAGGAAAATAACGATACTGCACATCTCAATACTGTGCTTGAACAAAAGATTGCAAGTTATGCGCCCAAGATCCAGCATTTTTTTGAAGAGGTCAATGCCATCGTACTGGACAAGCAGGCCCAGACCAAGTTGGCGCTGTGCTGTCTGATTGCAGGTGGTCATGTTCTATTTGAGGATTTACCGGGTCTGGGGAAAACCACATTGGCGAGTAGTCTGGCACATCTGGCAGGGTTGAAGTTCCAGCGGATTCAATTTACCAACGATATGCTGGCCAGCGATGTCATCGGTATTAATATGTTTAACCAGAAAGAACATCAGTTCGAGTTTAAACAAGGCCCGATTTTCACCCAGATTTTACTGGCAGATGAAATTAACCGTTGTAGCCCCAAAACCCAGAGTGCCTTACTTGAAGCCATGGAAGAGGGTTATGCCACCATTGATGGCGTACGCTATGCCTTGCCAAAACCATTCTGGGTGATTGCCACACAGAACCCGCTGTTTCAAAGCGGCACTTATGCCTTGCCGGAATCGCAGCTGGATCGTTTTCTGATGCGTTTGTCTTTGGGTTATCCATCGCGTCATGCCGAGAAGCTGTTATTACAGCAGGAATCCCGTTTTGCCCTGATTGCCAGTCTGGCGCATATTTTTACTGAAGATGAAATTCTGGATCTGCAAAGTCTGGCGCATCAGGTCTTTATGAGTGAAGCGATTCAGGGATATCTGCTGGATCTGGCGGAAGAAACCCGCAAGAACCGTCATGGCCTGTCCACCCGTGGTTTATTGGCACTCAAGCGTGCAGCACAAGCGCATGCGCTGATTCAGCAACGTGCCTTTGTCACAGCGGATGACGTACAGGCCGTATTTGTGGCGGTGACTTCACATCGTCTGGGTTTGAGTGAAGCTGAAACTTTGAATGTCATGCAACAGGTTGCGGTCAGCTAAAGGAGTCCTCTCTTGGATAAAACCTGGCAAGAATGGCTGGCCAAACGCTTTCAATTTTCACAGCAGAAACAGCTCTCGCAGAAAGACGTCTTGGTATTTATTTATCAGCAGGGCTATCTGTATCTGGTGTTGATCTTGATCACCTTTGTGGCAGGGGTGAATTATGCCAACAATCTGATTTTAGGTTTCTGCTTTTTAATCAGTGCTGTGCTGTGTATCAGTTTTTATCTGACGTTTAAGCAGCTGCATGGCTTGAAGATTGAATTAATCGCGGATGAAGTGGGGCAGGTCGGACACAGTCTGAATCTGCAAATGTATTTTCAGCAGCAGCAAGTTCGACCACATTATTTGTATATTAAAGCTGGAAATCAGCTACACAAAGTTTATCTGAATGCACAGAAGCAGCAGTTTATCCTGCCATTTTATGCAGAGCAACGCGGTAAATTTGATTATCCCGTCATTCAAATATATTCGGTTTATCCTTTTGGATTGGTTCGGGCCTGGACTTATCTTTATCATCAGCATACTGCCTGGGTTGCGCCCAAAGCAGAAGTTTTTAGCGCAGAAAATAGATACCATCTGAACCGCTTTGAACCAGATATGGATGAATTTCGCGAACTGCGAAATTACCAGACTGGCGATTCCTTGCAGTCGGTATCCTGGAAGCAGTTTGCCCGAGGACAGGGCTTATATGTCAAGGTTTTTGAGCAGTATCAGGATGAACACAGTATCGAGATTCATTATGAACATATGCCGACGCAATCACATGAAGAAAAACTTGAATTTATGATGGGACTGATCGAGCAATGCGAGCAACAACAATGTGCTTATGCACTGCATTTGCCCCAAGCCGAATTGCCACAGGGTGCAGGTGAAGCGCAACTGCGTAAAGCCAAACAGTTATTGGCACAGGCCTAAGGCAGATAAAGCAATGATCAATGCAAAAATCCATACTTCGATTGTACTGACCTTGAGCCTGATTCTCATCGCCCAAATGGCATTTATTCCGGTCTTACTCAGCATTATTTTCGCCATCAGTATTCTGTGTATCTGGATTTATCTGAAACGTCAGCAGCCATTTCCTAAAATTGGCACCTTCTTGCTCACAGTTTTGGCACTGGGCAGTATTTATTTAAGTTATCAGAGCTTTATTGGTGTTGAAGCTGGAGTGGCAGTTTTATCGACATTTTTATTTGCCAAATCACTGGAAAGTAAAAACAGGCGTGACTTAATTATTTTGTTTAATTTTGCCCTGTTTGTCGCTGCCAGTTCATTTTTATACAGTCAGTCATTTGGCATGGCGATCGTGATTGTGCTGTGTTTAATCAGCTGTCTGATTGGCCTGTACCGGATTCAGACCAGCGAGTTTGAGCAGGAGCAGACCACCCAGCGTGCAGCATTACAACAGGATGCCAAGCATGTAGCGAAGTTTATCCTGTACGCCATTCCATTTTTCCTGCTGCTGTTTATTTTCTTCCCGCGTTTGCCACCACTTTGGCATATTCCCATCCCAGAAAATAAAGGCGTGACCGGTATTAGCGACAGCATGTCGCCTGGTGATATTGCTGAATTATCGCAGTCTAGTGCATTGGCTTTCCGGATTATCGGTGATGTCAGCAAACTCCCACCGCGTTCAGAGCTGTATTGGCGCGCCTTGGTACTGGATGAATATGATGGTCAACGCTGGACCAGCAGCTTCGTCAATCAGCAACCTTTAATGCGACAGCCCATGGATAGCTCGCCAGTGCCGGTTGGATGGAACTATCAATATCTGGCTGCGGATCCTTCGGTGTTCTGGATCATGGGGCTGGAAAAATCGATACCTGTAGAGCGCCGTTATTATAACCGTCAGGACTGGAGTATTGTACCGCGACGACTCACGCAACGCGTTGAACCGATTCCGCTGCAGTGGATGGGGACACAATATGATCCTCAGGCTGTAGGTCAATATCTTGCGCGAATCAATACCCAGGTACAGCGCAGATTGGATCCTCAAGCGCAGCAGCTGGCACAACGCCTATATATGCAAAGTGCTGAAGATCCACGCCGTTATGTGCAGAACGTTCTCAACTGGTATCAGCAGAATAACTTTGTTTATACCCTGAAACCGGGCCAGTTGGGACAAAACCGGATTGATGAATTTCTATTTAACTCCCGGCAAGGGTTTTGTGAGCATTATGCATCGAGTTTCGTCATGCTGATGCGTTATGTCGGGATTCCTGCACGTGTGGTGACTGGTTATCAGGGTGGGGAACTGGCACCGGATCGTAAGAGTTGGGAAGTCCGGCAACTGGATGCTCATGCCTGGACAGAAGTCTGGTTAGATCAGAAATGGCAGCGCTTTGATCCGACTGCCATGATTGCGCCGCAACGTATAGATGGCGGAATGCAAAACCTGCTGTCTCAAGATGAAAGAGTCTGGTCAAATAATTCGACCTGGACATCGCAGAATAATCAGTGGATGACCAAGATGCGGGTCTGGAGCGATTATGCCAGCTACCAGTGGCAAAGCAAGGTGGTGGGTTATAATGCAGAATCGCAACAGAACTGGCTATCAAAATTAGGTCTGAGTTCGGCTTATTCGAGTATTATCGTTTTGCTCGGCAGTATTGCACTACTGATTCTAGCCTATGGACTCAGAATTTATCTAAAAGCCCGACAGGCTCAATCCCCATTTGATCGTGCTATCCAACAGTTGAATCAATCTTTAGCTGACGATCTCAAAAAACAGCCTGCTGAAACTTTTCATCACTGGATGCAGCGTTTATCCCAACAGGTTAAGGTCGAAAATCAGTCTGCATTTATAGAGGCAATCCGGATTTTTGAAAAGTATCTTTATTCAGGAGCAGAACTTACTGATCAAGAATTGAAAAAATTCAAGGATTTGCTTAAAACTTGTGCTGACAGTTTGAAAATCAAATGAAAAGACTTGTCTTCAGTCAGAAAAATTTATAATATGCCATACATTCTAGGTGTATAGCTCAGTTGGTTAGAGCGCTACGTTGACATCGTAGAGGTCTCCAGTTCGAGTCTGGATATACCTACCAAGATTCAAAAAAGCCCATTCAAAGAATGGGCTTTTTTATGACTTAATTTTAATGTAATAAATTTAATTGTTTCATAAAGTCCAGCCTGCACTCAAAAATACAAAAAAATAGCAGGACTAAACTCTTAAAGCATATAAGGATTATGTCTGGTATTTTTTAGGTCATTTTAAAATCAAGATAAAATATATTTTATAAAAAATCTTTATTTAAACCTGACATATTTTAACTGAACTATTTAAAGTATCTAGTGTTCTGTATTCCGATCTAAAAAAATTTAAAGCATACTCCAAGGATGTTCATCTGGCTTCATTTTAACTCAGGATGCATAAGTGAAATATTCATTTATACAACAGGCTTTCACTGGCCCCGTGGATATCGTTGGGGATATTCATGGCGAGATTGCAGCACTGGAACAACTGATTCATGTATTGGGTTATGACCGGCACGGTCGTCATCCTGAACAGCGTAAACTGATTTTTGTTGGTGATCTGTGTGATCGGGGGCAGGATAGTGTCGCGGTGATCAAGCGGGTCAAACAGCTAGTAGATGAAGGCTATGCACAATGTGTCATTGGCAATCATGAATTGAACCTGTTGACCGATACTTTTCGGGAAGGCAATGGCTGGTTTTTTGGTTCACCGCATCAGGATGATCTGAAACCTTTTGATTCCATACAGGCTTCAGCCACAGACCGTAAGTGGATTCTGGATTTTTTAAATCGCTTGCCGGTGGCGCTCGAGTCTGAGCAGCTGCGTGTGGTACATGCCTGCTGGCATCAGCAATCCATTGATCGATTACGTGATTCTCATTTCAATTCGCTCAGAGAAGCCTATGCTAAATTCGTTGAGCATACAGCGCTGGATTTGCAAGCCTTAGGTATTAATGAATTAATACAGAATGAACAGCAACAATACCAACACCAGTTCAAAGACCCAGCTGCAACTTTACCTTTATTGCAACACCTCGCAGAAAAAGAGCTGCGTGAGCAGATGCATAATCCAATTCGGGTCATCACTTCAGGTGCAGAACAGATCGCGGTGCAACCCATTTACGCCGGTGGCCGATGGCGTATGATCGATCGGTTGCCATGGTGGGACAGTTATACCGATCAAATTCCAGTGATTACCGGACATTATTGGCGGAATTTTAAACCCACTGAAGAAAAAACCGGTTTACTCAAATCGATCGATGCACTGCAATGGTATGGACAACAGCAAAACGTATTTTGTGTAGACTATTCAGTGGGTAAACGATATCTCGATCGTCAACAGGGCATTGCGTTCAGACATCGGCTGGGTGCTTTAAGATTTCCAGACAATATTCTGATCTTTGAAGATGGCACCCATTACCTGGTTCAAGGGACTTAATCAGATAGAGTCTTCAGAAATTTTTCCCGGCAATTTGTTGGGATAAAAAAGCAGCCATTCAGGCTGCTATTTTTAGAAGATTGCAAGTTTATTCTGCTTCGATAATTTCATAATCATGGGTAATTTCAACGCCGCCATCCGAAAGCATTTTGCTGGCAGAGCAATACTTTTCTGCAGAAAGTTCTACGGCTTTTGCCACCTGTTTCTCTTTAATGGCTTTGCCTGTCACGACAAAATGTAAGTGAATTTTCGTGAAAACTGCCGGAATTGTATCCGCACGTTCAGCCTTTAACTCACAACGTACATCGCTAATATCCTGACGGGCTTTCTTCAAAATGGTCACAATATCAAAAGATGCACAGCCACCCAGACCGGTTAAAAGGAGTTCCATTGGACGGGGACCACGGTTTTCACCGCCATATTCCGCTGAACCATCCATAATGATGGTATGACCACTTTGAGTTTTTGCTTCAAAAGCAACATTCTCTAACCAATGAACGCTTGTTTGCATTGCAACTACCTAAAAAAAGCTATAAATTTGTCAAGTAACTGTACACTAACATAAATTGGGTTGATACGGAATTTCAATCCCACTGTGTGACAAGTTCACATTAGGTCTTGTGCGATCTATACATTATCCATATTCGGAACCGTAAGCATGACTTCAAACTTTTCACAATTGAGCACAGATGCGCTTTCTCCGGGGCAATTACCAGAATCCGTGAAAGCACTGTTAAAACGTGCATATATTAATCGTTATCCAAAACGTACTACGATCATTGATGCAGGATCAGAATCTAAATCTTTGTATTTGATTTTGAAGGGGTCTGTATCCATCATTCTTCGTGAAGATGATGATCGTGAGATTGTCGTGGCATATTTAAATCCAGGTGACTTTTTTGGGGAAATGGGTTTATTTGAGGTAAATCCACAACGTACTGCAGAAGTTCGTACACGTGATGTGTGTGAAATTGCTGAAATCACCTATGAAAATTTTCATGAAATCAGCAAGCAATATCCTGATCTGAGCTATGCGGTATTTGCTCAGCTGGTACGCCGTCTGAAAAATACCACACGTAAAGTGACTGATCTGGCATTCATTGATGTTTCAGGCCGTATTGCACGTTGCCTGATCGACTTGTCTTCTCAGCCTGAGGCGATGATTTTACCAAATGGCCGTCAGATTCGTATTACCCGTCAGGAAATTGGCCGTATTGTCGGTTGTTCCCGCGAAATGGTCGGCCGTGTACTGAAGACACTTGAAGAACAGGGTATGATTGAAACTGATGGTAAAGCCATTCTGATTTTCGATGTTTCTCTGGAGGAGCCAGAAACGGTCAGTGCCGGTGAGCTTGAAGACGAATAAGTCAAAAATAAAAAAAGCAAATCTTCTGATTTGCTTTTTTTATCCCTACTTTAAAAGCACAAATTCATTCGAACATAACAATTTGGCACAAGCTTTTTAGAAAAGATAATTTAAGTCCCCTTATCATTCCGATAGGCTATAGCGCATGTGATCGCAATAAACGACCGATAAATTTTAAGGATATTTTTTTATGCAGTTCAGACCATTGGCAGATACAGGCATTCTTTTGCCGGAAATTTGTTTGGGCACCATGACATTTGGTGAGCAAAACACACAGGAAGAGGCTTTTCAGCAACTGGATTATGCTTTGGATCAGGGAATGTATTTCTGGGATACTGCGGAAATGTATCCGGTTCCGCCGAAACCTGAAACCCAGGGTGCAACCGAGCGTATGATTGGTAACTGGATTGCCTCTCGCGGTGGCCGTGACCAACTTTTTCTGGCCTCAAAAATTGCCGGTCCTTCACAAGGCGGCAGTCATATCCGGGATGGCAGAACCCGTTTCGTTGCAGATGAAATTGCATCAGCGATTGACCAGTCCTTGGCACGTCTGCAAACCGATTATATCGATTTATATCAGCTGCACTGGCCGCAACGTCCAACCAATTTCTTTGGCAAGCTGGGCTATGGTAATGCAGAAGCGGCAGAAGATCGTGCAGTAACAGATCTGGAAGAAACCTTAACCGCTTTACATCAAGAGATTCAAAAAGGCCGCATTCGTTATATCGGCCTGTCCAATGAAACCCCATGGGGCACCATTAAATTTTTACATCTGGCTGAAAAACTCGGTTTATCTAAGTTTGTCAGTGTGCAAAATCCCTATAGCTTATTGAATCGTACTTATGAAATGGGCATGTCAGAAATTGCCAAATACGAAGGTGTAGGCCTGTTGGCTTATTCACCTTTGGCATTCGGTTATCTGACCGGTAAATTCCGTCATGGTGCGCGTCCTGCCAATGCTCGGGTTACTTTATATTCGCGCTTTAGCCGCTATAGCAATCCGGAAAGTGAATGGGCGACCGAACAATATGCACAACTGGCCGAGCAGCATGGTCTGACTTTGACGCAATTGGCTTTGGCCTTTATCAAACAGCAGTTCTTTGTAACCAGTACTATTATTGGGGCCACCAATCTGGATCAGTTAAAAGAAAATATTCAGGCCTTTGAAATCGATTTATCTGAAGACGTACTGAAAGGTATTGAAGCGATTCACTGTCAGCAGCCAAATCCGGCTCCATAATTTTTATCGTTATTTAGACGCACCCTTGATTGAGGGTGTTTTTTTATTGTTGATTACACGCTTATTTTAATGAAAAAGAGTATGGGAAAGGATCGTCAAATCCGCATAATTAAAACATCATCCATAAAAGATGCTCTTATAAAAATGAATCATGAAACTACTTTGTCCCAAACAAAAGTATGAGCGAAAGCCATACGGAAGTTGCTGAACTAATTTTTCTTTATCAGTGATAAGGCCATTAATCACCTCGAGTATTGATTCAAACTGAACAGAAACTCTCTGAAGTTCTTCATTTGGTAGAAGGGTTAGGACAGCATATGTAAGCCAATTTTGTTTTAAATTATCCCGATACAACTAAATAGCTTAATCAAGATGATGAGTTAGCGCTAGTCTTGGGGTCTCATTAAAAATTCTCTTTCGCTTACTTGAAATATGATTTGACTACACCAATATTATAATTGAAATCTGTATATTTTTTGATAATAAGTTTTTGAAAAATATACAAAAATAATTTGAAATCTGATTAATCGCACCCATATATCCATCAAGTAGAAAATTTGTTGTGAGGAATAACAAAAATGCGTTTTGAGAAATTTACCAATCGCCTGCAGCAAACCCTTTCCGATGCACAATCATTGGCCATGACTAAAGACCATAGCTCGATTGATGGGATTCATATTCTGGCCACCTTGATGGATGAAGCATCCAATGTCAGCTTGCTGCAGCAGGCCGGCGCCAATCTGCGTGAATTGCAAACCAAGCTGCAAACGGCCCTAAGTAATGCAGCAACCCTGAGCAATCCCTCCGCGGATATCAATCTCAGCCCTGAAGCGGCAAAAGTATTACATTTGGCAGACAGCTTCGCGCAAAAAGCCGGAGATGAGTTTCTATCTACAGATTGGGTACTGTTGGCGCTGGCAGAAACAGGTAACACAAAAACCTTATTAAACAGTGTTGGCCTAAAGGCAGAAACCTTAGGCCAGATCATTAATCAATTTCGAGGCGATGAAAAAGTCATGAGCAATAATCATGAAGATCAGCGTGATTCACTGAATAAGTACACCATTGATTTAACTGAACGTGCTTTGGCAGGCAAGCTTGATCCTGTGATTGGCCGTGATGATGAAATCCGCCGTACCATTCAGGTTCTGTCACGCCGCACCAAAAATAACCCGGTACTGATTGGTGAGCCGGGTGTGGGTAAAACGGCAATCGTCGAAGGTCTGGCACAGCGGATTATTAATGGTGAAGTACCTGAAGGACTGAAAGGTAAACGTGTTTTATCGCTGGACCTGGGATCTTTACTGGCCGGTGCCAAATACCGTGGTGAGTTTGAAGAACGCTTAAAAGCCGTTCTGAAAGATATTGCCAAACACGAAGGCGAAATCATCTTATTCATCGATGAGCTGCATACCTTGGTGGGTGCCGGTAAGGGTGATGGTGCGATGGACGCCGGTAACATGCTGAAACCGGCGCTGGCACGTGGCGAGCTGCGCTGTGTCGGTGCGACTACGCTGGATGAATATCGTCAGTATATTGAAAAAGATGCAGCGCTCGAGCGTCGTTTCCAGAAAGTCTTGGTGGATGAACCGAGTGTGGAAGACACCATTGCGATTCTGCGTGGTCTGAAAGACCGCTATGCAACGCATCACGGGGTACAGATTCTGGACTCTGCGATTATTGCTGCAGCGAAAATGTCACATCGTTATATCACCGATCGCCAGTTGCCGGATAAAGCCATCGACCTGATTGATGAAGCAGCATCACGCATTAAAATGGAACTCGACTCCAAACCAGAAGCTCTGGATAAACTGGAACGCCGTCTGATTCAGTTAAAAATGCAGCTGGAAGCGGTGAAAAAAGATGAAGACTCGGGTGCCAAAGCTGAGATTCAATATCTGTCTGACCAGATCGCCACGGTTGAAAAAGAATATCAGGACCTAGAAGAAATCTGGCGTGCCGACAAGGCGCTGGTCGAAGGCAATAAGGATGTACAGATCAAACTGGATCAGGCCCGTATTGCACTAGACAAGGCGCAACGTGAAGGTGATCTGGCTGAAGCAGCACGGTATCAATATGGCGTCATTCCAGAGTTACAAAAACAGCTGGAACGTATTGAAGCAGCTGAAGAAAGTGAGGCACCGAAACTGCTGCGTGACAAAGTCACCGACAATGAAATTGCCGAGGTGGTCAGTGCGGCCACCGGTATTCCTGTGGCGAAAATGTTGCAAGGTGAGCGTGACAAACTGCTGCATATGGAAGAGTTCCTGCATAACCGTGTGGTGGGGCAAGAAGAAGCCGTGGTGGCAGTATCGAATGCGGTACGCCGTTCACGTGCAGGTCTGTCAGACCCGAACCGTCCAAGTGGCTCGTTCCTGTTCCTGGGTCCAACGGGTGTGGGTAAAACAGAATTGACCAAAGCATTAGCCAACTTCTTGTTTGATAGTGACGATGCCATGATTCGTATTGATATGTCTGAATTCATGGAAAAACATTCGGTGAGCCGTTTGGTCGGTGCGCCTCCGGGCTATGTGGGTTATGAAGAAGGCGGGGTGCTGACGGAAGCGGTACGTCGTAAACCCTATAGCGTGATCTTGTTCGATGAAGTCGAAAAAGCGCATCCGGATGTGTTTAACATCTTGCTACAGGTGCTGGATGATGGTCGTTTAACTGACTCGCAAGGCCGGGTAGTGGACTTTAAAAACAGCGTGATCGTTATGACGTCGAACCTGGGTTCGCAGGATATGCGTGAACTGGGCGTTAATGCAACACGTGATGAAGTTCGTACAGTAGTGATGAATGCGGTCTCGGAACATTTCCGTCCGGAGTTTATTAACCGTATTGATGAACTGGTGGTCTTCCATGCGCTGGAAAAAGACCAGATTCGCGGTATTGCCGATATCCAGTTGAATCGCTTGCGTCAGCGCCTGGCAGAGCGTGATATGCGTCTGTCGGTAGATGACAGTGCTTTCGATCAGTTAATTGATGCCGGTTTCGATCCGCTGTATGGTGCGCGTCCGTTAAAACGTGCGATCCAGCAACGTATTGAAAATGGCCTGGCTCAAAAAATCCTTGCAGGGGAATTCCAGCCGGGTGATACGATTCTGGTCCAGGCCGAAGCGGGTGATTTAATCTTCGAGAAAATGAAAGTTAGCTAATATTGCCTGCCCTTTTAATTTTCAGAAAACCTAGCTTTGGCTAGGTTTTTTGATGGCTGACAATTCAGGTCATATCAGTAAAAAAATTGCTTAAAAGTGACAGCTATTTTTAATATTTTGTGATGAATATTATGTTTAAGTGATTTATTTGCAAAACAATTATCTTTATTTTTTAAGATTAACTATAATTTATGTTCAATAAAAATAGATAAATTCTGAGCAAAAACTATGTCGAAAATAGTATGGGGTGGAATTGGTGTCGTGGTGTTGGCGGGGGCTGTGAGCACGGGTAATTTATATGCAGATAAGAGCTTGAAAGCGCATTATCAACAAAATTTAAAACCAGCGCCGAACATTAGTGTGCAATATACTGACTACGCTATGGGGGCTCTACAAGGCACGGCCAAGTGGAGCATGAGCATTGTGCCAGACGCGTGTAATGCCAAAGAAAAATTAGTATTTAATGGTCAAGACCAAATTCAGCGTACCTGGAAAGGCTATACCATTCATTCTCAACTCGATTTAGCACAAGGACAGGGCGCATATGCTGAATTTTTTCAGCAACCTTTAAAAGTGACGACGCAAGTCAACTGGTTGGGTGTATCGACCACACAATTACAAACCCCTGTCATCGAAAAAAAAGAAGCAGGTTTATATACCAGAATTGACCCTATACAGATCAAGTTTCAGGCAAAACAGAGTCAGGGACAACATAAAATTTTAAATATGAGTTTTGATGTGCCAGAATTGTCTATTCGTGATCAGTCTGGAAATACACAACTCAAGGGTGTGCATTTTAAAACTAATCAGGCTCTGAATGCGCAGTATTTAGAACCGGGTTATTTCGAGTTCAATATTGTCAAAATGCAGCGCCAGGATGCTAAGGCAGAAGGCTCAGGACAACTGAAAGACCTGAGCTGGCGTATGGATACCCAACTGCATGAGCGTACAGTAGATGTTCAATCAAAATTTAAAATTGCCGAAATGGGCTTAAATAATGTCCCTGCGATGCAAGACTTAGAACTCAATTGGGAGCTCAAAGACTTACAGCGTCAAAAAATGCAGATATTATTTGATATTCTGCAAAAGCAAAATAACTCTTGTCTGGAAGCAGGAAATTTTGAAAAAGATGCGATACAAGCCATGCTGGCGGTGATTAATGATGGCTTCAAGTTTGAATCGAAGCAGAATCAGTTAAAGTTAGGCACAGGCAGTATTCAGGCAGATTTAGTCGGAAAAGTAATGCCAGGCCATCAAACCACCTTGGAAAGCTTGGCAAAAATGTTCCCAAATCTGTTAGAAGTGCAAACCAATATCAGTTTCAATAAACAGGTAGTAAAAACCTTCACTCATCATTATATGCGTGCCGCAGGTAAAAATATGTCCGATCAAGAGCTGGAGCAAATGCTGAGTGCGATGCAAGCTAATCAGCAAATTCAGCGAGATGGTGATGTGTTTAAACTATCCATACATTATCTGTATGGTGAAAAGAAGTTCTTAACTGCACAATAAGTTGTAAGTCGCTTTTTAACAGCGAATCTAAGAAGAAAAAGCCTGTTCAACTGAACAGGCTTTTGTTTTATCACAATCTAATACCAGTGATTACACTTTAGGATGGCCGATTTTCCAGGCACGGTGAATCTTCTGGTTACGCTTGAAATCAGGCCCAATGGTTTCTTGAGTAATTTCTTCGACATCATAGAACGCCAGAATTTCTTCATCCATCTCGAAACCACGATAGTTGTTCGAGAAGTACAGGGTACCATCGCTGGTTAAACGGTTCATGGCGCGTTTAAGCAAGGATAGATGGTCGCGCTGTACGTCAAACGTCCCGTAGAATTTTTTCGAGTTTGAGAAAGTGGGTGGATCAATAAAGATCAGCTCATATTGCTCATGACCTTCTTTGAGCCATTCAAAACAGTCAGATGCAAAGAACTGATGTTGTTCATCGGCGTGATCTACGGTTAAACCGTTCAGCACGAAGTTTTCCTTCGACCAGTTCAAATAGGTATTGGAAAGATCGACACTGGTGGTACTTGCAGCACCACCCAAGGCAGCATGTAGGCTCGCCGTAGAGGTATAGCTGTAGAGGTTCAGGAAGTGTTTGCCTTTGGCCTCACGGGCAATACGCAAACGCATTTGACGATGATCCAGGAACAGACCGGTATCCAGATAATCGGTCAGGTTAACCAGAATCTTGGCCTTACCTTCCTGTACGATAAAACGCTTCGATGCGGTACTTTGTTTGGTGTACTGGTTTTTACCTTCCTGACGTGCGCGGGTCTTGATAAAGATCGCATCACGGCCCAGACCGGTCACAGCGCGAATGGCTTGCAGTGCCAGGTTAAAACGTTTCTTGGCTTTTTCAGGGTCAATCGTTTTAGGTGGCGCATATTCTTGCACATGCAGGCGCTCACCATACAGATCCACCGCGACATTAAAATCTGGTAAATCAGCATCATACAGACGCAAACAGTGTATGCCTTCTTTGACAGCCCATTTTTTTAGTGCTTGCATATTCTTGGTCAGACGGTTGGCAAACTCCATTGCACCTTCAATCGCTTCAAATTGCTGAGGTTGCCAGTTTTCTAAAAATGGACGCACCACAGCCGCAGGTTTAACCGTACCAAAGCGGATATAGATCGGCAATTTACCATTCATCAAACGCAGGATTTGCGGATCATTAAAGGCCAGCACGTCAGCCTGTTCGACTTGAGAGGCAATCACCGCCGCTTTTTGATTCGGGAAATTCTTTTGCAGTAAAGCCGATAAACCAAGATATAAAGAACGGTTCTGCGCTTTATCACCGAGACGCTCACCATAAGGCGGGTTGGTCACGAAGAAGACTTTTTTGCCTTCAGCCTGAAAATCCGGCCAGTCATTTAAAGTACGCTCTTCGATCATGATATTGTCGAGAGCAGCTTCAAAACCTGCCGCGATGATATTTTGACGTGTCGCTTTTACAGCTTCCCAGTCTGCATCGAAGGCATAGAATTGCGGTAATGGATTTTCCATTGCCGCTTGGTGGCGTTCAGCTGCTTCAGCTTTAATGCCCATCCAGAGTTCATGGTCATGGCCATTCCAGCCATTAAAACCGAAACGACGCACCAGACCCGGCGCACGGTCGGTCAGGATCATCAGTGATTCAATAATAAAGGTACCTGAACCACACATTGGATCGACAATGATGTCTGGATTAATCTGTTTAAGTTGACCTTTTTGCAAAATCGCAGCAGCCAGATTTTCCTTGATTGGTGCATCGGTCATAAAGTGGCGATAACCACGTTTATGTAATGAATCGCCGGACAAGTCCAGGCAATAGGTATGCTCTTTCTTCCCTGCCAGAATATACATGGTAATTTCTGGCTGTTTGGTATCGATACTTGGGCGTTTACCTACAGCTTCCATGAAGGAATCTACGACACCATCTTTGGCACGCAAAGTTGCGAACTGGGTATTGACCTTGATGTCACGCTCGACATGCAAGCGAATGGCAAAGGTACTTTGTGGTGCAAAAATGAGCGACCAGTCAAAGCTGATTGCACCTTCATATAGCTCTTCTGCCACATCACGGGCATCGTGAGAAAATTCAATTTCATGGGTATGGATCGGCATGAGCACACGTGAAGCCAGACGTGACCACATGCAAATCCGATAAGCATTTTCCAGACTGCCTTTAAAGATTAAACGACCGGGAAAACGCTCAATATTCTGAACACCTAAGCCTTGTAGTTCTTCTTCTAATAAGGTTTCCAGACCATCGGCACAGGTGACCCAATAATTGCTTAAACGTGGAGAGGTATTCATATAATAGAGAGACCAAAAAAGATAAATAAAAAACTGCGCCAAGTTTACCGTATTTTTATATTGAAAGCTTTTTAAATTCTCTGAAAGGCCTTGCCGTGTACGCGTGAAAAATAATATTCACATGATAAATTGATGAACTGGTACGCATTTTGCTCTATACACAGCAAATCAGGCAGTCAGTCGGAGGAGAGCGATGGCTGCCTGATTCTGATTTTTCAATTTTATAATGGGGGTTAAAATGTTAGAGAATCAGTTACGCAACCATGACGCTTTTTCAGTGGCCACTTTAATTTATACACGTTTGAGACGTGTGTCAGGCCGGGTCGTGGATGCGCTTTATCTGGCAGAAAATCTGGACTATGCACGGCATGTGATTGAACTGGTAGAACAGACCCAAGATCCAGAGTTGCAGCGTTTAATCGAGCGTTTAAAACAGGTTTGGGATCTGCCTGTGGTTCGGCAGCAACAGTTTGAAAAATCTGCACATCTGCCACAGCAGGAGGTATTGGTCTCGGTTGAACCCGATCAGGACGATATCTACCGTGCACAGGTTGCACATCATTATATCGGTGCGCTGCGATAAAACGATGGGTGTGAATGTGCCAGACTGAAGCACCCATAATTTTGTACTGAAAGTCAGCAGGATGGAAAATGGTTAAATTATCTTATTGAAAAAATACATAGGAATTTCAATTTCTATTTTTATTATCGAGGTGGTTTTTGTACAAGTAGTCACATTGCCAACTACTCAGACTGGCCAATCTCTGTATAATATGTTGACTTAACGCATAAGGAATCTCTCATGCACTTGGCGGCATTGCATACACCGAGCCAGATTCAACTCAATAAAGAAGGTAATCTAAAACACTTCTTGACCATCGAAGGTCTTTCCAAAGAAACCCTGACAAAAATATTGGACACTGCGCAGTCCTTTTTTAATGACCAAAATCAGCTCATCACCAATAATTTGCTGGAAGGCAAAACGGTGATGAACCTGTTTTTCGAGAACTCTACCCGTACTCGCACTACTTTTGAAGCCGCTGCCAAGCGCCTTTCTGCCAACGTTCTGAATATCGATATTGCCCGTTCGAGTACCTCTAAAGGTGAAACCCTGCGTGACACCTTATGGAACCTTGAAGCGATGGCCGCCGATATTTTCGTGGTGCGTCATTCATCTTCAGGTGCGGCGCATTTTATTGCCAAAGATGTCTGTCCGACGGTGGCGATTATTAATGCCGGTGATGGCCGTCATGCGCATCCAACCCAGGCGATGCTGGACATGCTCACCATTCGCCGGGAAACCCATAAAAAATTTGAAGAGATGTCGATTGCCATTATTGGCGATATCAAACATTCACGTGTCGCGCGTTCAGATGTAGCGGCTTTGCAAACCTTAGGCTGCGAAGATATTCGGGTGATTGCACCAAATACCTTGCTGCCATACGGTTTTGAAGAATATGGTGATGGTATTCGTCTATTTAACAACATGGAAGATGGCATCAAAGATTGCGACGTGATCATTACCCTGCGTATTCAAAATGAGCGGATTGATTCTCCGGCACTGGCATCGCAAGCTGAATTCTACAAGATGTATGGCCTGAACAAAGAACGTTTAGCGATGGCAAA
This sequence comes from Acinetobacter sp. YH12106, assembly GCF_013418995.1. Classification (NCBI taxonomy): domain Bacteria; kingdom Pseudomonadati; phylum Pseudomonadota; class Gammaproteobacteria; order Moraxellales; family Moraxellaceae; genus Acinetobacter; species Acinetobacter sp. YH12106. Next base: position 160,983 of record NZ_VPAV01000001.1, read on the forward strand.
ACCGGATTGTATCGTGATGCATCCGGGTCCAATGAACCGTGGGGTGGAGATTGACTCCAGTATTGCCGATGGACCGCAGTCGGTGATTCTGAATCAGGTGACCAATGGAATTGCGGTACGTATGGCGGTGTTGGCTTTGTCAATGCAGGGCCAGCTTCAGGAACAGGGTTTGATTGCAGCGATTGCGGGTTAAGGAATAAGTCATGACTATTGTAAAAATTGAAAATGTTCGTGTGCTCGATCCGATCCAAAACACTGATTCTGTTCAGACCGTGTATCTGGAAAATGGTAAGTTCGTTGCGGAAACGGCTGCTGTTTCTGAAACGATTGATGGTCAGGGCAAATGGTTGATGCCCACCATGGTCGATCTGTGTGCACGTTTACGGGAACCGGGTCAGCAACAACATGGCACCTTAAAATCTGAAGGTAAAGCAGCACGTGAAAATGGGATTTTGCACGTGTTTACACCACCAGATTCAAAGCCGATCGTGCAGGACAATGGCGCACTGATTCATGGTCTGGTTGAGAAAGCCATGCTGGACGGTGGTATTTATCTTGAAGTGATTGGTGCTCAAACCCAAGGCTTGCAAGGCCAGCAACCTGCCAATATGGCCGGTTTGAAAAAAGGCGGATGTACTGCGGTGTCCAATGCCAGTGCGCCTTTTGTCAATGATGACGTGGTACTACGTACCCTGGAATATGCTGCAGGTTTAGATCTGACTGTGGTGTTCTATGCAGAAGAGCCGCAAATTGCCAAAGATGGCTGTGTACATGAAGGCTTTATTGCCTCGCGTCAAGGCTTGCCGATGATTCCAGCACTTGCTGAAACCGTGGCAATTGCCAAATACCTGTTAATGATTGAAGTGACCAAAGTTCGTGCGCATTTCGGTTTATTATCTTGTGGTGCGTCAGTAGAGCTAATCCGGATTGCCAAAGAAAAAGGCTTGCCTGTCACCTGTGATGTGGCCATGCACCAATTACATCTGACCGATGCCTTAATTGACGGTTTTAATTCGCTGGCACATGTACGTCCGCCACTGCGTGCTGAACAAGACAAAGAATTGCTACGCCAAGGAGTAAAATCTGGGGTGATTGATGCGATTTGTACCCATCATGAACCGCTGAGCAGCTCTGCGAAAATGGCACCATTTGCTGAAACCCAGCCTGGCTTTAGCGCTTTTGATACTTATGTACCTTTTGGGATTCAACTGGTCAATGAAGGTTTGTTTACACCACTGGAATGGGTAGAAAAAGTGACTTTGGCTCCGGCACGTGTTGCACAAATGGCAGATCGCTGGGCAGACGAGGCGGGTTGGGTGCTGGTAGATCCAGAGCTAGAATGGACGCTGAACAAAGAAAGCATCGTGTCGCAAGGTAAAAATACCCCGCTGATCAATCAAAAAGTGCGAGCTAAAGTTTTAAAAACGTTCCTCGCTTAATAGATCCAGCTTTTATAAAAGTCAGCTTCGGCTGGCTTTTTTTGTTTTTGAATTCTGTGTCAGTAAAATGAGTACTCAACAAAAACAGTGAAACTTTATGATATTCATACAATTATTTACATTTTCAAAAAACTGGCATCGTTACACTGATTGAATATTAAACATTAGAAAAATCAAAAGAATGGTGACAATATGAATGTAGATCTGATGGAACGCTTAAAAAGCGATGTTACAGCGATTGTGCTACAAGGCGAAACCGAACATCTATTTGCCAAAGATCAGGCACTGAGTCAGTTCTATCCCATATTCTTAAGTATATTGCGTGCACGTCCTGCATGGATTGAAAGTTTAAGTCAGCAACTCAATCCAAAAATCCATGAACTGTTTAATGGAAATTCGGCACTCAAGCAGCAGTTTCTGGATCAACTTGATCAGAGCGCGCCACAAGATCAAATAGAGCAGACCCTGAATCGGGCCATTGTACCGACCCTCAATTTTTTACAGACCGAAGCCGGTGCTTCAAGTCCAGAAGCGATTAGTCATTTGCTGGAAACCCACGCCGACTCGATCCAGCGTGCATTACCTGTTTGGGCCGGATCGATTTTAGCGGCATTAGGTGTTTCTCCATTGGCGGGGCAGCATTTGAATCAGGCGCCTGAACTAGAACCAGAACATGCTGTTGTGGTACAGCAGCAGAAAAAAACCGGCTTTTTATGGCCGTTTATTATTTTTCTGATTCTGGCAGCTTTAATCCTGTTTTTTGTTCGTAGCTGTATGCAGGATGATGCTGAGGATTTGGCAAACTCCCAAACGACCCGTGCAGTTGCTGCAGCCCAACCCGCTTCTTTACAGTTGAGTACCGGCACTAATGGTGAAATTATCAGTTGTCAGTTACAGCTGAATAATCCCCAATATATGCAAATTTTGCAAACCGAGATTAAACAGATCTTTAATTATAATATTGGTTGTGGCGCGCTCAGCAGTGAGGTTTATCATTCGGAATTTATTGATCAGGATAGCATTCCTTCCGTTTTGAAACTGATTCAAGGCATGCCAAATGTCTCACTGGACTGGATTGGTAATCAGGTTGCTATACGTGCAGCGAGTAATGCAGAAGCAGAACGTCTGGCAACACAAATTCGTAATCTGGCCAAAAATGTCACTGTTGTGACTCAACAGCCGGTCAATAGGAGTGAGGCGATTCAGGCTGCCAATAGCGATGCAGAACAAGCATTGGCGAGTATCAAAACTGATCATGTTCAGGCCTTAGATGTTGCGACCGCACTAAATTTGCAGATTATTAATTTTGATAGCGCATCGACTGCCGTACCGGAAGTGAATAAATCGGTACTGGATCAGGCTGCTGCATTATTGCAGCGTGCACCGCATGTCATTCTTAAAGTCAAAGGACATACCGATGCACAGGGCAGTGAGGCTGAGAATAAAGTGCTGTCTGTGCAACGCGCGCAAGCAATTGTGGGTTATCTGATTGAAAAGGGTGTTGATCCTGCTCAGTTGCAAGCTGTAGGCATGGGAGAAGACCAGCCTGTTGAACCAAATGCAACATCTGCGGGACAGTTTCAGAACCGCCGCGTAGCTTTTGAAGTGGTTAATACTGAAACAGGTATTGTGCGTGAAGTGGATAGCGAGGGTGTTGTAGAAAAGAAAGCCAACTGAAATAATTTTCCAGATGAAAAAGGACGAATGATTCGTCCTTTTTATATGGCTTAAATTAAGAAAAGACCGGTGGACTATAGGTCAAAGTTCGGCCGAGGAACCAGAGTAAAAACAGCACCAGCGGGATATGAAAAACCAGTTGGGTCACGGTAAAACCGATCACATCTTTGGCCTTTAACTTCAGGATGCCCAGCATCGGCAACATAAAGAAAGGATTGATCAGATTAGGCAAGGCTTCGGCAGCATTATAAATCTGCACTGACCAGCCCAGATGAACTTTCAGATCATGCGCAGCCTGCATTACATAAGGGGCTTCAATAATCCATTTACCTCCACCGGAAGGAATGAAGAAACCCAGGATTGCCGAATAGAGACCCATCACGATAGCAAAGGTTTCCTGTGAAGCAATCGAAACGAAAAATTCGGCAATATAGTGTGATAGGGACAGATCGGCAGAATTCAGCGCATTGGTCATCATAAAGGCAATGCTGCCATATAAAGGAAACTGGATCAGCACACCCGAAATTGCTGGCACAGCCTTGGAAACGGCATTGAGAAAATTCCGTGGTGTGCCATGTAGTGCGACACCCAAAATCAGGAAGATAAAGTTATAGGTATTTAAACTGGAGATGGCCAGAATAGGATTGCTTTCGGAAAATTCGTTAAACATCCATACAGCACCTAGCACCACAATCAGAATACTTAAAATAGGTGAGTTTTCCAGCCAGTCGCCCGGACGTTTTGATGAAGATTCTTCCGGTTTTCCTTCTTCAATCTGAACCGGAAAATGTTCAATGGTTTTAATATGACTGCCTTTCGGCGCTGACCAGTAGGCAATGGCAATCGAGGCAATAATTAGAACCGCCGTCATGATCATGGATTGCGGCAGGAAAATCGTTTCGGTAAATGGAATGACACCGGTCAGATTGTAAATCGGTTCAGGCAGGCTGCTTTTATTGGCCTGTAATTGTGCAGCAGAGGAACTGATGCCGAGTGCCCAGGTGGCTCCCATCCCGATAATCGCTGCTGCGGCTGCAGCGCGGTAATCCATATTAAGTTCTTTACGTTGTGCCAGTGCAATCACGAGTAATGCAGTTAGAACTGTGCTCATGGCCCAGTTAATCAGGGAAATGAGCAGGCTGACTGTCGCGACCAATACAATCGCACCACGCCCTGAATGGGGCAGACATGCCATTTTTCGGATCAGAAGCTGCATTGGTTTTGAAACCGAAACCACATAACCGACCACGATCAGCATGCACATCTGCAAGGTAAAGGGAATCAGGCTCCAGAACCCGTCACCAAAGGAAATGGCAACGTCCTGTGCCGGCGCGCCAATTCCGATAGCGGCAATTGCGACAATGATGACACCGAGCAGGGCAAAAATATAAGAATCGGGAAACCATTTTTCTGACCAGTCACTGACGCGCAGGGCGAAGCGTTGTAAGATATTTTGTTCTGTTTGCATGATTAAAAACCATTTATTCTGCATTCATTTTTAAAATTAGAGTTTTCTTTGGTCGAAAAGAAACCCTTAAAATTTTTCATTTTAAGGGCCGGGAAAATCAAGCTGCTATTTTTTGTAAAGCCACACCCGTGACTTTCTGAATCTCCTCAAAACTGACCTCTGGTGCCAGCTCAACAAGTTGAATACCATCTGGAGTGACATCCAGCACACCTAAATCGGTAATGATCCGGTTGACCACAGCCTGTCCGGTAAGGGGCAGACTGCATTGCGCAACAATTTTAGGCGTGCCATCTTTGGCGCAGTGTTCCATCAACACCACGACTTTTTGTACCCCTGCGACCAGATCCATGGCACCGCCCATACCTTTGACTTTTTTGCCCGGAATCATCCAGTTGGCCAGATCGCCAGTTTCGGACACTTCCATGGCACCTAAAATGGCGATATTGACATGACCGCCACGGATCATGGCAAAGGAATCGGCACTGGAAAAGAAAGAAGCGCCCTTACGGGCAGTCACGGTCTGTTTACCGGCATTGATCAGGTCGGCATCGACGGTTTCAGCCGTTGGAAATTCGCCAATACCGAGCAAGCCATTTTCCGATTGCAGCCAGACATTGATATTTTCTGGAATGTAATTAGCAACCAGCGTTGGTAAACCAATCCCCAGGTTAACGTAGAAACCATCTTCCAGCTCTTGTGCAGCGCGCTGCGCCATTTGATTACGTGTCCAAGCCATGATCAAGCCTCCGCCTTTAAGGTCATCTGTTCAATACGTTTTTCCGGTTGAGTATTTAGGACTATCCGGTTCACATAAATACCGGGCAGATGAATGTCATCGGGATCAAGCTCACCAATCTCGACAATTTCTTCTACTTCAGCCACGGTGATTTTGCCAGCCATAGCGCAGACCGGATTAAAGTTTTGTGCAGTTTTACGGAAAATCAGATTACCGGCTTTATCAGCCTTATAGGCTTTGACCAAGGCAACATCGGCAGTCAAGGATTCTTCCAGAATATAAGACTTGCCATTAAACTCACGTACATCCTTGCCTTCAGCAATCACGGTTCCGACACCGGTGGCGGTATAAAAAGCCGGAATACCGGCACCGCCAGCACGTAATTTCTCCGCCAAGGTGCCTTGTGGGGTCAGTTCGACTTCCAGTTCGCCACTCAGGTATTGACGTTCGAATTCTTTATTCTCACCAACATAAGATGAAATCATTTTTTGAATCTGTTTGGTTTCCAGTAAAACGCCCAAACCAAAACCATCGACTCCGGCATTGTTGGAAATACAGGTCAGATTTTTGGCACCGGTCTGTTTCAATGCGGCAATCAATGCTTCCGGAATACCGCATAAACCAAAACCTCCGACTGCCAGTGTATGTCCATTCTGAACCACGCCGTCTAAAGCGGCCTCTGCACTGTCATAAACTTTATTTGACATTTTTTACCTCGATTTATTCTTGTCTTGCAGATTCCTTTTTGGTCAGGAAACTACTGATGTATATCCTTGAGGACTTGTATCGTGTCCGGGTATTGCTATTGTTAGGCACAGGCTTTTTGCCAATAGGCATTGGCATAATTGGAGGGATTATTGCGCTGCAACACCTCACTGATATTACGGCTGGCCTGCATCAGGGCATCCAGTTGAATACCGGTTTCAAAGCCCATATTCGAGAGCAGGTAATACAGGTCTTCAGTTGAAACATTGCCTGAAGCACCCTTGGCATAAGGACAGCCACCCAGACCGGCAATGGATGAATCAAATACCCGGATGCCTTGTAACAGCGACTGGTAAATATTGGCGATGGCCATGCCATAGGTATTATGGAAATGACCTGCCAAAACCTTGGTATCGATCTGAGCCAGGCAAGCATCCCAGACTTTTTGCACCCGATCCGGTGTGGCTGTACCAATGGTTTCACCCAACGACACTTCATAGCAGCCCATATCCAGCAAACGTTGGGTGACTTTGACCACCTGTTTCGGATCAATCGCACCTTCATAAGGGCAGTCCACCATACAGGACACATAACCGCGTACCCGAATATCATTGGCTTTGGCGGCCGCCATCACATCGGCAAACTTCTCCAAGCTTTCATCAATCGAGCAATTGATATTTTTGCGGGTAAAGCTTTCGGACGCTGCGGTAAAGACCGCAACTTCCTTGCAACCCACCGCCAGCGCTGCTTCAAAGCCCTTCAGGTTTGGGGTGAGTAAACTGAACTGAATATTTGGGTCTTTGGGCAAGCCGGCAAACAGCTGATCGCTGTCTGCCATTTGTGGCACCCATTTGGCTGAAACACAGGAACCGACTTCAATCGCCTGTAAACCGGTTTTCATCAGATCCAGAATCAGATTTTTCCGATCATCCAGCGTTAATGGCGTTTTTTCATTTTGCAGGCCATCGCGTGGCCCGACTTCTACAATTTTGACAAATTCGGTCATGCAACATCCTCCGTCAGTGGCTGGAACTCAAGCAGTTCATCACCGGCTTTGACCTGATCACCTTTCTGGAAATATGAACTGGCGATGATGCCGTCATGTGGTGCACGAATCGAGTATTCAATTTTCATCGCTTCCAGCGTCATCAAGACATCGTCTTTTTTGACCTTGTCATTGGCAGCGACCAGTACTTGCGTGATCACACCTGGCATTGGTGCAGTGAGGTTGTTTTCTGTCCCTTGATCATCATGCTGATCATAATCCGGCTGGATAGACTCGAATTTATGTGTCTGACCATTCTGGAACAGGGTAATGCCATGTTCAGTCTGGCTAAAGGCCAGTTTTTGCTGTTTGCCTGCCAGTTGCAAAGCTAAAGTATGTGCATCAATCAACTGACCTTGTAGCTGAATCTGCTGACCATTATAAGTGGCGATAAAACCTTGCTCTTGCGTACTGAACTGAACTTTAAGCATAATGCCATTGCGTTGTAATTGCACTGTATATGCATTTTGCTGATTCAGGCGCCAGAAAGCGTGTTGTTGCCAGACTGAGTTATTCGCAACCGGGTTTTGAGCTTGGCGTGATAATAATTCGATGAATGCAGCACTAACGATCAGTTCAGCATTGATCTCAGTCGAAGGTTTTAATAAGAACTCTTCTTCACGTTGAATCAGGCCGGTATCCAGATGGGCATTTTTAAACGAATCACACAGCACCAAACGGTCGAGGAATGCAATATTATTGCCCAAACCATCCACATGGAAATGGCCCAGGGCATGATGCATTTGCGTTAAAGCAGCTTCGCGGTTTTTGCCCCAGACAATCAGTTTGGCAATCATCGGATCATAATAGGTGCTGATTTCATCACCTTCGACAATGCCACTATCCACACGTACACAGTCATTTTGCTCTGGATAGTGTAAATAGCTGATCTGGCCAATCGCAGGAATAAAGCCTTTCTCTGGTTCTTCGGCATAGACACGTGCTTCCAGTGCATGCCCGTGGATCTGTAATTCATGCTGCTGTTTGGGTAAAGGCTCACCAAAAGCTACGCGCAGTTGCCATTCCACCAGATCCTGACCTGTAATCATTTCAGTGACCGGGTGCTCAACCTGCAAACGGGTATTCATTTCCATGAAATAGGCAGTACCATCTTGCTCGACGATAAACTCTACCGTACCGGCACCGACATAATCGACCGCACGTGCGGCATCAATCGCGGCCTGGCGCATCGCTTCAAGTTTGTCTTCTGGCATTTTTGGTGCAGGCGCTTCTTCAAGGACTTTTTGATGACGACGTTGTACCGAGCAATCACGTTCAAATAAATGCACATAATTGCCGTGGGTATCGCCAAAAACCTGTACTTCAATATGACGTGGCTGAATCACATAGCGTTCAATTAGCACATCTTCATTGCCAAAACTGGAACGCGCTTCGCTTTTACATGAAGCCAGCGAACTCAGAAAATCTTCACTGCGCTCGACCAGACGCATGCCTTTACCGCCACCGCCAGCACTGGCTTTGATTAGCACCGGATAGCCGATGCTGTCAGCCTGCTGTTTCAGGAAGTCGGCATCCTGATTGCTACCGTGATAGCCCGGGGTTAAAGGCACACCAGCTTTTTCCATCAACGCTTTAGAGGTGGCTTTGAGACCCATCGCCAAAATGGCATCGACAGGCGGGCCAATAAAGACAATATTATTGTCCTGACAGGCCAGGGCAAACTGGTCATTTTCCGACAAAAAGCCATAACCTGGGTGAATTGCTTGCGCACCGGTGTTTTTGGCCGCCTGAATAATACGTTCGATCTGTAAATAGCTTTGTGCTGCTGGCGATTCACCAATATAGATCGCTTCATCCGCCAGTTTGACATGCTGTGCCTGTGCATCGGCATCGGAGTATACGGCAACGGTGGCAATACCGAGTTTTTTTGCTGTACGAATCACACGGCAGGCAATTTCACCACGGTTGGCAATTAAAATCTTTTCAAACATCGTAGCATCCTTCTTGTTGTTATGCCGTGGTCTTGATCCAGGCCGGGCTTTGTTTGTTTAAAAATGCATTCAGTCCATTTTTCGCCTCATCTCCCTGGCGAATATGGGCAATATGCTGTGCTGTTTTAAGAAGTAAATCTTCGGTCAAAACCTGTTGGTCGACCAGTTGAATCAGTTGTTTTGAGGAATTTTGTGCAGCAGGGCCACCGAGTAACAGGGCTTCCACAATTTCATCAATTTTGCTGTCGAGCTGTTCCGGTGGAGTGACTTCATGCGCCAGTCCAATGGTTTTGGCCTGTTCCGCAGAAATTCGCTCGGCGGTCAGGAAATAACGTGAAGCCTGACGCGCACCAATCGCACGAATCACATACGGGCTGATGGTCGAAGGTGCCAGACCTAGGCGTACTTCAGAGGTGGCAAACTTGGCATCGGTGCTGGCCACGCAAATATCACAAGCTGATGCCAGACCCATACCACCGCCAAAAGCAATGCCATGCACCCGGGCGATGGTTGGCTGCTTTAAAGTCGCTAGGCTTTGCAGCATTTTCGCCAGTTTTAATGCATCTGCTTCGTTGTCTGCTTGAGAAGCCTGACCGGCCTGCTTCATCCAGTTCAGATCGGCACCAGCCGAAAAGCTTTTGCCGCGCCCTGCCAGAATCACCACACGTACATCATCACGGCTATTTAAAGACTGGAAGCAGCGATACAATTCTTCAATGACCTGAGTATTAAAGGCATTGTGCAGTTCAGCGCGATTAATCCAAACCGTTGCCACTTGATTTTGCTGTTCGAGCTGTAAAAATTGATATGTCATTTTTTTCACCTCTTACATGCGGAACACGCCAAACTTGGTCGGCTGGATTGGCGCATTCAGTGCCGCAGCTAAACTAAGACCTAACACTTCACGAGACTGGGCAGGGTCAATGACACCGTCATCCCATAAACGTGCAGAGGCATAATAAGGATGACCTTGGCGTTCGTACTGATCACGAATTGGCTGTTTAAACTGGTCTTCTTCTTCCGCAGACCAGTTAGCGCCTTTGGCTTCAATCTGATCACGTTTTAAGGTCGACAATACGCTGGAGGCCTGTTCACCGCCCATCACTGAAATACGTGAGTTTGGCCAAGTCCACATAAAGCGTGGTGAATACGCGCGGCCACACATACCATAGTTGCCGGCACCAAATGAGCCGCCAATCACCATGGTCAGTTTAGGCACATTGGCATTGGCCACAGCCATCACCAGTTTGGCGCCATTTTTGGCAATGCCTTCATTTTCATACTGGCGACCGACCATAAAGCCAGTGATATTCTGAATAAACAGCAGCGGAATATTGCGCTGACAGCAAAGTTCAATAAAATGCGCACCTTTTTGTGCAGATTCGGAAAACAGAATGCCGTTATTGGCAATAATCCCGACTGGCATACCGTATAGGCTGGCAAATCCGGTAATCAGAGTGGTACCAAATCGAGCCTTAAATTCATCAAAACGCGAACCATCGACAATCCGGGCAATCACTTCACGGACATCAAAAGGTTTACGCGAATCTGTTGGCACGATACCGTACAACTCTGAAGCATCAAACAAAGGTGCTTCCACCTGCTCAGGCAACGGATTTGGTTTTTTATTTAAATTGGCCACAATATTACGGGCAATTTCCAGGGCATGCTGGTCATTTTCAGCCAGATGATCGGCTACACCGGAGAGGCGAGTATGCACATCACCACCACCAAGGTCTTCACTGGAAACCACTTCACCGGTTGCAGCTTTGACCAGTGGCGGGCCACCGAGGAAAATGGTTCCCTGATTGCGCACAATAATAGTTTCATCCGACATGGCAGGCACATAGGCACCACCCGCCGTACAACTGCCCATCACCACAGCAATCTGGGCAATGCCTTGGCTCGACATACGCGCCTGATTATAGAAAATACGTCCGAAGTGATCACGATCCGGGAAGACTTCATCTTGTAGCGGCAAATAGGCACCGCCAGAATCGACCAGATAAATACAGGTCAAATGATTCTGCTCGGCAATTTCCTGAGCACGTAAATGTTTTTTCACGGTCAATGGATAATAAGTGCCACCTTTAACAGTCGCATCATTGGCAATAATCATGCAGGTCACGCCATTGACCTGACCAACGCCAGCGACCACGCCCGCAGCAGGCACATCGTCCTGATAGACCTGATAGGCAGCCAGTTGTCCAATTTCAATAAATGCCGTGCCAGGATCAATCAGATGATCAATACGTTCTCTGGCCAATAATTTACCGCGATCCAAATGTTTTTGACGGGCAGTTTCACCCCCACCCAAGGCAATTTTTTGGACTTTCTGTTTCAGGTCTTCGACCAGATTTTGCATCGCCGTCTGGTTGTTTTTAAATTCGTCGCTGCGAATATTAATTTTGCTCTTTAATTGATTCATGCCGAACATCCTTGTCTATTCTTGTGATTTATTTTTTAGGCAGTTTCATTAAACAGTTCGCGGCCAATCAGCATGCGGCGAATTTCTGAGGTGCCTGCGCCAATTTCATACAGTTTGGCATCGCGCCATAGACGTCCCGCAGCAAACTCGTTGATATAACCGTTGCCACCCAAGGTTTGAATGGTTTCGCCCGCCATCCAGGTGGCTTTTTCAGCTGCATATAAAATCGCACTGGCGGCATCTTTACGCAGGCTACGGCTATGCTCTGCCTTGTCACATTCTGCGCCAACTGCATAGACCAGGGCTTTACAGGCCAGCCAGGTTGAATACATGTCAGCAATTTTGCCCTGCATCAACTGGAATTCACCCAGCGCCTGACCAAACTGTTTACGGTCATGAATATACGGAATCACGGTATCCATACAGGCATCCATAATGCCGAGTGGGCCTGCACTTAAAACAGCACGTTCATAGTCCAGACCGCTCATCAGCACTTTGGTGCCATTGCCGACACCGCCGAGCACGTTTTCTTTTGGCACTGCGACATTGTCAAAAAATAGTGGATAAGTGTTTGAGCCACGCATGCCGAGTTTGTCTAGGTGCGTACCGTGACTAAACCCCGGCATATTTTTTTCAACCAGAAAAGCGGTCATGCCTTTGGCACCGGCTTGTAAATCGGTTTTTGCGTAGACCACCAGTACATCGGCATCGCCGCCATTGGTGATCCACATTTTCGAACCATTCAGCAGGTAATGATCACCTTTGTCTTCCGCTTTGAGTTTCATGCTGACCACATCGGATCCGGCATTGGGTTCGGACATGGCCAAGGCACCGACATAATCACCAGATACCAGTTTGGGCAGATAGCGCTGCTTTTGTTCTTCGCTGCCATTACGCTTAATCTGGTTTACACATAGGTTAGAATGTGCGCCATAGGACAAACCAATCGATGCTGAAGCACGGGAAATTTCCTGCATGGCAATGATGTGCGCCAGATAACCGAAATTTGAACCGCCATATTCCTCACTGACCGTCAGACCGAGCAGGCCCATCTCGCCAAATTTTTTCCAAAGGTGAGCAGGGAATTCATTGTCACGGTCCACTTGTTGAGCAATTGGAGCAATTTCCTTGGCGCAAAATGCAGCCACTGAATCACGAAGTGCAATAAGTGTTTCGTCCAAACCGAAATCCAAGCTTTGTAAATTCATTGTTCATCCATCCTGTGGTTCTATTTGTTGTATCCAAAAAAGCATTTTTGTTGTGCTTGTTATTTAACATACATCGAAAATTTAAAAAAGTGAATCAATATTCACAAAATGATTTACAATTCATTTTATCTTGTTGAGATTAATTTTATGAGTTATAAAAGATCATCATTGATGCAGGAACGAATGGAGCAAAATCGCTTGGCGATCTTGCAATCTGCTCGTGAGCTGATTACTCAAGGGGGCTTTAAAGAGGCGTCGATTCAGGCGATTGCAGAACGTGCAGGCGTTTCTACAGGCTTGGTATATCGATATTTCGAAAACAAGAATCAGATTTTGATTCAGGTTTTGTCAGAAGCAATTCGGCTTGAGATTGAGATTTTAAATCACATTGCTGCCTCGGATTTATCGCCAAAACAGAAATTGCAAAAATCTGTTACAACTTTTGTGAAGCGAGCCATGAACAGCCCACAGTTGGCGTATTCGCTGATGTTCGAACCGGTCGATCCGGAAATGGAACATGAGCGTTTTCACAGTAAACAGCTAATCAAGCAAAGCATTAAGGAAATTTTGGCTGAAGGAAAAGTCAATGGCGAGTTTGAATTTGAAGATTTAAATACCGCAGCGCTGGGTGTGGTTGGTTCCATGACCTTTGTGGTAATTGAACCTTTGAATCCATCTCGGAATATCAGGTTTGATCAAAATTATAAGGATCACTTTGTCAAACAGATTGCCGATTTTTGTGTCAACGCAGTACGTCGACAGGAGGGAGTAGCAGGAGCATAAAACACAAAAAACAGGCAGGAAGACAGGGTTGTCGTGGTCAAAAACAATTAATAGAGTTGAAAATCAGAATTACAAAGAATCAAGGAGATCGATTCAATGACACAAGTACGGTTAAGCTATGCCTACGGAACAAGCAGCCAACCCTTATTGGGCATGACAATTGGCGAAAAATTTGATCAGGCATGCGAACAGTATGCACATTCTGATGCAATCGTCAGCTTGCACCAGAATGTGCGTCTGAGCTATCAGCAGTTGCAGCAGCAAGTGAATGCTTTTGCCTGTAGTTTGCAAAAACTGGGCCTGAAAAAAGGTGACCGTCTGGCCATCTGGTCGCCGAACTGTGTGGAATGGACCATTACCCAGTTTGCTGCATTTAAGGCGGGAATTATTCTGGTGAACTTGAATCCAGCTTATAAAAGTAATGAACTGGAATATGTCTTAAACAAGGTCTCCTGTAAGGGACTGGTGATTGCAGCGCAGTTTAAAACCACTGACTATCAGGAAATTCTGACTAAAATTGCTCCTGAGCTAACACAGACTGAAAGTAAATTACTCAATGCAGAGCGTCTGCCGCATTTGAAGCATGTGATTAAAATTGATGAACAGGAACATCCGGGTCTACATCGTTTTCAGGACTTATTGGTGGAACCAAGCGCAAACGCCTTAGAAAAATTGCAGCAAATTTCGAGTGAATTGCAGTTTGATGAAACCATCAATATTCAGTTCACCTCGGGTACAACGGGGAATCCGAAAGGTACTATGTTGACCCATAACAATATTTTAAATAATGGCTATTTTGTCGGTGAAGCCATTCATTTAAGTCCAGAAGATCGGGTTTGTATTTCGGTACCACTGTTCCACTGCTTTGGTATGGTGATGGGAAATCTGGCCTGTATTACCCATGGTTCAGCCATGATTTATCCATCTGCCGTTTTCAATCCTCTGGAAACCCTCAAAGCCATTCAACAAGAAAAATGTACGGCGGCTTATGGGGTGCCGACCATGTTTATTGCCATTCTTGAGCATGAACAGTTTGATGAATTTGATCTGAGCAGTTTACGTACCGGCATTATGGCCGGCAGTCCATGTCCACAGGAAATCATGCAGCGTGTGATTGAGCGGATGCATATGTCAGATATCACCATTTGCTATGGCATGACTGAAACCGCACCGGTCAGTGCGCAAAGCTCTACCGCAGACTCTATTGAACAGCGTGTTACGACAGTCGGCCGGGTACATCCGCATCTGGAAGTGAAAATTGTCGATGAAGATGGCAAGGTGGTGCCGCGCGGACAACTCGGTGAACTCTGTGTGCGTGGTTATTCGGTGATGCTCGGTTATTGGGAAGATCAGGATAAAACTGCAGAAGTAATTGATAATGCGCGCTGGATGCATACGGGTGATATTGCTGAAATGGATGATGAAGGCTTTGTCAAAATCAAGGGGAGAATCAAGGATGTCGTCATTCGTGGCGGTGAAAACCTGTTCCCCAAAGAAATTGAAGACTTCCTTTATACCCATCCTGCGGTTTCAGATGTTCAGGTGATTGGTGTGCCAGATCATAAGTATGGTGAAGAACTCTGTGCCTGCATCATTTTGCATGAAAACGATCCGTGTACTGAAGAAACTATTCGCCAGTATTGTGCCGAGCATATCTCACACAATAAAGTGCCGCGCTATGTGCGTTTCTTCCATGAGTTCCCGATGACAGCTTCCGGTAAGGCGCAGAAGTTTAAATTACGTGAATTTATGCGTGAAGAGTTGAACTTAAAGGAAATAGCTTAAGTATTGTTTAGTTTTTGAGATTGGTGAATTCTTCAACTTTTTTATCATTAAAAAAAGTTGAAGAGAAACTATTAAGAAAAAGCGAAAGATCTGCACAGCCTCACTTAGAAAGAAAGATTTTAATTTTAACGTGTAGGCCATGCTTTGACTTTCGATGGGCTAAAAGTAAACAAAAGCCCTTTATTTTGCTGAAGGGACATCCATGTCCCTTCAGCAAAATGGCGACATTCATGTCGCCTGTCATGTGATTAGATTTAGGATAATGGTCGAAAATTTAAAACCTTTAGATGGAATCTTTATCAATATTGTAATAACTGATAAACCTAATGCTCTTTAGTCTGTTGAATGGTGTGAGGTAAAGTGAAAATATGGCAAAAAACTTCCATAGTGAACTCGTCGTCGCTAATTATGATGAGCACATCCGTAAATTGATTCCCGGCTATGAACTGGTACATCAGCAAATTGATGCCATCCTAACCACTCATTTACCCGAAATTGCCCATATATTGGTGGTTGGTTGCGGGACAGGCTATGAGCTATCTTATCTGTTGCAACGCCACCCAAACTGGACATTTACTGCAATTGATCCATCGGCGACTATGCTGGAACAGGCGCAGAAAAATATTGGGTTAGACCTGGGATCGCAGCGGATTCGTTTTATTCAGACAGATACACAAAGCTTAAATCAAGATAATCAGTTCGATGCGGCTCTAGCAATTTTGGTGGCACATTTTATTCCATCAGAAAATAAAACTGAATTTTTTCAGGATATATCCGATAGTCTTAAGACCGATGGAATCCTGTTAACCTATGACTTGATGCAACCTGAAAATAAAACTGAATTAAAAATCTTGCAAAAAATGGCACAGCAGACAGGACTCAGTATTCAACAAAGCGAAAAAATGCTTGAACGGTTACAGCAGGATTTTCATTTAATCTCTGCCCAAGATTTAGCAGCGCTTTTAACCAAAGTCGGATTTAAACATAGCAAAATTTACTGTCAAATCATGAATTATTATGGTTTTTTTATACAGAAATAAGCATAGCTAACTGAAACAGTTAACTAGAAATTTAAATATAAGATTCAAGGAAGTGTAAAAACAATGTCAGCCTACTATCGTTTCATCAACCGCGAACAGCATGCCGATGGCAGCAGCACTGCTTATTATGAATCTAATATTCATGCGCAAGGTGCATGGAATCCGCATGAGCAGCATATGGCGCCCGCGACTGGTATTATTTGTGCAGAACTGGAACAGTTTCAGCCACGTGCAGAGATGCGCATTGGCCGGGTGAGTCTGGATATCTTTGGACTGATTGCTTTTGGTGAATTTTCCATTACTACGCGCATGATTCGTCCGGGTAAAACCATCGAGCTTATTGAAGCAGAAATGTGTGCCAACGGGAAAACCTGTATTGTGGCACGTGCCTGGAAAATGATGACTTCGGATACCCGTGCGATCGCCGGTCTGGAAGATTTTCCGGTTCAGCACCCTGAAGACCTGCCGGTGTGGGAAGGGATGCGCTGCTGGCCAGGTGGTTATATTCAAAGTATTAATACCCGTGCCCATGTCGATCATCGTGCGGGCAAAGGTATCGTCTGGTTATCCAATGCCCTGGAAATGGTAGAAGGTCAGACGACCAGCGACTTTAGCCGTTTGATGGGAATGGTGGATACAGCCAATGGCGTGGTGCCGCGTCAGGATCCAAATGCGGGATGGGGCTTTCCAAATCTGGACTTGCAGATTCATTTGCATCGTTTACCTAAAGGCACATGGCTAGGACTAGAAGTGCTACAGCAATATGGTGAAGATGGCATTGGTTTAACCAGTGGAATTTTACATGATCTTCATGGGCCTTTTGGTCGCAGTGAGCAGATTTTAACCTTACGTAAATTTTAAAATCTGATTTACACAAAAGGACGAATTGCTTCGTCCTTTTTTTATTGGCATGCTGTGCGCAATTATTCAGGAAGATCAGCAGATGCGGATTAGTATTATTGGGGCAGGTCGAGTTGCCTTTCATCTTGCCCAAGGCTTAAATGGACAGCATGAGCTTGTACAAATCTATAGCCGCAGTTTTGCCAAGGCAGAACAGCTGGCATCTAAATTTAAGGCTCAGGCGATCAACGCTCCTGAATTACTGCATTCCGAAATTGATCTTTTAATCATTGCCGTCAGTGACCAATTCATTCGATCTGTCATCGAGCAGGTACATGCCTATCTTCCTGATGTGTTGATCGTACATACTTCTGGCAGTACCCACTTAAACGTTTTGCAGGATGTTCACCCACGTTCAGGCGTATTTTATCCTTTACAGACTTTTAGTCTGGAGCGTGACATCGACTGGTCAAATACGCCTTTATTTATTGAAGCGGATAATGCTGAAGATCAAGAAAAACTGCATGATCTAGCAAATAGCCTAAGCAATAGAGTCTATCACTATAGCTCTGAACAACGCTTAAGTTTGCATCTGGCCGCAGTATTTGCCTGTAATTTCAGTAATTATTGTTATGATATGGCCAAACAGATTGTAGATGCTGAGCAGGTCGATTTCAGTCTGCTGTATCCCTTAATACTAGAAACTGCCCATAAAGCCACAGAAAATGATCCAAGGCAAATGCAGACTGGCCCCGCCATGCGTGGTGATCAAAATATCCTAAATATGCATCAGCAGATGCTGGCGAATCGGCAGCGAGCAGATTTACAAAATGTCTATCAGTTGTTGAGCCAGCAAATTTTAGAACGTCATCAATAATAAATGCGCTGAATTTTTCAATCTGGATAAAAAATGGACATGGCATAAAGATGAAGGGCTGTTTTTCTTTTTAAGTTCGATTAGAGGTACAGTGCTCGTTAGTATATCTTTGATTGAAAGATAAAGTTTTTTTATAAAAAAGCGCTGAGATGTCAGCGCTTTTTTAGACCTAGATTAAGAAATTTTTTTAAAGATAAAGTCATTAATCTTGTGACCGGCTTCAATGCCGCGACGCTCAAACTTGGTTTGTGGACGCCAGTCAGGACGAGGATAGCTGTTGCCTTTACCTGCGAGGTTTTCCAGACGTGGACGTTCTTCCAAAACTTCAAGCATCCATTCTGCATATGGTTCCCAATCTGTTGCAGCATGGAAGGTGCCGCCCAGCTCCAGCTTTTGCTCAACCAGTGGCATACGTTCATGTGAAACAAAACGGCGTTTAAAATGACGTTTTTTCTGCCATGGATCAGGGAAGTAAAGCTGAACCGTATTGATACTATTGTCCGGCATTTCACGCAGCACTTGAATCGCATCGGCATCCAGTACGCGTAAGTTGGTTACGCCGGCCATACCTGCTTCATAGACACACTGCGCAATGCCTGGTACATGAACTTCAATCCCGACAAAATTACGCTCGGGATTGGCCTTGGCCATCAGCACCAGAGAACGGCCCATACCAAAACCGATTTCTACCGTTAAAGGACGCTCAGGATGTTCAAAGTGTTGACGTAAATCGCCCACCGGATATTCCAAAATTAAGTGACCATATTGTTCAAGCGCAGTACGTTGAGAGGTGTTCAGCGGCATTGAGCGGCGCATAAACGTCACGATTTCACGGTGCTCGCTTAAATTGTCCAGCTCCACGACTTGCTGGTCTAATTGATCGTTCGACATAACTTTGGCAAATCTAAAAATTCAGAATGCGGTATTTTAAGTCCTGAGCCGAGCAAGTCAAACTTTTCTCGGTATTTCTCCATAAAAATCGGCAAGATCTTCCAGATAAAATAAAAGAGCCAATTGAAGCTCTTTTATCCATCATTGTTCATCAGCTACTAAAACGGTCAATCAAGGTGCTGCTGGCTTCATTTAAACCAATCACCGTTACATCTATACCTTGGGCTTTGAACTTCTGAATCACGTTATTCAGCATATTCACTGAGGTCACATCCCAAATATGCGCATGGGTCAGATCTAGTTCAACATGTTCAAGCTTTTCTTTAAAATCAAAGAACTGATAGAACTTCTCTGAACTGCTAAAGAAAATCTGTCCAGAAATAAAGTAGCTGCGTGAATGAGCCGAATTCAAATGCGTATAGACATGTACGGTTCTTTCCAGTTTATTAATAAAGAACAGGGCAGAAAGTAGCACGCCAACAAATACACCCAGTGCCAGATTATGGGTGGCTAAAACCACCAGCACCACCGCAATCATAACCACATTAAATTCCAGCGGATGTTTATTGAATTGTTTGACTGAACCCCACTGGAAAGTGGTAAAGGCGACCATCACCATAATCGCCACCAAAGCCGCCATCGGAATATAAGCCAGCCAGTCTTTCAGAAACACCACCAGGCACAGCAAAAATACACCGGCAATCAGCGTTGATAAACGGGTTCGTGCACCGGAAGACACATTAATAATCGATTGACCGATCATGGCACAACCGGCCATGCCACCCATAAAACCACTGACAATATTGGCCATACCCTGACCACGACATTCCTGATGGCGGTCACCTTCAGTTCCGGTGACTTCATCAATTACAGTCGTGGTCATCATGCTTTCCAGCAAACCGACAGTCGCCAGCGTCAATGAATAAGGCAGTACAATTTGTAGGGTTTCCAGGTTGAGCGGAATCTCCGGCAGCAGGAACACTGGTAAGGTGTCCGGAAATTGCCCCAGATCACTCACGGTTCGCATATCTGCACCCAAGAACAGCGCCAGTCCACTCAGCACGATGATGCAAATTAGCGGAGAAGGAATGGCTTTACCAATTTTAGGCAGATAAGGAAATAGATAGATAATTGCCAGACCCATGGCAATAAACAGATAGCCCATCCCATTCATTTTTTGCATCTCGGGAAGCTGTGCGACAAAAATCAGAATTGCCAATGCATTCAAAAATCCATACACCACAGCTTGCGAAACAAAGCGCATCAACTTGGCCACTTTAAAATAACCGGCAATGACCTGAATAATTCCGGTCAGAATAGTCGCTACCAGCAGATATTGCAGTCCATGGTCTTTTACCAGCGTAATCATCAGCAGTGCCATCGCACCCGTAGCCGCTGAGATCATGGCAGGGCGGCCGCCAAAAAAAGCAATCGTCACAGCAATACAAAACGAAGCATAGAGACCGACCTGCGGATCGACGCCAGCAATTGCAGAGAAGGCAATCGACTCGGGAATTAAGGCCAGTCCAACCACCAAACCTGCGAGTACATCAGTCCGGACATTGGAAAACCATTCTTCTTTTTTAAGGCTAATCACGAAATATCATCTAAATTTGGAAAACCTGGGTATCTTAAACAGATGCGGTCAAAAATCTACAGAGATGGGCTTGAAAAAGCCGTTAATTTCCTGAATATTGAATGAGTAAATGTCCTGAGGGGCAGTTACGCTTTTTTGCAATTTACAGGTTTGATCACTTGAAAGTTTGACAGAAGCGATTTAAAACATAGAGAAGTATATAACAAGGATCAGAAATGAAGCTTTACTATTCGCCGGGTGCATGCTCACTGGCAGCTCATATTATTTTAAATGAAATTAATGTCGATTTTGATTTGGAACGTGTTGATTTAAAAACACATAAAACAGAGAAAGGTACGGATTATTACGAAATTAATCCTAAAGGCTATGTACCAGCCTTAGAAATTAATCCTGGTCTGATCCTGACAGAAAACGTAGCCATTTTACCTTTTCTGGCTCAACACGATCCAAAACAAGATCTGATTCCACCATCTGGAATGGGACGTGCCAAAGTTCTGGAATGGCTGGGTTATCTCAATTCAGAATTGCATGATGCTTATGCGGTGTTCTTTGGTGGCAAGTTATCCGATGATGAAAAGAAAAAAGCCTATGCAGAAGTCGATCGTCTATTAAGTTATATCGATAAAGCGATTGCTGAATCAGACAATGACTATCTGGTTGATGATAACTTTGGCCCAGCCGATGCTTATCTGTTTGTGTTGACCAATTGGTCGAATCATATTGAGCATGATTTAAGTCCGTATAAGAATATTATTCATATCCGCAATAAAGTCGCAGAGCGTCAGTCTGTACAGATTGCAATGCGAGATGAAGGTCTAATTCCATAAAATTTAAAAAAAAGCATAATTATTATGCTTTTTTTTTGACTTTCATTTAATAATTGCTATTGGAATAAATAAGATGAAGAGAATACTGAATTTAGTATTAAGTTTCGGTTTAACGGGAATGCTGGTTGCATGTAGTAGTGTTAAAAATCCAGAAAATGTAGCTCAAGAATATGTTACAGCAGCCTATAAAGGCGATTCAGAAAAAATGCTCTCTTATATTTATATACCTGAAAATGTTAAAGCCCAAGCAGGTTCTGAAGAAATGATTCAAGGCAAAATAAAAGCTGGCGCGGCAAAGGCTAAAGAGCAAGCTGAACGTAAAGGCGGAGTCAAAGAAATTAGTGTGGTAGACAAAAATATCGATGAAGCAAATGGAAAAGGACGGGTGACTATCGGAGTCAGCTTTAAAAATGAAGGCTCTAATTCTGTAACAGATCGAGTAAAACTTATCAAAAATGAAGATAAATGGAAAGTTGATTTATAATCGGTTTAGTTTGATTTTGGGCAGATTAGTTATTCTAATCTGCCTTTTTATTGGGTTTCCCCCCCAAGATACTATAAAGCAAGATAAACAGATTTATATGCCCGAGCACGCATTTCAAGTGGGTGATTGGATTGTTCGGGAAGGGGTGGGTTACGAAAGTTTTTTAATCAAAAAACTGAGTGGGAGTGAATACTCACATATTGGCGTGATTGCAGAAACTCAACCGAATATTTTGGTGGTGCATGCGACCACAGATGATGATCCCTCACATGTAAATCAAGTGATTCAATCAGATATCAGTGATTTTATTGACTCAAAACGAGCAAAAAAGTGGGCAGTTTATAGAGAAAGCAGTTTAGAGCCATATAAAAGAAAAGATATTGCTAGGGCCGTGACAAGGCAGGTAGGAGAGCAATTTATTTTAGGATCAAGAGGTGAGACGCATCGTTATTGCACTACGATTATTGCAGAGAAACTTCCATTGTCTTTACGTAATAAACTGGTCTGGAGCAAGATTGAATTGCCAGGCTTGCAGGGGGAGCTGCTTTTTCCTGATGCTTTATTAAAGCTTGAATCCGTCGAGCTGATTTATAAAAATAGATAATTTAGGATGAGTAAAAGCTAAATGATAGTCAAAGAATCATACAATCCTTTGACTACGATGAGATTTATTTAAAGAAATAACCAGTTTCCGGCGAGCTGGCATTGGCCATACGTTTGCGTGGCATACGGCCGGCCAGAAAAGCTTCACGGCCAGCTTCGACTGCTTTTTTCATGGCTGAGGCCATGAGTACCGGATTCTGTGCAGCCGCAATCGCCGTATTCATCAGTACACCATCACAGCCCAGTTCCATCGCAATTGCGGCATCACTTGCAGTACCAACACCGGCATCGACCAGTACAGGCACTTTGGCATTTTCTTTAATAATCGACAGGGTATGTGGATTGAGAATTCCCAAGCCCGAACCAATCAGGCTGCCCAAAGGCATAATTGCCACACAGCCCATGCTTTCCAGTTCTTGCGCCACGATTGGATCATCCGAAGTATAGACCATGATCTCAAAGCCATCGTCAATCAAGGTACGTGCAGCTTTCAGGGTTTCGGTCACATTCGGATATAAGGTCTTTTCATCGCCTAAAACTTCAAGCTTGACCAGATTATGGCCATCAAGGAGTTCGCGTGCCAGCATACAGGTGCGAACGGCACTATTGGCATCGAAACAACCTGCGGTATTTGGCAAAATGGTATATTTTTCCGGAGGAATGACTGACAGCAGATTCGGCTGATCTGGATGCTGTCCAATATTGACCCGACGAATCGCGACAGTAACAATCTCTGCGCCACTGGTTTGAATGGCTTGCTGAGTTTCATTTAAATCTTTATATTTGCCTGTGCCTACCAAAAGGCGAGACTGGAATTGGCGTGAACCAATCTGTAATAAATCTTGCATAATTGTCCCGAGTATTAGCCGCCACCGACCGCGTGAATAATTTCTATTTTGTCTGTATCGCAAATCGGCGTATCGCCTAATTTGCTTTTAGGAATAATCATTTCATTGACTTCAACTGCAAAACGCTTACCCTCAAGCGCCATACTCTGAATCAGTTCCAGCAGATTCTTGCAGTGAGTTTCCTGTTGTTCGCCATTGATATAAATCATCATTCTAGCTACCCTCCATGATTAAGTGATTTTCAGACTTATCTGGCGTATTTTAAAGCATTCCAAGCCAGAATTAACCATCCTGCAATCATTAAAGCACCACCAATTGGCGTAATTGCGCCTAATCCACGTGGTAAACCCAAGGCCATGATATACAGTGAACCAGAAAATAATAAAATACCGACCTGAATTAGCCAAAAACTCCATTGAATCGGGAGTGTCGGAATGACTTTCGCGAGCAAGGCCAGAATAAGCAAACCTAAGGCATGATAGAAAAAATAATCCGTTGCCGTTTGCCACCAGCCGAGCTGGGCTTCAGTCGCGCGCGCTTTTAAACCATGTGCACCAAAGGCACCGAGCATCACGGCAAGCGCCAAGTTGAGTGCTGAAATCGCAATCCACATTTGAATTGATCTTCCTGATAAAGTTTGCGCTCAACCTTAGCATAAATTCAAAATTCGGACATAAAAAAGCCTTCATCAAAGAAGGCTTTTTCAGATTAAATCAATAACAGAATTTGGTATTAATTGGAGGACATCGCCACTTTAATTTTTTCCATGGCATTTTTTTCGAGTTGGCGAATACGTTCCGCGGAAACGTTATATTCGGCGGCCAGCTCATGCAGGGTTGATTTCTCGTCATCTAGCCAGCGGCGCTGCAAGATATTACGTGAACGATCATCGAGCTGATCCATGGCTTCGTGCAGAGCAGAGGTACTTTGTTCCTCATAATCCTCATTTTCAATCAGACGGGCCGGATCATAACGGTTATCTTCAAGATATAAAGCCGGTGCAACATAAGTTGAACCTTCATCATCGTCATCGCCGGAAGCATCAAAAGCAGCATCATATGCCGTCAAACGGCCTTCCATCTCCAGAACTTGTTCTGGTGTGACATTTAAATCATTGGCAATCGACTGTGCTTCTGCGAGGGTCAACTTTTTCGATGATTTTTTCAGGCTACGCAGATTAAAAAACAGTTTACGTTGCGCTTTGGTGGTGGCGATTTTAACAATACGCCAGTTACGGATCACATATTCATGAATTTCCGCCTTAATCCAGTGCACAGCAAATGACACCAAACGTACGCCCATATTCGGGTCAAAACGTTTTACAGCTTTCATCAGACCCAGGTTGCCTTCCTGAATCAGGTCGCCTTGTGGCAGACCATAACCTGCATAACTGCGTGCAATATGCACCACAAAACGCAAATGTGACATGACCAGCATTTTTGCTGCATCTAAATCCTGGTCATAGTAATAGCGTTCAGCCAACTCTTTTTCTTGTTCGGCCGTTAAAATCGGAATCTGATTGACAGTGCTGATATAAGCACCGAGGTTGACCCCTGGCGCCGATAATGACAGGGGCATCAACTGATTGCGGCTGTCACTCATGTGTTCTCCTTGAAGTGCGGGATAACCCTAAACATAGGTTTTATCTTAATCCAATCTCTCCGCAAATAATGGATATTTGGGTAGAGAAATGTAAAAAAGTATACGAAACTAAGATAAACAGTTTAATTGAAAATTTTTAAGATTCAATCAAGTAGTGAAACTCTGAATCAGAAATTTTTCTTGACTCAAGCTTGAGTTGATGAATCTGGCAATAACGGCTGATATCCGTCTGACTATGTGGATCAGAGGATTTGAGCAAGAAAGTTTTCTGATTACCGGCCTTTAGTGCCCGTTTTAACATTAATAGCGGCATCGGGCAGGGTTTTCCTATGGCATCGATAAGACAATATTGCTCTGGATCTTGCGACATTAGGGTTTCATTCATATAGCAAAAAAATGACAATAAATAGTAACAAAGAAGCGTATAGAACCAAACTGCTTTAATAAAAATCACAATCTAAAAGAAGATATAAAGTCTTTTGACAATTTTCATGAAAAAAATAACTAAATCAAACAGAACATGCTAAAAAAAATCTATTAATTGTGATAAACCCATGTTAAGCTCGTTGCGTATTTGGGACTTTGAATAAACAAAGTGATTGTTTTTCACCCTATTACATAAATGGATGTAACCGGGATTTTGTTGATAGTTTTACAGAATGATTACAAGCTTAAAAATAATATTTTCAAACTTGTTTGCTCTGCTGTTTGCAACACCGGGTGGTCCTTCTTTTAGTTTCAATGAGGATTAACTTATGACAGCTGCTCGCGAACAAGGCGTAGTTAAGTGGTTTAACGATACTAAAGGCTTCGGCTTTATTCAACGTAACGGCGGTGATGACGTATTTGTTCATTTCCGTGCTATCCAAGGTGACGGCCACCGTTCACTTCGTGATGGTCAACGCGTTGAATTCAGTGTTGTTAAAGGCCAAAAAGGCTTTCAAGCTGAAGAAGTTCAACCATTAGACTAATCTTCGGATTAAGCTAAAAAGAAAACGCTCCAATATAACTTGGGGCGTTTTTTGTTTATACTATCCCCATCTTAGTGATTACCCAAGTAGAGCACCGCTTTATGTCATCTGGTTTTGAAACCTTAAATTTACATCCCAATCTAAAAAAAGCGATTGATGCTTTAGGCTTTACCACCATGACGCCTATCCAGCAGAAGGTTTTAAAATTCACGCTGGCAGGACATGATGCCATTGGCCGCGCACAGACAGGTACAGGTAAAACTGCAGCTTTTTTAATTAGTATCATGAATGATCTATTAAATAACCCAATTCAGGAGCAGCGTTATCGTGGTGAACCGCGTGCCCTGATTTTGGCACCGACCCGTGAACTGGCACTGCAAATTGAAAGCGATGCACAGGATCTGGCCAAATATGCCGGTCTCAATGTCGTGACTTTGCTGGGTGGTGTAGATTTTGACAAGCAAAAGAATCAACTAAATAAAGCACCTGTCGATATTATGGTCGCGACACCCGGTCGTTTGATCGATTTTGTCGAGCAAAAAGAAGTCTGGCTGGATCAGATTGAATTTCTGGTCATTGATGAAGCGGATCGTCTACTCGATATGGGCTTTATTCCTTCAGTGAAACGCATTGTGCGTTTTTCGCCGCGTAAGGAGCAACGTCAGACTTTAATGTTCTCTGCAACATTTAGCTATGATGTACTAAATTTGGCACAGCAATGGTTATTTGAACCGGTCACAGTTGAAATTGAACCGGAAAAGAAAACCAATGCCGATGTCGAGCAACGGGTGTATATGGTGGCTAAGGCCGATAAATATAAACTGTTGCAAGAAATCTTGCGTGATGAGCCGATTGAAAAGGTGATGATTTTCGCCAACCGTCGTGATCAGGTGCGTAAGCTTTATGATCATTTAAAACGTGATGGTTATAAGGTGGTCATGCTGTCTGGTGAGATTGCTCAAGACAAGCGTCTAAAAATGCTAGACCAGTTCAAAAATGGTAAGCACAACATTATGATTGCAACAGATGTTGCGGGTCGTGGTATTCATGTGGATGGTGTTTCACATGTGGTGAACTTCACTTTACCTGAACAGTCAGATGATTATGTACATCGTATTGGACGTACTGGCCGTGCGGGAACACGTGGTGTGAGTATTAGTTTCCTTGCCGAAGATGATGCGTTCTATCTACCAGAAATTGAGAAGGCGATTGGACAGAAATTGCCTTTAACTCGTCTGGAAGGTTATTGCTAATCCAGATTAAAAAAACCGCTCTTGAAGAGCGGTTTTTTTTATGACCATGTGATCTGGACTTATTTGGCCTGACAACGGAAAGTCAAAATGGTTTGATAGTCATCATTCTGGTTTAAACCAGTATTGGTGCCTGCGATATTCCCGAGAACGGTAGCTGCTGCCTGAATCATTTGTCCAGTCTGATCATCAACGACACCTTTTAATGCCCCGTTATAACCCGTCTTTTCATCGATAATAATCGCAGTAGCTTTCGAACCACAGGTTTTGCTGGCAGCATTAATGGCATTATTTTTAGCAGTTAGTTGATTTTTACCTAATCCGGTGACCTCAAACTGATTATTTTCTTTCTGAATTGCCAGTGAGGTTGGGTTGGAAGCGCAGGCAGTTAAAAGTAGAACTGAAGCTGCTAATCCGCTGATCGCAATTGTTTTTTTCATGATAAAATCTCGGGTGAAAACAGAATTAAGCTTATTTGAGCATAGTAAAGCGCACAGAATTTGGAGCTGTTGTATAAGTTTGGAAATTTTTAGTGTGACTCTATGCTAAAAAAGTAATTCAACTGAGTATTTCATTGATTAAAATAAAAATATTGTAATGTTCTTGAGTGATTTTTGCGGCTAAGTCGCGGTGAAGTTTATAGAGTATTACAGCTGGAATATGCTAATCTTGAAAACAGTTTTTAAGTATAGATCTACAAAGCAATGACGGAATCCGTGGTCGACATCGTTCATCAAAATATTCACCAACGTCAATCAATAGGACATTTGCTGGCACCGGCACCGAATGCAGAACAGCTGGAGCTGGCTTTTCAGGCGGCATTGACAGCACCGGATCATCATCGGTTGAAACCCACCACCTTTGTGGTGATACCTGATGCACAGCGTGAAGCATTTGGGGAGCTGTTGTCTCAGGCACTGGTCGATCTGGGTGAAACTGAAACGGCACAGATTGAACGGGTCAAGAATCATCCATTCCGTGCGCCACTATTGGTGCTGGCTTTAACGCGTTTGCAAGATCATCCTAAAGTTCCACATTTTGAACAGATTCTCAGTTCAGGTGCCGCCATACAGAATTTTCTGTTATCACTCCAGGTTCAGGGTTTCTCGACCATGTGGCGCAGTGGTGCTGTAGTCGAATCTGGCCTGTTTAAGCAGGCATTAGGAATTTCAAAAGATGATTTGGTCTCGGGTATTATTTATATTGGCACTGCAGCAAAAGCAATTCCAGCACGCGCAGAGATTCAGACCAGTAATTTTGTAAGTTATTGGAATCAGAACGGTTAATTTGCACGGTATAACAGGGTATTAAAAAATAACATGTCAGAATTAAATTTTTCAGCACTGGTCGAGCCGGTTGCAGTCGATCATAAGACCGCTTTAAGAGTCACGGTGTTGGGTGGGGGCAGTTTTGGTACCGCAATGGCCAATACTGCAGTGCGTAATGGTTGTAATACCATGATCTGGATTCGTGACGAAGCCGTTGCGGCAGATATTAATGCCACGCATATCAATAAACGTTATTTGCCCGATTTCCAGCTGGAAGAAAACTTACTGGCTGTGTCGGATCTGGAACTGGCTGTGCGTGATCGTGATATTATTTTAGTCGCGATTCCAAGTCATTCTTTTCGGGATGTCCTGCAACAAATCAAGCCTTTTATCACCTCACAAGCCGTGATTTCACTCACCAAAGGGATTGAAGCCAAAACTTTTAGCTTCATGAGTGATATTATTCGGGAAGTATTGCCAGAAGTGCCTTATGGAGTGTTGTCCGGGCCGAATCTCGCCAAGGAAATTGTGGCAGGTCAGCCGGCAGGAACCGTGATTGCCAGCGAATCTGAGCTGGTACGTTATGCCGTACAGCAAGCCTTACATAGTGCCTTGTTCCGTGTTTTTGCCAGTGATGATGTACATGGTGTAGAACTCGGTGGTGCCTTGAAAAATATCTATGCCGTCGCGATGGGGATGGCAGCCGCGTATAACGTGGGTGAAAATACCAAGAGTATGATCCTGACCCGTGCACTGGCCGAAATGAGCCGTTTTGCGGTAAAATTGGGCGCGAATCCGCTGACTTTCCTCGGGCTTTCCGGTGTGGGTGATTTATTTGCGACTTGTAGCAGTCCGCTGAGTCGTAATTATCAGGTTGGTTTTGCCTTGGGCAAAGGCAAGACTTTGGAGCAGGCTACTACTGAACTGGGTCAAACTGCAGAAGGGATCAATACCATCGTACAGGTCAAGGCGCGTTCCGAAGAACTGGATGTCTATATGCCAATTACTTCTGCCTTGTATGATGTGATTTTTGAAGGTGCACCACCACTCAGCATTGCATTGTCATTGATGAAAAACGGTCATCGCAGTGATGTGGAATTTGTCTTGCCACATCATCAAGTCTGATCTATAACACAAAGGGACTGTATGTGAATTGTCATATTGGCCAGTTATCATGCAGGCAAAAGAAAATAAGGAAACCCAATGCAACTGACTTTAGTGCGACATGGTGAGGCTGCTCCACCAGTCAATGGCAATGATAGCAAGCGTCCATTGACGGAGCGTGGTCATCAGCAGGCTGAGCAAACTGCACAGTTCTTAAAAAATATGATTAAACCTGAAGTATTTGTGGTCAGTCCCTTATTGCGTGCGCAGGAAACCCTGGCCCATCTGCAGCAGTATTTTCAAGATGTGCCGGTGGTGATCTGTAATGCGATTAAACCCGATGATGATGCCAAGGTCGCGGTTGAATGGTTGTCGCAACTGCCTTATGAATCGATTGCCGTGGTGTGTCATATGAATGTGGTGGCGCACATTTCTTCTATTTTGCTGGCGGAGTCTTTTCATCCCTATGCATTGGCAGAAGCACGTATCTATGCGCAGCCAGTCATTGCCGCGGGTTTGTCGACAACAGTTAAAAGTTTTATTCCTACATTATAAAAACCAATTAAAACGGTAGTACACAATCGATGTTGTATTTATGGATGCCTGAGGCCAATGGGGTTTGGCAATGGTCAACTGGGGAATTCTGGAATACTGCGGAAACACTTGAGCAGTTGATTCAGGAGATCCAGGCTCATCATGGCGAAGAAGCAGTAGTGTTTTTCCCGAGCCGTCATGTGCAAATTTTGCAGCAGACTTTGCCCAAGAGCCAATATAAAAAAATGGGCAATGAGGGCATCAAGTATCTGCTTGAAGAATATGTGGTGCTGCCCGTCGATGCCATGAAAGTGCTGCATCATTTTCAGCAGCCTGATCAGGTCAGTATTATGGGGGTTGCGAATTCGACCCTCGAGACCTTGCAGTATTCTCTCAACCTGATTCCCGTCAAGCTGGCGGCTTTGCTGCCAGACTTTTTGGTACTGCCAGTTCCTGAAGCCAATCAGCGGGTGATTACCCAAATTGGTGGGCGCTTGTTGGTACGAGAGGCAGAATATATCGGCCAGTCGCTGGATGATCTGAGTCTGTATCTGGATTATCAGCCCAAAGATTTGCATTATAAAGTCAGTAGTCTGAATCAGGATCAGTTAAGTAGCCTAGAAGCATTGGTCACACAGGAGCAGTTAGAATCTTTTCAGTATGTCCTTCCGGTATTGAAAAAACCTAAACAGCATGCGTTTAATGTATTGCCCAAAGCCAAATCTGAAGGTGCCATTTCCGGTTACTGGAAAGCATGCGCAGCTGTATTTCTGGGCATATTAATCTTACAGTTTAGTTATGATGCGGTGCGCTGGTATCAATATAAAAAAGTGGCAAATCAGACCGCTGCACAGGCCGTTGATCAGTTCAAGTACTGGTTTGGGCAAAATTATCCGGTCACTGAGCAGAATATCAAAAGCCAGTTTGAAGGGCAGTTGCGTCAAAGCCAGATCGCCGATACACAGGCATTACAGCTGATTAGTCGGATTGGACCAGTCTTGATGCAGAACCAGATTGTGGCACAACGGATCAATTATGATGCGTCTGTGTTGAGTATGGAGCTTAAAGCCAATTCATCAGATATGCTAAATGCATTGACCAAGCAATTGAGTCAGCAAGGCTTTAAAGTGGAGCTGGGGAATATTCAGGCCAGCGGAACAGGTGCCATTGGGCTGGTGAGGGTGCAATAATGAAAGCCATCGAAGCGCTACAAAATCGCATGGATCAATCTTTTGAAAAACTGAGGGATTATCTGGACAGTCTCTCGGCACGTGAACGGGTATTGGTGATTTTTACCACTATTTTTGTAGTTGTGGCTGCGGTCAGTTCAGCACTCTGGTATATGCATCAGGCAGCAGACACCCAGCAGAAACGTTTAAATCAGCTGAAAGATACCATTGTCTGGATGCAAAGTAATGCAGTCACCATAAAGCCTGCTGGAGACATGCAGCTGGATGCCGCAGAGAAAGTACAGCGGGTGGCACAGCAACAAGGTCTTTCGGTTGCATCCCAGCAAATAGATGGAAAAATTCAATTGGCGGTCATGCATGAAAATTATGCAGTTTTGGCAAACTTCCTGACTCAACTGGCACAAATGGGTCTAAGTGTTGAGAAAATGGAACTAAATAATGAAGCAGGACAGATTAAATTAACCGCGACCGTGCAATAAACGGTAAAAATAAAGATTTGCAAAGCATGGTTTTTTTGTCAGCCTATGCCTATAATATGCCGACTTAAAAAGCAGTAGACTTTTCTAGATATGTTGTATTCTCTAGCCCGCCCTTTGTTGTTTTCTTTAGCACCAGAGCGTGCACATGAGCTGACACTATCACTATTAAAATCATCCCATAAAATGGGCTTGATGCGTCAAAATGTTACTGCAAAACCTGTAACCTGTATGGGAATCGAATTTCCCAATCCAGTAGGGCTTGCGGCAGGTTTAGACAAAAATGGTGCTTATATTGATGCCCTTGCTGGTCAAGGTTTTGGTTTTATTGAAATTGGTACCATTACGCCGCGACCGCAAGCAGGCAACCCTCATCCGCGTTTGTTCCGTCTGCCGCAGGCCAAAGCTATTATTAACCGTATGGGCTTTAACAATGATGGCGTGGATCAGCTGGTTGAAAATGTCAAAGCGGCCAAATTTAAAGGCATTCTCGGTATCAATATCGGTAAAAACGCTGATACTCCGGTAGAAAAAGCAGTAGATGATTACCTCATCTGTTTAGAAAAAGTCTATAATTATGCTTCTTATATTACCGTCAACATTTCTTCTCCCAATACCAAAAACCTGCGCAGCCTGCAAAGTGGTGATGCACTGACCGAACTGCTGGAAACACTGAAGAAGCGTCAGCTTGAATTGGCTCAGGAATACCAGCATTATGTACCTTTGGTACTCAAAGTGGCGCCTGATCTGGATAACAGCGATATTACCTTTATTGCCAAACAGTTATTGCAATTCAAGATCGATGGCCTGATCGTGACTAATACCACACTGTCACGTGAAGGGGTGGAAGGTCTGGCGCATGCAGAGGAGGCAGGTGGTCTATCTGGCGCGCCAGTCTTTGAGAAAAGTACCGCATGTCTGGCTGCATTTGCTGCGGTATTAAAAGGACAAATTCCATTGATTGGTGTGGGTGGTATTCTTTCAGGTGTAGATGCTGCTGCCAAGAAACAGGCAGGCGCCAGCCTTGTACAAGTTTATAGTGGCCTCATCTATACCGGACCTAAACTTGTAAAAGATTGTGTAGACGCACTTTAAATCCTATGAATGCCATTGATATCTTTCTACTGATTATCTTGCTCATTGGAGGGCTCAACGGTTTGCGTCAAGGATTTATTAAAGCCTTTGCGAACTTAGTGGGATGGATCTTTGCCCTGATTGTTGCGGCAAAATATTCAACGCTACTTGCGCCGTCTATGGTTGCTCTGAGTACAGATCCAGTCGTACAAAAGATTGCGGCCTTCGCCTTTATCGTCCTGCTGATTGTAGTTCTGACCTGGATCGTTACTGCACTGTTGAACCGTATTTTAAAGAGTTTTAAACTGGGTCCTCTCAACCGTCTGGCGGGTGGTGTCTTTGGTAGCCTGAAAGGTTTGCTGATTGTCCTGATTACCATGCAGGGGATTGGCCCGTGGGTAGAAAGCTCACCGCACTGGAAACAGTCCAAGTTTATTCAAGCCTTATTGCCTTATGCGCCTTGGGCGACTCAAATGTCGAAAGAAGCCGCGAATGGCGCACTACAACATATCAAGCCTGAAGGGACATCGAAACCTTCAGCTTCATCATCTGAAACATCGTCCAAGTCTGGAGCTGCAGATGAGTCTACAAATAATCCTTTTTATTAATCCTAGCTTGTCTGCGAGGTTGCTATGTGTGGAGTAGTTGGTATAGCTGGTAAATCACCCGTTAACCAAATGTTGTTTGATGCATTAACGATGTTACAACATCGTGGACAAGATGCAGCTGGGATCGTGACATGTGATGAAGGACGTTTATTCCTGCGCAAAGATAATGGCATGGTGCGTGATGTATTTCATACCCGTCATATGCGTGCCTTGAAAGGAAATTACGGGATTGGTCATGTGCGTTATCCAACAGCCGGTTCATCGAGCAGTGCAGAAGCACAGCCATTTTATGTGAACTCGCCGTATGGAATTACCTTGGCGCATAACGGTAATTTGACCAATGCCGAAGAAATTCACGATGACCTGTTCAAAACTGACTTGCGTCATATGAACACGGATTCTGATTCAGAAGTGCTGCTAAACGTGCTAGCGCATGAATTGCAAAAACATGGCAAATTGGTGCCGACTTCGGAAGATATTTTCCATGCGGTAACACGTGTGCATGAGCGTTGTAAAGGCGCTTATGGTGTGGTAGCAATGATTACCGGACAAGGTCTGGTGGGCTTCCGTGATCCGAATGGTATCCGTCCACTGATTTACGGTTCACGTGAAACTGAACAGGGCATGGAATATATCATAGCTTCTGAATCGGTTGCGATTACTGCGCTGGGCTTCAAAGTTGAGCGTGATATTCAGCCAGGTGAAGCGGTATTTATCGATTTACAAGGTAATTTCTTTACCAAGCAATGTGCGAGCAATCCTGAATATCGTCCATGTATTTTTGAATATGTGTATTTTGCCCGTCCGGATGCCATTATTGATGGAATCTCGGTGTATAAAGCACGTCTGAAAATGGGTGAGAAGCTGGCGCAAAAAATTCTGCGCGAGTGGGGTGAAGAGCATGATATCGATGTGGTGATTCCGATTCCGGATACTTCACGTACTTCTGCATTGGAACTTGCCAATATGCTGGGTGTGAAATTCCGTGAAGGTTTCATGAAAAACCGTTATATCGGTCGTACTTTTATTATGCCAGGTCAGCAACTACGTAAAAAATCGGTACGTCAAAAACTGAACCCGGTTGAGCTTGAATTTAAGGGTAAAAACGTACTATTGGTCGATGACTCGATTGTGCGTGGTACGACCTGTAATGAAATTATCCAGATGGCACGTGATTCTGGTGCGAAAAAAGTCTTCTTTGCTTCCGCAGCACCGATGGTGAAATATCCAAACGTGTACGGTATCGATATGCCGGCAAAATCAGAGCTAATTGCCTCAGATCGTAGCGTTGAAGAAATTCGTGAAATTATTGGTGCAGACCGTTTGGTGTTCCAGGATCTGGAAGATTTAAAAGATGCAGTTCGAACCACCAAAGTGCCAGATCTGAAAGATTTTGACTGTTCGGTATTTGACGGCGTTTATGTCGCGGGTGGTATTGATGCGCAGTATCTGGATGATCTACAGCAAAAACGTAGTGACAGTGCCATGAAAGAAGGGAATTACATCGATGTGAATATCGATGCAGCTTCTGTGGATTTAACTGGCGTACGTGAAGTCTAAGCGCTTAAAATCATCATGAAAAAGCGGGAATTTCCCGCTTTTTTGTTTTATGATGAACCCATTGAAAATAATCTTAACTAGGGTTCTACATTGCGCAACGTAGGATATGATTTTATAAAAAACAAGAATATCGTATTGCCTGTAAGCTTCTGCTTGATTGCTGTGCTGTTAACTATTTTTATTATCAATACCGTTGTTGGTCTATTCGTTTTTTATGTTGATTCTACCCAGTCTATTTTCTGGCATATGCTCAGTCCTTATCTGATTGCTTTGCTGTTATGTGCCATGATGATCTCGGTCATCTATGAATTTTATCTTTTCCGGAATGGCGGTTATTCGCTGGCAAAACAGATGGGTGCGCGCCGTCTCAGCCCGATGGAAAGTATTCCTGAGGAAAGTGTGGCACTGCAAATTACCCAGCAGCTGGCCGATACCTTTTTAATTGAACCTCCGGCGGTGTATGTACTGCCCGATGAAGTTGGAGTTAATACGCTGACGGCGGGTTTTAGCCCGCGAGATACCGCGATTATTCTGACTTGGGGTGCGGTACAAACTCTGGATAAAGTCGAGCTGTATGGTTTACTCAGTCACGAATTTAATAAAATTCTGTCGGGTGAAACTGCGGAAAATACCCGCTTAAAAATTTTGTATAGCAGTTTAACCACCTTTAGCCAGTGGGGCAGCAAAATTGCCAAATCTGGTTTCTATCGAACTGGTATTCGACGTGAAAATAAGTTTGAAACCTTTTATGTCGCAATTGGCGCAGTAATCTGGCTGATTGGCAGTTTGGGGGTATTGATCACACGCTTTATTAAATATATTTCACTGGGTGGACGCACTTTTAAGAATGACCAGAAAACTCGCCGCCTGATTCAAAATGATGCCAATATCCAGACTTTACTCAGAATTCATGTGCATCATTCCGGTTCGCAAATCTATAGTGAATATGCCGAATCCATTTCCCATATGTGTTTTGCCAATTCCTTGAGTCCACAAAACTGGTTGAATATTCACCCAAATATTAATCAACGAATTTATGAATTAAATCCTGCCCTGATTCAGGATTTGCAGCTCGAGAACTTGAAGAAACTCAAGAATCAGCCTTTATTCAGTTTATTTCGTTCTCTGGAAGAAGTGGTGCCCGAGACTGCGATGAGCTGGAGTTCGCCACAGCCTCTGCCGTTGTTGCGTCTGTCGCCAATCAGTTTTGCGATTAAGGATGCGATTAAACCGCTGAATCCGGAGCTGCGGCTGAGTATGCCGCGTCCGGAGTTGCTCGAACGTGCATTGCAGACGGCGACCGGCTCGCGTGAAGTCATGGTCGC
Organism: Acinetobacter sp. YH12106; assembly: GCF_013418995.1. Taxonomy (NCBI): domain Bacteria; kingdom Pseudomonadati; phylum Pseudomonadota; class Gammaproteobacteria; order Moraxellales; family Moraxellaceae; genus Acinetobacter; species Acinetobacter sp. YH12106. Next base: position 197,178 of record NZ_VPAV01000001.1, read on the forward strand.
CATTTTGATGATTCGTCAATATCGTGAATTTATTCCGACTGAGGCTGAAGTGAGCCGCGCCATTGTAGATTCACTGCTGAATCTGGATGGGCGGGTGCATATTTCGATTTTCCAGCAAGCCTGCAAGAATATTGGCGGGATGCCCACCACAGTTGCACGTCAGTTTTTGATGAAACTGGCACGAATTATTCAGGAAGATGGTGAAATTGGCTTGCTTGATGCCTTATTGCTGGAATGTGTCAAATATGAACTGAATCTATTGCCCGCACATATTCCAACAGCTTTGGATGAAGTTAAGCCCCAGATTGTGCGTCTGATTGATGCCTTGTTGCATGTGCAGCAGATTAATAGCGGAAACCAGCTTGAGGTTCGCGAACGCATTTTAAACCGGATTTTGTCGGCTCGAGAATTGGACTTATACAATGAAATTTCTGATGAGCCGATTGATCTGGCGGAAATTCTGAATGATATTGCGGGACTTTTACTGCGTGAACGTCTCGGGATTTTGGGTATCGCAGAAGCCTGTTTGTGGAGCGACCGTATTGTGACTCAGGACGAACTGGATGTGATGGAACTGCTTTATTGGCGCTTGGGTTTTGAGGCAGAGCAGATTATTCAACAAATGTTGAAGAAAAACAGTTTAACCATTATGTAAAAAAGAAGACAACAATTCACAGTTTGAAACTGCATCTGTTATAACAGAGGCAGTGATTTAATTGCGTATTAAAAGTACAGTTTTTAGCAGGCAGATCGACTTTGTATTAGAATCCATCAGGATAAAAAAGAAAAGCGGAAAAAGTTCGGCAAAGTAGAGGCAATCCGGCTAAAATGTTCAGCCTGAAATTGGTGATGATGAAAAGATGATAGGGCATCAGCGTGACATACTGGCAACATTAGGAATTGATCTCTGGATTCCTAGGGACAGCGCATGTCAGCCACATCAGGTCTCGATCTGGCGTGATCAGGCTGCACCAGAATTTCACAGTGACATTGTCTTGCCTCAGTCCAAGCAGCCCGAGGTATTTACAGATCTATCAATTCCTGAGCCGGTTATTCAGCCCGAAGCTGAAGTCATGCCTGTGGTATCAGTGCCCACGCCAGTACTGGTTCAGGAACAGCGTGAAATCATACAAATTCTGCCATTTAGTTTGCAGATTTTAAGTCTGGCCCATTGCAGTATTGTGATTGATGCGACTGCAATGACTGAAGAAACCCAGAATTTATGGACGAATATCCAGCGTGCAGTGGTCAGCGAGTTTTGTGAGCTGAACTGGCCATTTCCTTGGGCCAATGTTCAGGATGGGCGCGGTGTGGACTCTTATATTCAGGGTTTTCTCGATGGGATGAGTGCCGAGAAAAATATTATTTTTTTGGGAACTGTACCTTATATTTCAAATAGTAAAATAATCCAGTTGGCTTCTTTACAGGAAATGCTAGATCAGCCAATTCTGAAAAAACGTTTATGGCAGTTTATGCAAAATAGGTCTGCCAGCTTGAAATAATATGAGTTTGGAATAAAAAATATGAAACAAAAAGTGGTTGTATTTAGTCAGATCGATGCTGATATTCAAAATAAACTTGAACAACATTATGATGTCGCTTATATACAACCCAAGTTAGGCGATGTGAACCGGCAGCTTTTGCAGGAGGTTCAGGATGCCGATGGCATGATTGGTGCAGGTCGATTGCTGAATCGTGACAATCTGGCGACTGCCACCCGGCTTAAAGTCATTTCTAGTGTCAGTGTCGGTTATGACAACTATGAACTTGATTATTTAAATGAAAAAAATATCTATCTCAGCCATACCCCGCATGTACTGACTGAAACCACGGCAGATCTGGCTTTTACATTGCTGATGTCTGCGGCACGTAAAGTGGCCTATCTGGATCACTGGACCAAACAAGGACAATGGCAGCGTACTGTTGGTGAAGCACAATTTGGTCTGGATATTTTTGGAAAAACTTTAGGTATTATCGGTCTGGGTCATATTGGAGCTGCAGTTGCACGTCGTGGTTTTTATGGTTTCAATATGAATATTTTGTACCATAACCGCCGTGAAAAACCAGAATTGGCCCAAGGCCTGAATGCACAGTATTCTGACTTAGATGAACTATTACAGCGTTCCGACTTTGTCGTTATTGCGGTTGACTTAAATGCTGATTCTAAAGCGCTGATTGCAGCGGCTGAGTTGGAAAAAATGCAACCACATGCGGTATTGGTGAATATTTCACGTGGCTCAGTCATTGATGAGCAGGCTTTAATTGACGCTTTAAAAGCCAAGCAGATTTTTGCTGCCGGTCTCGATGTCTATCAGAAAGAACCGCTAAAAGAATCAGAATTATTCCATTTGGATAATGTCGTTACCTTACCGCATGTGGGTTCGGCTACCGCCGCCACCCGTAAAAAAATGGCCGAATTGGCCTATCAGAATCTGGTGGATGCTTTAGAAGGGCGAGTGCCACGCTATGTGGTTAATCCTGAGTTTCAATAATATTAAATAACATTTTCTTGCGTATATGCCCATTTTTCAATGCTATATTCAAGGCAGCTTAGAACAATAGATTTAGAGATTTTTCATTGAAACGATTGGCGTTGGCGTGTGGCTTAACGATGTGCATGGTGACAGGGCATAGCTCTAGCCATGATTTTAATCAAGCGACTGCACACTTTTCTGTGCCTGATATTGGTACAGGCGTGGGTTTACTCGATCAGCAAAAAGAAAGAATGATCGGTGAAAAAGTCTATCGCGAAGTGCATAAGCAAATGCCAGTCATGCAGAATCCATGGCTGGAAGACCAGCTGCTGTCGGTATTTTCTCATATTCTCAGTCAGACTCAGTTACAACAGCCCATTGGTTTGCTGGTGATTAATGATCCACAAATTAATGCTTTTGCTGTGCCGGGAGGGCTGTTTGCTCTTAATGCTGGTTTAATCAATTCAGCCCGAAATATGGATGAAGTGGCGGGGGTGATGGCGCATGAAATTGCACATGTCACACAACGTCATTACAGTCGCTCTCAAGATGCTTTTAAGGGGCAGGGTTTGCTGGCATTGGCCGGAATTCTGGTCGGGGCATTGGTGGCCTCTCAGGCGGATGGTGATGCGGGTGCTGCGGTGATGATGGGTTCGCAAGCCGCGTTGATGGATAAACAGCTGACTTATAGTCGTAATCAGGAGCGTGAAGCAGACCGAATTGGCATGCAATATATGTATCGTTCGGGCTATAACCCGCATAGTATGGCTGACTTCTTCGAAGTCATGCATCGCTCGACCAGTCGCTTAAGCTTCCTGCCGGATTTCTGGTTCACCCATCCACTGACGACTGAGCGTATGAGTGAAGCACGTTTGCGTGCCAATCAGCTGCCTGCGGTCAAACCTAAGCTGAATGATCAGGACTTTGAGATTATCAAATGGTATAGCAGGGTGCTGTCTCGCCAGACCAGTGAGGAGCAGCTCAGTTTGATGAATCGGCAGAATAATTTTGCCGGTCAGCTTGCTTTGGCTGCCTACCAGATACAGCAAAGTGATTTTCAGGCCGCACAGGCTGCTTTAGATCAGGCGAAAAAGCATAACCAGATGCATCCTTTATTGGTCTTGTTTCAGACTGATATTTACTTAGGTCAGAACCAGTTGAATGCAGCGTTGAAAAGTGTGGCTTCGGCAGCGCGGATCATGCCGGAAAACCGCGCACTCAATTATAAATATGCAGAAGTCTTGATTCGTGCCCAGCAACCTGCTCAAGCTAAACAGATTGTACAAAAGTTTTTGAATGCCAATTCCCGCGATGTGAGTGGCTGGCGATTGATGCAGCTGGCGACCAATGCAGAGCCAGCATCGGCAATCAAGGCCGCCAATGTGCTGCGTTATCGTGCAGAAGTAGAATATTGGTCCGGTTATGAGGAAACCGCCATCAAGTCATTATTACATGCACAGCGTACAGCGAAAAATAATCAATCTTTATCGGCAACCATTAACCAACGCCTGAAACAGATGCAGCAGGCACGTCAATATAAAATTTAAGCCTTAGTCAGGTTTTAAGCTTTTTATATCAGGATGATATGGTCAGGATATACTGAATCGGGCTACAATCTTTTTTTAATGATCAGTGCGATTAAATCTGAAGCATGCTATGAAGAAAATATTATTGGGCATCTGTCTATTGGGGTGGAATTATGCGGTATTTGCTGCGAGTGCTGTTGAGTATGTAGATGCGGTAGAGCGTATTAATACTGACTATAAAAAGGAATCGCGTCAATTCTTGGGTGGTTTGAATCCGCAGCAACAAGGTTTTAGCACAGCACAGAATTCACATTTTTGTAGTATTGTGCAACGTTATGCCGATCGCTTATATCAGGCGGCTGACCAAAATCGTGCTTATCTGGATCGTCAGTTTCAGAAGATAACTAAACAGGATGTGATTATAGAAGTGAAATCTTCAAAAGAGATGCAATTGCTGAAACGTTATCAGGTTGACTGTTATTTGCAATAAGAATACGTTAAGAACTGTCTTTTATAAAAAGTCAGTTCAACGTTAAAGATCGAATATTAGAGAAGTGGGATTAAGCAAGTTTCGCTTTAATTTTAGCTGAAACTTGTGCAGGATCGGCGCGCCCGGCTATGAGCGGACGCAGAGAATTCATCACCTTACCCATATCTTTCATGCTAGTAGCTTCTTGCGCTGCAATCGTTTGCGCAATGATGGAATCAAGTTCTTCCTCAGTCATAGCTTCTGGTAGAAATTGAGATAACACCTCAACCTCGGCTTGTTCCTTACTAGCTAAATCTTCTCGACCAGCACCATCAAAGGCCTTGATCGATTCTTTACGTTGTTTAATTTGTTTTTCAATGACCGCAAGAACTTGAGCGTCGTCAAGTTCTTTGCGCTCATCGACTTCGATTTGCTTAATTGCCGCCTGTAGACCACGTATGACCGTCAGCTTGGACATTTCTTTTGCACGCATTGTTGCTTTCAAAACATCCGTGATTTGGTCTTTTAAAGTCGTCATTATTTAATCCAGGCAGTCAATCACAAATTAATCTTAGTAAAGGCGAGTCGTACGTACTGATTCACGTGCCAATTTCTTTTGGTAGCGTTTAACAGCAGCAGCTTTTTTGCGCTTACGTTCTTGAGTTGGTTTCTCGTAGAATTCACGCTTACGTACGTCAGCTAGAACACCCGCTTTTTCGCATGAACGTTTGAAACGACGGATAGCTACGTCTACTGGTTCGCCTTCTTTCAATTTAACTTGTGGCATGAAGAATCCTCATAAAGTTATGGATAAGATCGCAGGCCGAATGCCTGTGATCACAAGTGAAGGTCAGTATTTTACTCATTTACATCTCATACCACAAGCATATAATAGTGACTGCAATAGAATTGATACAGGTTATAGGCAGTTTAATGATCGTTTTAGGCTTGGAAACGTCGTGTGATGAAACAGGACTTGCGCTGTATGACAGCGAGTTGGGTTTACGCGGGCAGGTGCTTTATAGCCAGATTAAACTGCATGCAGAATATGGCGGTGTGGTTCCAGAGCTGGCGTCACGTGATCATGTGCGCAAGCTGATTCCTCTTTTAAATCAGCTACTGGAACAAAGTGGCGTGAAAAAATCAGAAATTGATGCCGTGGCTTATACCCGTGGGCCGGGTCTGATGGGTGCGCTCATGACTGGCGCACTGTTTGGTCGTACTTTGGCCTTTGCGCTAAATAAACCGGCGATTGGGGTGCACCATATGGAAGGCCATATGCTGGCGCCATTACTTTCTAAAACTCCACCGGAATTTCCGTTCGTGGCATTGCTGGTTTCTGGTGGTCATTCACAGTTGATGGCCGCTTATGGTATTGGCCAATATGAATTGCTTGGTGAATCGATTGACGATGCTGCCGGTGAAGCCTTTGATAAAGTCGCCAAAATGATGGGATTGCCATATCCAGGTGGTCCGAATATTTCTAAGCTTGCGGAACAAGGTGACCCTGCAGCCTTTGCTTTCCCACGTCCAATGCTGCATCAAGGCCTAGAGTTTTCATTCAGCGGTTTAAAAACTGCAGTTTCCGTTCAAATGAAAAAACTGGGTGATGAAAACCGTGATGCAGATATCGCAGCAAGTTTCCAGGAAGCGATTGTCGATACCTTGGTAAAAAAATCCGTGAAGGCATTGAAGCAGACTGGCTTAAAACGTCTGGTGATTGCAGGTGGTGTCAGTGCCAATAAACGTTTACGCGAACGTCTGGAAGCAGATTTGGCAAAAATCAAGGCAACGGTTTACTACGCTGAGCCAGCACTGTGTACCGATAATGGTGCGATGATTGCATTTGCAGGTTATCAGCGTCTGAAAGCAGGGCAGCAGGATGGCTTGGCGGTAACCACAACGCCACGTTGGCCGATGACGGAGTTAAAAAATCCTGAAGCGGTTTAAAGATAGATAGGAAAGGGGCGGAAAGCCTCTTTTTTATTGTCTTGGTTTTATTGAGTAGAAATTTTCAACAAATAATAAATTATTTTGACTCTGCCATAGTAAGTGTTTTCTTACAGATACCGTAAAATGGTTTAATCATATAGGAATCCCGCTCTATGATAGGCGGAATTAAGAATAAATTTAATTTTTTATAAAAGTGTACAAATAAAAAATATTTTTTATTTGTCTTATTTTTGATCATTTATGGTTTTAAATAAATAGAATAAAATTAAAATAGGGAGAGTGAGTGTTTTTATTGGTTATCTTCGCTTTTAAGCAAAGATTAGAGTAGTTTAAATGAATATATCTAAATATTTTTTTATTTTAGGTCTTGGTTTGTCTGCTATTGTTAGCTTTGAAACCCAAGCATACAATTATACATCAAAAGGGGTGGGTGCAGACAGAAGTAAAGCATGTAATCAAGCTGATGAGAAAATTCAACGTGGTTCGACTACTTCAGGTTGTATATGTTCAAATATTCAACAAACCTATTGGGTTTGTAAAATAAACTATGATAAGCCTAAGCCAGTTGTATATACTGCACCTCCGATTTATCAAGCACCTGCTCCTACACGACGCTCATATAATTTCAGTGCACCAGGTGTGTTATAAGTAAAAAAGGCACTATGTTTAACATAGTGCCTTTTAAACTTAAAAACCTGTTCCATTCGCTGGATCACATTTTTGCTTAAGAAATGTCATGGCATAGTTTACACGTGTCGCTATATCTTCACTTCCTAATGAAAAAATAGTGTATGGTTCATTATTTTTTAAGCGTATAGAAACAAGTTCTTTAGATTGTTTAACTTCTAAAACCTTTCCCCAATCAATTCCATTTTCGGTACTCCCTAGTCGTAAGTCAGGTCTTAGGGATACTACCGGTTCAACCATTGAACCACCATGATAAACTCTCAAAGATAAGCTATTATTATCATAATTTATTTTGCTAATACAACGATCAATAGTAGTTACGTTGGTAATTTTACTATAGCCTTCGAGTCGTGCTGATCCATCATGCTCATCAGCCATATCTGAAAAATATTTTTTTAAATCTCCAGATTGGATACCTTTGTCTGGTAATATAATCGTTAAAAATTTTTGTGCATTTGCTACAGTTTGCTCTGCTGCTATAAGTGGTGTTGTAAATAAAAAACAGCTGGACATAATAGTCAGAGACTTTAGGTAATTCATGTATAAAAAGCCAAATAAATAAATCGTTTTATTTTAAAATAAAACTCCTCTACTTTAAAGATTAGTATTTTTCTTTTTTTAGCAGTATTAGGTAATATATAAATACAACTTAAAAGCTTGATTTTTTGATTTTCAAATGAAGAAATATTTAATTTATATATCGTTCTTTACCACCACAGGTCTTTCTGCAGAATATGTAATGATTGGACCTCCTTCTGGAGAGTGGGGGCGAACCTATGGTGAAACTTATCAAAACTCGGTAAAACAAAAAGAAATTCAAAAACAGGTCGATTTGTTGGGTAAACACCGGACAGCAGAAGCTCAAAAAATGGTGGATCTTGCAGACGCAGCGCGTAAGGCAAGAGGTGAGAATACTGATTCAGTAATTAAAAATAATGATCAAAAAAAATCAGAAATTAAAAAAGAACAGTTAAGTTTAAGTGAAAAAGAAAAGGAGCTTAAACGTAAACTGGCTCAAGTCGAGAAAGAAGAGCAAGAAGCAAGAAAGAAAATTGAGTTATTACAATATCGTAATGCAGTACGTAATGGAACCAGTGTAGGTGCACTTCGTTGTGGGAGTTCAGGGCGTCCACGTGTGCATTTGGTGGGTGTAGTTGGACGTGCAACACGACCAGATCACGTGTATTCGGATTGCCGTTTGAAGCAGGTACAGTATCGTTGTCGTGGTGAAGGAAATTGGCAATTTTATACAAATAATTTATGGGTCTTAAGTAATGCATGTATTGGTATTGGTGATGACGTAATAGTAAATGTTCACTGTGATGCTGAACAAGTTGAAGTGCGACCAACACAATTTAGCTGTGATATTCACTAAGTTATATCCAGTAGCACAATATTCAGCTTTTATCTGTCAACTCATTTTATGAGGAATGGCAAATCTATGTATCATGTTTAGTTTCAAGGTTTTGATTAATAAGATATTGTTTTTCAAAGAAGTATTGGAGAATTTAAAAATAAAATGAATGATAAAGGGATCAAGAATGATTCGTCCTGCGACAATTGAAGATGTGGCAGTTATTGCACAAGCGCATGTGCAGAGCGGGCAAGAAACCTGTCAGCAGATGCTCTATCTACCTATTTTGGCGGAATATAAGCTAGATACACGGCTTGCTTTATGATTGCAGGTGCTCAAGCTCAATAACCATATTCTATTGGTTACAGAAGGAGCAGGGCATATTCAGGGCTTTATTGATGTTTCGCTAAGTGAAGCAAAAGGCATTGCCAAAATTATAGCGTTATATGTATTGAAAGCTGCATAAAAGCGTAGGATTGGTCGAGTCTTGTTTAAAGAGGCATTAAAAGATATTCACCCAATGCAATATCCATAGATTTTACTCAATGTTTATGATCAGAACCCAGTCTGTCAGTTTGATGAACATATGAGAGCAAAATGCATTACTGCTGAAGATGTTAGCAATGAAGGTAAAAATCTCAAGGTTCTACATATCTATGGGACCGCGATGCATTTGCTGATTTAGATGGTTTGATTTAGTAGATTCAGAGTAAAAATTGCATGATACACAAGATAAAAGACTCGGCTTTAAAAGTCCGAGTCAGGTATTATGGCAACAACATGGTGTTGCACTTCAAATGCGAATCTAAGAAGGCCCAAAGCGATATTTACGTTGAGCCTGATCTTTTGAATTTTCTATTGTTCCAGATTATTCAACTGAGTTGCCCCAATCCAGTGTTTCGAGAACTGATAAGCGGCACGGCCTGAGCGTTGACCGCGTGCCTGACACCAGCGCAAGGCTTCGGCTCGGGTTTCCGGGGTCAATTCCATCTCAGCCTTTTTAAGATAATGCTCTACAATTTCCAGATATAAATTCTGATCCATTGGATAAAAAGACAGCCATAAGCCGAAACGGTCAGATAGCGAAATCTTCTCTTCAATTGCTTCCTGAGGATGTAGCTCAGTATATTGCGGAACATCGACCCGGGTGACAGGCGTATTTTCATGCATAAATTCTGGCAGTAAATGGCGGCGGTTACTGGTCGCATAAATCACAAAATTACTCGAACCAGATTGCAAAGAACCATCCAAAACACTTTTTAAACTACGATAATTTTCATCTTCGGCATTAAAGGCCAGATCATCACAATAGACAATAAACTTTTCAGGACGGTCTGCAATCAGTTTTTGAATTTCCGGAAGTTCTGACAAGTCATCGCGTTCAATCTCAATCAGGCGTAAACCTTGCGCTGCGTATTCGGTCAGCAGGGCACGAACGATAGAGGATTTACCGGTGCCACGCGAACCAGTCAGCAAGACATCATTGGCAGGCAAGCCATTTAAGAACTGCAAAGTATTCTGGATGACTTTTTCTTTTTGTCGCTCAATCCCTTTTAAATCGGCCAGTTCCATCTGTCTAAGCTGATGAATGGGCTTGAGTTCACCCTGTTGCCATTTATAGGCATGTGCAGAAAAATCAGGAGCATGTTTCAGCTCGGGCAGGCTTTGCTGAAGTTGCAGCAGAACAGTCGAAAGGGTATTCAAGATATTGTCAGGTAACTCAATTTTCGCCATGATCTCAGCATTACAGATTTAAAATTATGTCTAGGATACTATCACCCTAAAATTCACAGTCAAAGCCTGAAAAGTGTGATAATTTGCTTAAAGCAGAGAATTTTCGCTATTGTTGTTATGAACAGATCGGTGCATATTTTCTACGCAGTGCAAGATGAATGAAAAATACAATATAGGGAAGAAGGCAGATGCTGTTTAAAGATTTTACTCAGGACATTAATCCACATCAGGCCTATCGTATTAAAAAACTCAAGCAGCAGCTGCAACAAGCTGAGTCCTATGAGGAATGGAAATATATTGCGCTAAAAATAGATGAAGAATCCGGGGCGCAAGAATGGAAATTCGACAATAGTTCTCCCTATTTTGATGCAGAAGTTATTGCGCATCGTTTGGGTAAATTAAGACGCTATAGACAACAGAAACGTACCCACGACCTGATGTATATTCTGCGCGAAGGTCTAAGTTACGATATCGCCAATATTGCCCATCCTTTATTGTTCACCGAAGCCTATGTCGGCACCAAAAGAATTATTGAAGATTATGTGGAGCAGGTTAGTCAGGGGCTGGCACATATCGCTTCAACAGACTGTAGCTGCTTAAATATGGAAGAAAAAATTGAATTTTTTAAAGGCTGTCAGCGTGCTTATGGTCAGCCAGCCTTGATGTTTTCCGGTGGCTCGACCTTGGGTCTGTTTCATACCGGTGTTTGTAAGGCCCTGATAGAGCAGGATTTATTGCCAAAGGTCATGTCAGGTTCAAGTGCAGGTGCCATCATGACGGCAATGCTGGGTGTATCCAAACCCTCGCAGTATGTCGATCTCTTGAAGGGACATAATTTCTTTCATGAGGCGTTTCATTTCCGAACCATGAGTGAATTGCTGAAAGGCAATGGAGGTCTGGCAGATGTCAAATATCTGAAAAAATTTCTGGTCGAAAATTTAGGCGATCTGACCTTTGAAGAAGCACTCAAAACCTCAGGTCTGCATATCAATATTGCTGTTGCCCCTTATGATTCAGCACAGGATGCCCGTATTTTAAATGCCTATACTTCTCCGGATGTGCTGGTCTGGAGTGCGGTCTTGGCCTCTTGTGCAGTCCCTATTCTGTTTCCGCCAGTACGTTTGACCAGTAAGCGTTATGATGGTGAATATACCCCTTATATGGGAGCAACACGTTGGGTCGATGGCAGTGTACGCAGTGATTTTCCACAGGAAAAAATGGCCCGGCTGTACAATATCAATTACACCATCGCCAGCCAGGTCAATCCGCATATCGTGCCATTTATGCAAGATGATGTCGCACGTTTCCGCAAAGGTACCTTAAGCTGGCCACAACGGATTGTACGCCGTCAGGGTGCGGTGATTACCAAAGGAATGATGGATTTTGCCCGGGAACATGCCGGAAGCTTGCCACCTGTACGCCGCATACTCGATCACGGCTATGGGGTGGTCGATCAGCGTTATTATGGCGATGTGAATATTGTCGGTAAATATAGCCTGCGCCACTATAGCTATATGCTGCAAAATCCACGGCCCTATCTCTTTAAAATCTTGCAGCGCGAAGGCGAACGGGCCACTTGGCCAAAAATTTCCTTAATCGAGACTCAGGAACGGGTGGGGAAAACTATTCAGCATTGTCTGGAACTGCTAAATTATCAATATACTGCTGATCCAAAGCCTGAATATATTGCAACCACTTAATTTAGATCATCTTGATACTTTCGATTTTCAACCAAGAACCAAAACCCGCAGTCTGGGTTTTGGCCGACGCCTGTATTATGCTGCGGGTCAGCCCGCATTCTGGCTAAAAACTCAAGTGTCGACTAAATCTGACAGCTCAATATCATCTCCGCATGCAGAGCTGGGCTGGCAGCAGGAGCTGAATTTTTATCAAACGCATAGCCGTTCGAGTGATCTGAACTTTTTCCTTCCCCATCAAATTATTCAACAGCCATTCACCATTCAACATGAACAATTTGAACAGGCTTTGATTCTGGTCGATGCACCAGCACATTTTCAGATCATGCCAGATCAACTTTCTGTAACGCAGATTCGACAACATTTGCTGCAAGCGGTAGAACCTTTACTCTGCCTGCAACAGCTGGGCTATTTACATGCGGATTTAAAGCGGGAGCATTTTGTTGATGCTCAGGGCAGGGTATGTCTGCTTGATTTTGAACAAGTGCAAGCTCTGGATCAGAAAGTGGATGAGCTGAATGCCACACCACGTTATATGGCACCGGAATTATTCCAAGGAAAAGCCAAAAGCTTGCAGAGCGAAGTTTATGCTTTGGGCGTGATTTTTTATGAATGGCTGAGTGGACAGCGCTTGCAGGCAACTGACTATCTGGATTGGGCGTTTTTACATTGTCAGCGCCTAAAAGTTGAGTTGCCTGAACAAATTCAGATTTTTGAAAAGTTGTTAGCGCTGATGCTAGGCAAGCAAAAACAGCATCGGTTGGCAGATTTTAAAGCGGTTAAACACTACTTAGTGACTGAAATCGAATGAGAAAAATACAATAAAATCGGGATTGTTTCTTATTTAATCAAACGAGTGTTTTTTTCTTATAAACGGCTTGTCAGCTGGAAATGATCTCTATAATATACACAGCCATTGGGGACGTGGCGAAATTGGTAGACGCACTGGATTTAGGTTCCAGCGCCGCGAGGTGTGAGAGTTCGAGTCTCTCCGTCCCCACCAATTTACTTAAGCAATTGAGTAAACTGGCCGAGTAGAGGATTGGTGTAATGGTAGCATGACGGTCTCCAAAACCGTTCGTCAAGGTTCGAGTCCTTGATCCTCTGCCAAAGTTTGAAAAAATCCAACGCTAAGTTGGTACCCCGATGGGGACGTGGCGAAATTGGTAGACGCACTGGATTTAGGTTCCAGCGCCGCGAGGTGTGAGAGTTCGAGTCTCTCCGTCCCCACCATCATATTAAAGCAAGGCTGATGCCTTGCTTTTTTATTGCCTGAAATTTATACCAGCTTTTTTAAGCTGTAAAATTTTGCTGTCTTTTACGCATAGGTTTAGTCTGTTAAAGAACGTTAGAAAACGGGTCAATGCTCAGGAAAGGGCAGAACTTCAGGAAACTTTGTTTTATTAGATGCAATAATTGATATTATCCAAGTCAGCTAAAGTCTAAATTTGAATATGTGATTCTCCTGTGGTGCGTATTGATTTGATCTGTCTCGATGAAACTAGGCGACAACAGTGCAAATAGGTCAGTATTTACACAATACTGAATTAATTGCTTAAATTTTGATATAAAAGTATTTTCCTGCTACAGAATTGCTTGTGAATCGGGTCTGATCGCTATAATATACACAGCCATGGGGATATGGCGGAATTGGTAGACGCACTGTGTTCAGGTCGCAGCGCCTTCTGGGCGTGAGAGTTCGAGTCTCTCTATCCCCACCATTATATTGAAGCAAGGCTAATGCCTTGCTTTTTTATTGCCTGAAATTTTATACAGCAATTTTCATTGATCTTATTCTTAAATCCTTATTTTGCTTGATAGAACGTGTGTGACGGAAGTTATATAAAAAGCATGGTTGCATTATTTTGAATGCCGAGGCCATAAAATATAAGGCTTGATCTGTAGTTTGTTTTTTATACATTTTGGTTTTTATGACACAAAATAAAGCTCAGACCTTTTAAAATACTGAATTTGTGGTTTCGTCTTCAAAGAGTCAAATTGTCTTGATAAATTTTATCAAAAGTAAAAAAATATAATTAACTGTTTAATTTCTAGCGGAATAGAATGTGATTGCTTGTAAAATCGCTTGTCAATGACGGTCTATCTCTATAATATACACAGCCATTGGGGACGTGGCGAAATTGGTAGACGCACTGGATTTAGGTTCCAGCGCCGCGAGGTGTGAGAGTTCGAGTCTCTCTGTCCCCACCAATTTACTTGAGCAATTGAGTAAACTGGCCGAGTAGAGGATTGGTGTAATGGTAGCATGACGGTCTCCAAAACCGTTCGTCAAGGTTCGAGTCCTTGATCCTCTGCCAAAGTTTGAAAAAATCCAACGCTAAGTTGGTACCCTGATGGGGACGTGGCGAAATTGGTAGACGCACTGGATTTAGGTTCCAGCGCCGCGAGGTGTGAGAGTTCGAGTCTCTCCGTCCCCACCATCATATTAAAGCAAGGCTGATGCCTTGCTTTTTTATTGCCTGAAATTTATTTAATCAAGATAAAAAGAAAAGTCCGTCGAAACGGACTAAAGATTGGAGAATAGAGTTGCTGAATCAGTGGAATAATTTATTTATTTTTCTGATTGAAAATAACCTGAATCAGGCTTTTAAATGATCTTCAAATTCCTCACCCAGCTGGATCGCGAGTGCATTGCCGGCCAGATCACAGGTGACCAGACCGTATTCTTTTTTGAAACTGAAACTGAAACCACGATCATCAGCCAGGGTGCGTACGGAATATCCTAATTTTTCTAACCATAGTCGAAATGCAATCAGATTTTTAGCTTTAACCACTTTTTTCACGAGATCACTCCTTCATCATTGTTCTATCTTAAATAAGGGTGAGAAATTTTGTTTTAAAGGGCAAATTCCCATATTTAATTAATTTAATCTAATTTGAATGTTTAGTGAACATCGTATGCTCGCTAAAGAAGCAGTTTATGACTTAAGTAAATGATTTTTATAATATTGAATAGGTTGTAACTAAATATTAAGTTTTTATAGCATGTAAATAAATTTAATTATACTTTAATTTCAAAGGTTTATTTTGCTATTGATCTAAATTTGAACTTTATCAACACCATAAAATGTAAGAATAGGGAATGCCGAAGCATCGGCATATTAAAGTTGCATTGATTATTTAATCGGATCATTAGCAGCTGCTGGTTTTCTGAGCTATCGTTTGAGATGCATGCCCTATACTATCAAAAATGTAATTCTTGAATTAAATACGATTGCCATGACTGAGCTGACGATTGAACACAATGTGAATCAGAAAATTGAATGGATGCAGCAACAGGGCTTAGATCCGGTTGCTGTGATGCTGGGACATGAGGACTGGTTGAATTTTACAGTGCAATCGAAAGTAGCCTATACGCCGTTTGGTAGTGCACGTCGTTATCAACCGGCCTTAGCTGGTTTGCTGCTGGTACGTGTTGACGAAATGCAGGCAGTGCGTGTCGTCACTCAAGACGAACTGGATGCTTATGCGCAAAGTCACCAGATTCTTTAATATGGATCTTTAACTCTAGAACTGATCCTTCAGGGTTCTCAAGCGCTGAAACTCTTCCACACTATCCGCACGCAGGAAAGGATTGGTTTGTAATTCATCTTCAATGCTGCTTGGCAGCGTGCACTGGCCTAACATACGCAAGCGTTCGATATGCTCGAAGCGTTCCAGAATTGCCTGATTGTCCGGTTCGACATGTTTGGCAAACTGGGCATTCGAGAGGGTGTATTCATGTGTGCAATAGACCTGCGTACGCGGCGGTAAGGCTGCCAGACGTGACAGTGAATGATACATCTGTGAATAAGTACCTTCAAAAACCCGGCCACAGCCCATGGCAAATAAAGTATCGCCACAGAACAGCACATCAATCGCATCAATGAAGTAAACGATATGGCCTAATGTATGGCCTGGTACTGCGATCACTTGAACATCTGCCCCATGAAAGCTGAACTGTTCTTCATGCTCAAGTGGATGCGTGATAAACGGAATTTTACTGAGTTCTGCACGCGGGCCATAAACAGGCAGATTTTGTCCCTGAATTAAGCCGGGCACACCGCCAATATGGTCTTTATGCCAGTGCGTTAACCAGATTTGACTTAAGGTTAAACCGTGTTCGGCACAATAATCTTGCACCAATCCTGCTTCGGTCGGGTCAATGACTGCGACCTGATGAGAAGCCGTATGTTCCAGCAACCAGATATAATTTTGCAGCGAGTTCTGGACATCAATACAGTGAATTTTAAAAGGCATCATAGCGCATCAAACCAAATGAAGATTGAGAATAAAGTAGCATAATTTCAGATGCTCTGGGCTTGCAGATATTATCTGCTCATCCGGGATAATTTTTGTTTATGTCCCATTTAAAAAATTATACGTCCGAATCATCAACGCTTACCGCCTTGCCAATGCTATAAAATTGTCCACCAGTCACATGATGAGTACTTTTCCATTCTTCACTCACTACATGATAATGTCAGTGACTGTCGCGGAAGACTGATCATCGGCATAGGCAGCAATCATCTTGCCAATAAACAGATCATGCATTTGCTGGTTATGCGGCCCGGGAATCAGCTCGCAGAGTATCCATGCAGCACAGCCTTGCCCAGAGAAATATCAAAACCAGAGAATTTAAATAACCTTAGGCCAGATGGTGCCAATTTTTCAGGTACATCATGCAGGCTCAGCCTACCCAGCCGATAGGATTTTTCTAGGAGAATACTTTGAAGATGGGGGTTGGTCATACCGCATCATTCACTATATTGATGTATTTAAGTGGCTAGATTAGTTAGATTATTAGCATATTCAAGTTCACTCTTGCAAAAAAGCTTTTAAACTAGAGATTGTGATATTGAGGACTTCAGAAAATGAAAATGTACCAGGTCGATGCGTTTACCACGGAACTGTTTAAAGGAAATCCAGCTGCGGTGATTGTGCTGGAGGACTGGCTCGAAGATGGACTGATGCAAAATATCGCCTTGGAAAATAATCTGTCTGAAACAGCTTTTGTGAAAATAATTGATGCAGAAAATTATGCTATTCGCTGGTTTACCCCGACCAAGGAGGTGGATTTTTGTGGTCATGCAACCTTGGCCAGCAGCTTTGTATTATTCAATCAATTTGGTACGGCAAAAACGATCCAGTTTCATGTGAAAGATCTGGGGATTTTTGTGGTTGATCAGGATACAGATGGCAAGATCAGAATGAACTTTCCAATTCGCCGCGCAGTAGCCGTCACAGAATATCCTGAGGCCTTAAGACAGGCATTGAGCAAACCGTTTAAGCAGGTTTATCTGAATGCACAAGGTTATATTGTCGAATATGAATCGGTACAGGATGTGCTAGATGAATCACCTGATTTTGAATTATTAAAACAATTAAATGGCAAGCGTACCGCGATTACTGCTCAGAATAACTTTTTAGATGTCGCGATTACCTCGCAAGATACACAATATGATTGTATTTCACGTTATTTTGCACCGAGTAACGGAATCAATGAAGACCCGGTCACAGGGTCTATTCACACCGGAATTGCGCCACTTTGGGCAGACAAACTGGGTAAAAATGAACTGGTCGCTTATCAGGCATCAGCGCGCGGTGGTGTACTTTATTGTGCTTTGCAAGATCAGGAACGAATTGAAATTTCGGGTTATGGCAAATTATATATGCAGGCTGAACTTTATCTTTAATCTCTGATTACATAGATATGCATGTCGTCAGGCAAGGCGGCATGTTATTTTAATGATTCAATTTAGAAAAGACTATTCAGAATAAGAATCATTCTCTAAAATGAGCGCGAATAAAAATTTACATTTAAAATCTGGATGAATAATGTTGGTACGTTATAAGAATTTAAGCTTGGCGATTTTGTTGTCGGGTTGTAGTGCGCTGAGTTTTGCACAACCTGTTTTGGTGAAAACTGAACAGAATGTGGAGGAATATCGTCTTGATAATGGTTTACGAATTATCCTGGCACCGAATGATAAAGAAAATAAAATTTTTATGAATATGGTGTATTTGACCGGTTCACTGAATGATCCTAAAGGAAAAGGTGGTCTGGCGCATCTGCTGGAACACTTGGCTTTTAAAGGCACTAAAAATGTCAAAGGTGATGAATTTCAGCGTCGGCTCGATCAATATACCTTAATGACCAATGCCAGTACCGACTATTATTCAACCAAATATACCAATGTCATTCGTCCTGAAAAAACGGCGCTCAGTGAAGTGATTTTTCTTGAAGCCGAGCGTATGGATCAGCTGGTTCTTCAGGAAAAATATGTACCGACCGAAATTGATATTGTAAAACGCGAACGCGAAATTCGTCTGGATCAGCCATTTTCAGTACTCATGGATCAGGTGTTTAAGTCGGCTTATGGCAATCAGTATTTGGGCCGTTTACCGATTGGTGATCTGAATGAGCTGCAATCCATCAATATGCAGGAATTGAACCAGTTTTACCGGAGCTGGTATGCACCGAATAATGCCTTTATGGTGATTTCAGGCAAGTTTGATAAGGCAGAAGTATTAAAGCAGATTGATAGCCATTTCAGTCCGATTCAATCGCGAAGTGTACCGGCGCAAGTGAAAGTTCCGGCTTTAAAACCTGAGCAGATTCAACAGCGTGAATTTACTGTGCAAAAGGGCAGTGATCTGGCCAAATTCAATATTTACCTGAATGGTCCGGATGAAAAGATCAAGACTGCTTTGGCTGTTTCGCCGACGCTCTATACCTTGCAACCGAGCGGGCATTTATATCAGAGCATGGTGGAAAGTGGAAAATCGACCATGGTGCAATCTAGCACCTGGTTAGATAAAGACTTTAATCTGGTGTTTATGGGCGCGATCTATGCACCCAATCATCAGCCAAAAACTGTGGAACAAAGTTTGATTCAAGGCGTAGAGCAAAGCCAGCCATTTACCGAGGCCGAATTAAACCGAGTTAAAAATCTGACCCGCAATCAGGCTGATAATATTAAAAATAGCGCGACTGCATTAGGTTCACGTTTAAGTGATTATGCCGTGGCTTATTCGGGTGACTGGAGCCAGTATTTTAAAGATCTGAATGCGATTGAAAACCTGAATGTGAGTCAGGTCAATCAGGTCTATAAAGGCTTTCTAAAACCTGAATATCGTATTTCTGGCAATATCCTGCCAACACCTGAAGATCAGAAAAAAGCGCAGGAAGTGACACAGACGGAAGCACCGAAAAAAACACTGGACCAACAGGTTGAGACTGAAGAGCCTTTAAAGGATGTCAGTGTTTATCAGGCGGAAGTGAAGCAGTATGTAGCGCAATCCAAGCAGTATTTATCTGCTAAGGACAAGCAGATTCAGCGTGGTAAGTTAAAAAATGGCATTAAATACGCGCTATTCCCAACCAATATTCGCGATGACAAGGTGTATGCCACAATTTCTCTGGATTTTGGGACTGCGCAAAGCCTGATGAATAAAGGCGAGATTCTGGATCTGACCGCGTATTTAATGCTGCGCTCATCGGAAAGCCAGAGCTTGCAGCAGATTGCTGACAAAATTATCGAAGTAGGCGGTTCAGCGACTGCCAGCCCATCGAGTAATGGCCTGAACATACAGATCAGTGCCAAAAAAGAGAAGTTTGCAGAGTTTTTCCAATATGTGGTTGATGTACTAAAAAACCCTGCATTTGAGCAAAGCCAGTTTGATTTGATCAAGGGTCAGACCTTATCCAGTCTGGATCGTCCTTATACCGAGCCAGATACAGTGTCGAGCCTGACTATGGCGCGAACCATTGAAGTGTATCAACCCGGTGACATTCGTTTCCATTTTGAACCTGAACTGGCCACCAGGCAGTTTAAAGCAGCCACTCGTGAGCAAGTGGTCGCTTTGTATCAGCAATTCTTTAAAACGCATCATGCACACATTGCAGTGACTGGGGAATTTCAGCCAAAATCTATACAGAAAATGCTGAAAAATAGTTTTGCGGACTGGAAAGCGGCACAGCCTTATGAACGCCTGAAATCAGAATATCGAAGCTATCCAGCCCAAAAAATTCATGCCTTGTCTGAACAACGTGAGTTCGGTAGTTATCAGGCATTGCTGACCTTCCCGGTGGGGGCAGACCATGCAGATGTACCTGCTTTACAA
This sequence comes from Acinetobacter sp. YH12106, assembly GCF_013418995.1. Classification (NCBI taxonomy): domain Bacteria; kingdom Pseudomonadati; phylum Pseudomonadota; class Gammaproteobacteria; order Moraxellales; family Moraxellaceae; genus Acinetobacter; species Acinetobacter sp. YH12106. Next base: position 217,199 of record NZ_VPAV01000001.1, read on the forward strand.
GTCTTTCGTCATATTCTGGGTGACTCTCAACTGTCTTCCCGTTTGGCTCAGGAATTACGTGAAAAAAATGCGCTGGTCTACGGTTTTAGTGCCCATGTTCAGTTTAATGAATGGGCCGATTCAGGTACTTTGGCACTGGGTGCCAATTATACCGCAGGTAAATCTGCACAGGTTTCTCAAACGGTGCATCAGGTACTCAATGAGCTGTTAACACGTGGTGTAACTGAACAGGAAGTGGAAGCGGCCAAAGCCAGCATTTTGAAAAAACGTGTCAATGCACTGGAAGATGATCGCCGTATTCACAGTATGTTGGTTCCTCAACTGGAAAAAGATCGTAAGCTGATTTACCGTGAAAAACGTGATCAGGCGATTGCCCAACTGACGAAAGCCGATATTGATGCCGTGATTAAAAAATACATCAAGCTGGATCAGTTGGTCGAAGTGATGGCTGATCAGTACGGTAAGCAAGTTAAAACATCATAGTGTTAATAAATAAAAAATCCTCTTACTTAAGGGGATTTTTTATTCTTCAATATAATTAAAAGCTCTAATTTAAGTTGCTTTTCTGGTAAGCAGGATTCTACTTAAAACGCCAGATAGCACAGCACTGGGTAAGTTCCACCAGAAAGTGGCAAAAAGAAACAGGAAAATCCCAGCTGATACTAATATTGCTCCAACAGCGATATCTTTATTAAAGGGAAGGTGAATAATATGTTGGTAATAATATGATGGGATTAAACTAGAAAAGATTGCTCAGCAAGTATAGAAAAGCCTATCTGACCCAGGACTCGTGATTATTTCCTTCCAGAACATATGTATTTTTCTTCTTTCTTTAAAAATCCAGACGCTTCTTATAATTTATAAAATGCTTTCGCATTCTCATAAAAAACTGGCTTTAACGCGTTTTCATCATAGTCCTGAACAATATCGCTAAAAGCATCAATGATATTCACGAGTGAGCTGCTGACACTGTCCATTGGAAAGTTGGAAGCAAACATCAGGCGTTCAGAACCAAAGCAATCTAAGGCATGCTGAATCAGGGGAGCTGCATGTTCCAATAATTCCTGTTTAGTTGCCAGCCGTTTCTGCTGATGAAAATCATGACCTAAAACGGGCATAAACAGGCCAGACATTTTAGTCGATACATTTTTGCACTCGGACAGTTCAGCCAGTTGATCTTGCCAACTTGAAAATATCTGGGCGCGATCTTGTTCGGTCTTGCCTGTAGCTTTGCCCACCTTGCCAAATAAGCCGGCAGGCGTACCGAGGTGATCTAGTGCGATGGGTGTTTTAGGAAAGGCTTTGGCCAGTGCAGTCACATCCGCAATCTGGCTCGAATAGACCCAGGCATCAAAACTTAAGTCTTGCTTGGCCAGTTCTTCAAATCCTTTCAGGAAGTTTTTATTACGGTAGAGATGTGGCTCATCGGTCCAGGCATGAATCCCTTTGTCTGGATGTACCGCAGCCATTTTACGAATCCCGCGAAATTTGGGAGAAGCTTCGCGATGCAATTCAATCAACTGTTTAAAGTTTTTCTGCCGCGGATCCGCCGTAGCGACAATGCCACCGAGCTGGATATTATGCTGATCAAAAGGAAGTCCGGCCACAAAACGGGTTTCATCAACCACGCCTGTACCTTTCTGATCATGCCAGCTGGCTTCAACATGCACAATTTGTTCGACTTCATAATGCCCTAGATCTTTGTTGTAGTTCGCAGGCAGATAAGGGGCGGTCAGATGCTCGGTCAGGCCAATGGTCTCAATCACATCTTTAGGTTTGAGCAGCCGCACCATTTTGTCCAGTAATTTAGGATATTTGCCAAACAGTTTTACGGCAAATGCTGCTGCGTGTGGGGTGTTGTACGGATCCCATTGGTGAATATGTGGGTCAATGATGGGAAAGGGAAGCTGCTGCATAGGATGTCTTGTTTTAGTGTATTTATTATTCAATTTATATGGGGCTAAAATCAGTTCGAAGTCAAGATGATAAATGACGACAAATAAAAAAGCCCCGAGGGGCTTTTCGTATTTTAATCAATGATCGTGCTTGTGATCATGGTTATGCTTGTTGGCATGAAACTCTTCATTGTGACGGAAACGCAAATAGTTTTCGAACTGTTCACAGTATTCATCATAGTTATCTTCCAGCATCATTTGGAATTGCTGCATAATATAAGACATCACCTGATCTTTGGCATCGCGCATTTCGTTGCCATCTTTAAAGTTATTCGCTGCCACCCAGGTATTGAAACGGGCAGTACCAAATAACATGGCTGCACTGACTTGACCGCGCTTATCACTCGGTTTTTCCTGCGAGCCTTTTTCTACACGACAAAACTCGTTGGCTTGTTGAATAAATTCATCAGCACGTTCAAAGAATGCCGCATTTAACGCTTCTTCTTCGGTTACATCGGTTGCTTCAATCTTTTGAACCATGAATTTTTCCTGACCATCATAAAATCTTAATGGCTAATTATAGGCAAAGCCTTGCAGAAACTAAACCTTTGCCTTAATCTAAAAATAGCCTAAGCATATAAAAGTGAATGCCATGCAGGATGCGATTGCAGTACAAAGTCTGAAAAGTGATATTGCCTTATTGCGCCAGAATATCTGGCCACCGGCAAATCTGGCCAATGTCGAAGGTCTGCCAATTTATTATGGAACCAAATCGCAGGTCGAAGAATATTACACCCAGTGGCTTGGTCTGATTGAAAGGGCGCAGGATCTGTTTCAACCTTTCATGGACGATGAAACCCTGGATGCTATCCATCTTCCCAGTCATTTAAACTTGCCGCTGTTTTATTTTCATGTTGACCGCATCAGGCTAAATAAAACCCGGGCCAAAGAATCTAAAACTTTCCGTGGGGTGGCCAGCCTGATTGAAAAATGCGGGCAGTTTGAACCTGAGCAGGTTGCAGCCATGCGACACTGGCTCGACAGTGACGATACCGCGGCTTTGGTGGCACACCGCGAATTTGTAGACTTACGTACTTATGTGTTTCAGCATGGTCAAAGTGAATATACACGCACCCGTTTTTATGTGAATGGTATCGTGCTGAGTGTCGAGCCACATTTTGAGCTGATCGATGCCCGTGATAAACCACGTAAGCAACGCAGTGATAGTTATAATGACCCTCTGGCCGATAATAATACCTGGAAAGTGTTTGGTAAATATCGCTAGCCCGGTTTTACCAGAAGGGTTTGGTATTTTCAGCAAACTGTTGTAAGCGAACAGCTGCCTCGGCAGATAAACGTTCTTGTTCAGCAGTCAGCCAGCCTAGCACAAACCAGGCTTTGCTATTTTGCTTGACATACGGTCTAAACAGTTCGTCTGCTACAAACAGGTCGTTATAATGCCCCAAGCTTTCCTGTAAGGGTTTTAGGGCTTTCAGATAAGTTTTTACATCCTTTTCAGGAAATAAGCTCTGTAAAAATTCTACGTTATAGCGCAAGCGTTTCACCCGTTTACGCGTGCGATGCCGCGATTCAATATCCAGTTCCTGATAGTTTTCGGCATCCTGACAAATTTGCTGATGTAACTTGCTCAAACCTTTACACAAAATTTTATGCGAAGATTTGGCTTTGCTATGCGTTTTTTCCTGACTAAAGCTGAGTAGTTGCAGTATCAAGTCCACTGTAGCTGAATGTCTGAACAGCGCGCTAATATCTGGCTGTTTTTGTCGGTGTGGTGGTAATTTTAATAAGGGTGAGCCGGCTTTTTCCAGTTGCGGAATCAGACTTTCTGCAAGGGCATCGCGATCTCGGGTAGAACCCAGTTGCTGAAAAATATCTCGCAGCTGTTCCGGCCATTCTGGCTGTACATGTTCAGTCACAGACTGGAAAATTTTAAAGGCACTGCGTAAGCGCCGGATCGCGACACGTGCCTGATGCACATGATCGCTGTTATAATGATCAGCGGCAATCGCAGTTGCATTCGGAAAAAGATGAGCCAGACAGTTGGCTACGATTTTCTTTAAAATAGTAGCAATCTGATCTTTCTGCTCAAGTTCTAATGGCAGCTGATGCTGCACAGGCAGACTTTCTTCACCCTGTAATAGGGCATAACCGCGTTCCGATTTACTCCGCGTATCCAGCCATAAATCATAACGTTGAATCCATGGCCGAATGAAATCAATCAATTCGCTCAATTGACCGGATTTTAGCTCAAATTCGACTTCATAAATATCAATGGCTTGATCCTTATGGCGAATTTCCCCTACATCAAAGGCAATCTCAATCTGGCTATTTTGATGTGTTTCGGTCAGCACATAACGCGCGACATCTGTTTCAAATTGCAGAATAAGCGGTATATCCAAATCGCCAAGCGCCTGTTTCAGGATTTTTTTTGCCGGTTTGTGTTTGCGATATAACTGAAAATCACAGCTTTCAGGTGGGCTTTTTAATGTATGTTCAAGTTCAAAACGTTCAAATTGCTGCTCAGTAGGTGCTTTCAGGGTTTGAATCCATTGCTGGTCTTCTAGACGTTGTCGCAAGGCGATTTGATTTTGTTGGAGTTGTTGTGCTTCAGTATCGAAGTAGCGCGCACATAAACGATGCCGAGTCGGCTGAAGCTTCTGGAAGTCCTGTTCAAATTGTGCACGTGACGGTGACGGAATCTGGAATTTAAGCTCTATTTCTGCCATCGGGTCATTCCTTCTCGATGTAGGTTATACAGATCAATATAGCTCAAAGATTAGCCACAGTGTGATGTGCTTCTGCAACGAAAAAAGCACGCCGTAGAGGGAGCGTGCTTTGAAATGTTCTTAAAGATATTTATTTGAGGAATTTACGGCTCACCAGGAACTGTTCTGTCGCCTCAAGCAGTTTCTGGGCATAGACTTCCTGTTTAGCAGTCAGCCAGCCTAATACAAACCAGTCACTCGCTTCCAGTTCAGTTTGCTGAATATACACTGCCGAAGAGGCCAAGGTTTGATATTCACCGGCTGCAAGTTGTGCATCATTCAGTGCTTTGCTGTACTTCTGCAAGTTTTTGACGTCATAGATTGTGGTTAAGATCGGAAAGCTGAATTTGAGTTCCTGAATCCGGCTTGCCAATTGATCCAGACTTTCAAAATTGTTAATTTCAGTCTGGTTCATCTGTTCTTGCAGCGCTTTATACTGTTGTTGCAGCGTGGTTTGTGCCGCAGTTTTTAAATCCAGAGCAGCATGTTCATCTTCAGTTAAACTAAAAGTCAATAACTCCAGATAATGATGCACATTTTGCGTTGATTTGACTAGATTGCCCAGTTTTTCCTGAGCATACAGAATATCTTTACTCAGATTTTCCGCAGTGGTTGGATTTTGCAGGAAGCTGGCCAAGCTGTTTTGCATATGCTGCAAATGTTGTAAATGCTCGAACTGCTGCTTAAAGGCAGCCATTTGATGTGCCCATTTGTCCGAAAGCTGCGGATGCCAGTCTTTAAACAGCAGTAAAGTGAGATATAGCTGATCCAGTGCCAGTTGAGCCTGCTGAATATGTTCCTGCTGTGCAACCTGAGCTGAAATCGCGGCGATATTTGGCAATAAATGTTGCATCTGCTGCGCAATCAGACTGCATAGGGTTTTACCAGCGCTGTCTTTTTTACTGATCTGGAACTCTTTGGCGAAGGTGGCCGGGCTCACGCGTTGTGAGGTGGCCAATAAATTACCAATTTCTGCCTTGCTGCGTACATCGAGCCAGAGCTGATATTTCTTGACCCATTCAAAACTGAATGCCAATAAATTGTGTATCAACCCACTTTTTAGCTCAAACTCGACTTCATGTACCTCTTGTTCAGCATTTCGGGTACGGATCTGCCCAATATCCAGACTGACTTCGATTTGTGTGTCTTGGTATTCAATTACACGCAAGGTGCGGGCAATATCGGTTTCGAATTGCAGTTGTAGCTGATCAGACTGATTGCCGAGCGCATGGCTCAGAATCGCCTGTGCTTCTGGGAACTGGGTATAAATACTTAAATCCAGTTCAGGAGATTCAGTTAATTCCCCCAGATCATGATTATGTTCAAAGCGTTCAATATGGCTTTTACCGGCAGCTTTCAGGGTTTGCACCCAGCGCGTACCTTCCAGACGCTGACGTAGTGCTACCCCGTGCTGGGCCAGTTGACGGTCGGCAGTATCATAATATTTGGCTTGAAGCTGGATCTGTTGAGACTTTTTCGGATCAAGTGCCTTGAGCAGCGCAGTGCGTCGTGCCGCAGGAATCTGGAACTTGAGTTCAACTTCAACCATAATGATTTTCCTATCTGTTTAGTACACGCCAGCATGTACTGATATTTTTCGCTTTAATGAGATGCTGAAAATTCGGCGGGCAATCGCCGCAATTATATTTTTAGATGTATGCGTGGCAGATTGTAACCAAAATCAAAATGCATGTAAGACTTGACCTGCATATAAAAATATTGAACAGGAATTTAAATATTGGCTTTGAGCTGTTAATAGGGTTGCAAAGCGAGAGGAATTGCGGCTTTGCTTGGAAAATATCTAAGAATATTCGAGCAAATCAAGAGACTGTTAATTGGCCAAAATATACGCTAAGGTAAAAGAAAACATCAGGACGATGAGAAATGAATGTACAAGTACAGCCAGAGAATACCCATGTGATCGCGCATCAACCCCAGATGCCGATTGGCAATTATCATGAGTTTTACCGCTTTTATTTGACCGAACACCGGCATATGGTCAGTCGCCGTTTACATGTCGCAGGTAGCAGTATCGGCCTATATTGTTTTACTCAAGCCATTCGTCAAGGCAAACCACGATATTTTGCTTATGGTTTGCTTTCGGGTTATGCCTGTGCCTGGATTGGCCATTTTATCTTTGAACGCAATAAACCGGCCAGTTTTAAACAGCCGGTGTATAGCTTTATTTCAGACTGGCGTATGTTTGCGGATGTCCTGCGTGGTCGTCTCAGTCTGCTTGATCGCAAATACGATAAGATTTCAAGTTAAACTCAGGTAACTTTCATCGGATTGTGTGGCTAGGGAACATGATCTTTCGATAAAAGACTTGCAAGTCGCCATTTATTATTCTATTAATTGTGTTATTGCTTATTCAGTTTGATGGAATTTGATCAAAAGTTATAGTTTACTGAATAAAACAGTTTTCCAAGCCTGGAGCGACCTTCTCCGGGCTTTTTTTATGTCTCTATTTTTTAAATAAATTTACTGACTTCGTTGCCATTATTGCGTAAATATTTATAGAACAAGTCATGCGGATCATACATAAAGAAAATGATCCTTTCTAGCTTTGAAACGTCTCCCCACAAACGTATTATTCAAAACTAGAAAGGATCGGGTGTCACCAACACAGGTATTTATTTTTCTGGTTATTTTCTGTGTCTAACGCTATTTAAGTCTCTTTGAGCTAATTGGGCCATCCCTGAAATTGGGTATTTTTTAATCTTTTTGAGTTTAATCTTAAAGAGGCTTAACAATATTGAAAATTTAAAGGTAAAAAAAACCGCTCTTAGAATTTTGCAACTTCTCCACCAAGTTATCTGCAAAATCCTAAAAGCGTTTGTCGGAGGGCGTAAGCATTAACACTTTATTATTTTTGTTATAAAGCGATTAAAACCCATATTTTATAGTCGGTATATCCCTGAAAATGGTGATATTTTAGATTTAACTGGAAAATTGCGCTAAAAAACTGCAAATCTGTTGCTACCCGGTCGCGGAAACAGCAGGACTGCGGCAATTAAACCGAGTTATGCCTATAATAGAGCCATTCTAGCAAGTGGCGAGCAAGATGCGCGGTTTATATTTAATTACCAATGATGATCCCGTAGAACTTTTATTGGCAAAACTGGAAGGCGCAATGGCCAATGGCGGCATTGCAGTATTGCAATATCGCCGTAAAAAAGTCGCCAAACAAGATCAAATTTACGAAATCGAGTATATGAAAGCCATGTGTGCTGAATATGGTGTGCTTTTTGTGATTAATGATGATCTTGAAATGGCCGTTAAATACGGGGTGGGTGTGCATTTGGGTCAGGATGACGGGTCTATTGTCGAGGCAGTTGCACGCTTGCCAAAAAATGTCTTGATTGGTCGTAGCTGTAATAACTCGCTTGAGCTGGCTGAACAGGCCATTGCCGATGGTGCAAACTATGTGGCATTTGGTGCCATCTATGCCACCGACAGTAAACCTGAAGCCGGTAATATTGGCTTGGAAACTTTAAAACTGGCCAAAGAGAAATTGAACGTGCCTTTATGTGCCATTGGCGGTTTAACGGTTGAAAATTCCAAAGAAGTCATTGAGTCAGGTGCGGATTATTGCGCCGTGATTAGTGATATATTGGGCTTGCCGATGAATGCCATTCCTGAACGTTTAGATGAATGGTCTGCGCTTTTTCAAGCTACAGCATAAAATTTTTTGATTGATTTAATTTTGAGTCGAGTGCCTTCATGAGCTTATCTCCAAAGCAAGAACAATTGTTCAAACAAGCCAATAAACATATTCCGGGTGGCGTCAACTCACCTGTACGCGCATTTAACGGCGTCGGTGGTACACCGGTCTTTATCGAAAAAGCCCAAGGCGCATATTTGTATGATGTAGACGGAAAACGTTATGTGGACTATGTCGGTTCATGGGGACCGATGATTCTGGGTCACGCCCATCCTGCGATTATTCAAGCCGTTCAACAGGCCGCAGTTGATGGCTTAAGCTTTGGTGCGCCAACAGTTCATGAAACCACGCTTGCCGATATTATTTGCGAGATCATGCCGTCGATTGAATTGGTACGTATGACCAACTCGGGCACGGAAGCCACCATGACAGCGATTCGTTTAGCGCGCGGTTATACCGGCCGTGACAAGATTGTAAAATTTGAAGGCTGCTACCATGGTCACTCAGACTCGCTTCTTGTAAAAGCAGGTTCGGGCTTGTTAACTAAAGGTGAGGGCGAAGCAACGTCTGCGGGTGTTCCAGCTGATTTTGCCAAGCATACCATCACACTTCCATACAATGACATTGCGACTTTAAAAGAATGCTTTGCCAAGTTTGGTGCTGAAATTGCCGGCGTGATTGTGGAGCCTGTGGCAGGCAACATGAATCTGGTGAAACCAATTGACGGTTTTCTGCAAGCGATTCGTGATGTTTGTGATGAGCATGGTTCAGTCTTTATCATCGATGAAGTGATGACCGGTTTCCGTGTTGGCTTAGGCGGTGCGCAGGCACATTATGGCGTAACTCCGGATTTAACCACATTGGGTAAAATTATTGGTGCAGGTCTGCCAGTCGGTGCCTTTGGCGGTAAACGTGAAGTGATGGAATGCATTGCGCCACTGGGTAAAGTGTATCAAGCAGGAACATTGTCGGGTAATCCATTGGCAATGCGTGCCGGGATTGAGATGTTCAAGCATCTTCGTGCTGAAGGTTTCTATGAAAACCTATCTGCGCAGTTGTCAAAACTTCTTGCAGGTTTACAAGCAGCAGCAGACGAGGCGGGCGTACCCTTTAAAACCCAACAGGTCGGTGGGATGTTTGGTCTGTACTTCACCGATCAGGAAGACATCACCAGCTTTGATTCGATGTTGAAATGTGATATCGATGCTTTTCGTAAATTTTTCCATGGCATGTTGAATCGGGGGGTGAATTTAGCACCTTCTGCATTCGAAGCTGGCTTCTTCTCGGCTGCACACAGCGATGAAGATATTGAATTTACCATTCAGGCTGCGATCGAGACTTTTGCTGAGATGAAAGCTTAAATTTTAATTTTTTTAAAATCCTCCCTCTTGCGAAGCGGTGCTTTTCACCTTTTTAAAGGAGGGAGTTTTATCTGTACAAATAATAAAATTTACTCCTCTTTTCCTTGCGCCATATCTGACTCAGGGTTAGGGGAGATTAAATTCTAAAATTAGGGATATTCATTCATGCAAACCAAACATTATTTGACTCTAAGTGATGCGGAATTTCTATTGGATCACGCCCATCAATATGCAATTCAGAACAGCTTCAATGTCAGTATTGCCTTAGTCGATGAAACGGGCAATTTGCTTGCGATGAAACGTATGGATGGTGCAGCACCGATGACTGCAAATCTGGCCATTGAAAAAGCCAGATGCTCGGCGATGAGTCGTCGTCCATCCAAGCTGTTTGAAGATATTATCAAAGGCGGGCAGATGGGCTTTCTGACTATGGAAAGTTTCTCGGGAATGCTGGAAGGTGGCGAACCGATTCTGTATCAAGGGCAATTAGTGGGTGCGATGGGTGTATCAGGTGTGAAATCATTTGAAGATGCAGAGATTGCGCAGGTGGCGATTAAGAAGTTTTTGGCGCAGCAGAGCTAGACATTATACGCTTGAGAATGTACTTATCTTCTCAAGTCTAAGTTAAAAATAACTATCGGATAAGATAGTGATGCTGTTGTTTAACCATTTCATTATATTCTGTCGAGTTATACAGCTCTAAACAGCTCATTAATATGGCTGGCCTTGCTTGATTTTTATATACCTCAGTTTTTGCTTTCATAGATTGGTTTATATATTCTTTCAAATTTTTATACGCGGGTTCTTCATATGCACCCTGTTGGAAATACCCGCCCATCGCTAGAGCAGCCTCAGAACTGAGGGATTGATCCTGAGCCCTCGTCAGACAATAACTAAAGCCAAAATTTTTGATATTGAGCTCATCCGCATTTGATATGGATGGAATTAAGTCTTTTGCATAACATGCACTTATCACTAGACAACTAAAAAGTACAGCAATTATTTTCATTATCTTAAATTCCAAAACAGAATATCTGTGGTTCTTAGGCTCGGTGTATCATGAATAAAGTAGCAACTATCTCCACAATCATTTCCATTCCATAAAGTGACATGTCCAGAAGCATCTCCCCAACCAGAGACTTTAAAAATAATAATTCCTTTTTTCCCTTTTAATTGTGATGATAAATCCTGGTTATTTTGAGGCTTGAAGGAGAGATCTGCAGTTCCTAAATTTTGTTCAACAAAGCTGATCATCTCGCGAACCCTAAGTAAATAAGGTTTATGATCAGCGCCTCTGACTTTATAACCTCTGGTTGACTGTTTAATTGGCATTCCGCCGTAGTTGAAAGATCTACTTAATCTTAAAGCACAAGCATTTGCGTATCCTGTAGGATTTTCTTGATATAAAGCCATAGCTTGACCTCCCACCATAGAATACACATCACTTGCTGACATTTTTACCGGATAATATTTCCATAATTCGGAAAATAAAGGTCTTTTTGCTTGTATGGTCGAAGACCGACCACCAGCCCTTGCAGTTATACTCACCATATTTAATATTCCGTATCAATTATTATAGTTTTTCCTTTAAAAATATTTTTAAGTACTCCCTTACCTTCAGTATCAATATCAAGTGAAATCGTAAATGGATGAAATGAGTTTATCTCAGAAGATTCTGGTTTTATTTCTATATCAATAGTATCTCCTCGTGCATAACCTGAAGTTTCTATATGCAAATTCAAGTCATCAAAAAATCTAGATTTTCTTTTTAGAAGAATAAGGTTATCTCCATAACTCCAATAAATATTATTAATGATCTTTTCTTCTTTTTCTTCAATGTATTTAGTAGCTGTATCTGATATTAATTGATCAATTTTACTTGAGACAATACCATTATTCATAACAGCCAAATCAGAAGTTTTTAGAAATTTTGAACCACAAGTTGATGTGTCTCCTGCCGCAACAATGCTTCTACCCAGGACGACTATAAAGCCTCGGTTAGAAGCAAGAGCTTTCGCTAGGACATTACATTTAGGACAATAATGTACCATTCCATCCAAATGCACAGCTTTTCCTTCCACCAGAAAGGAAGGGTCGCCAAAAGTAATGATTCCCCCATGATCGGTTTTACAGCCGACTGTTATTAATGCTCTCATTATTATTTGGTTATTATTTTTATTAAAGACCATAATAACATGACAATATAAAATGAAAGGTTTAGTTTAAAATTCATTTAATCAGTTTGTATATAATGACTGAATGTATCTGAATATAGATACAAGCATTTTTGCTTTTAATTTTTTAAATATAGCCCTGTTGACTTTTAAAGTATTGAGTAACCCTCAATCTGAGTTAGCATATACAGTTACGAAAAAGCCGACTGTCTGAAGCCAAAGAGTCTCCCATGCTGTACCCAATACCCAAAAAAATCCAACTTGCCCCATCTCAAGCCAAATGGCAGCTTGCATCGAACCAATCGGTTTTGGTCTTAGTCGGATTACAAAACTTGCGTATGCAACAGGGCATACAAGAAAGTGCACTCATGGCAAATTTGATTCAACTGACCAATAAAGCCAAAGCACTGGATATTCCCATTGTCGATTTATATGGTGATGACCTGATGCAGGGCATGCAACAGCTTGGTGAATATGCCTCCACGCATCCACAACTGATTTTTGCCGGGCAGGTCACACCGATGCTCAAGCAAATCTTACCGCATTTGATGAGTGTGACAGATCAAATTGGTGTGGTCGATGACGCGATCTTATTGGCCAATCAGGAACAGCATATTCAGTGGGTCGAAAATATTTCCAGTCAAGGTGTGCATCACTTAAATACTTATAGTCTGACCCGGTTGTGGGATTTAAGTGCGCCCTCAGACTATGTATTATCAACCAAAGGTATTATGTTGGCTGTGGCAGAACAGCTAGACATAGATGCTCTGGAGATTGATCCCTATGTCGATTTAAGAAATTATGGATTGGACTCTGTAGCTGTGGTGAGTTTGGTCGGTGTATGGCGTGCACATGGTGCCAATATTCGTTATGAAGATGTACGACAGCATCCGTCTTTGCATGAATTGGCAGGCTTCATTTTACAATCCTCAGGTTGATACGCTGCGATTGAGCATTTTTATGACCTAAATCGGAAATTTCATCAGCATTTACATAAAAGCGCATTGTAATTATGGGCGAAGCTTTCTATCATGGCCGCCTTGTTTTTCGCGATCAGCCTGGGATTGAACTTTGAGTAATTTTCTAACCGAACATCTGATACATCGTGATGACGATTTTATAGTCATCCACAAACCTGCAGGTTTACTCACAGTTCCCGGTAAAACAGAAGATTTACAAGATTGCCTGATTAACCGATTATTAAAAATAGAACCAAAAACCTTACTGATCCATCGACTGGATCGCGATACTTCCGGCATTCTCGTGTTTGGTCTCACAAAATGGGGACAAAAAACCATTTCCCGCCAGTTTCAGGAACGCCAGACCGACAAAACCTATCAGGCCGTGGTTGCCGGTACACTCGAAGGTGAAGGTAGCATTGAGGTGCCCGTGGTATATGACCCAAGCCGTCCGCCCTTACATATCGCAGATCCCGCACATAACAAGCCGGCCATCACGCATTGGCAGGCGATCGAACACTTTAATATTCAGGAACAAGCCGTGACTCGGGTGAAACTTACGCCAATTACCGGCCGTTCGCATCAGTTGCGTGTGCATATGCAATATCTGGGGCATCCGATTATCGGCGATACCTTATATGCGACACCTGAACAGCAACAGCTCAGCTCGCGTCTACATTTACATGCTGAACGTTTGAGTTTTTATCATCCTCAAACAGATCAGCTGGTCGAATTTTATTGTCCGGCGCCGTTCTAGGAAATACTTCTTGAATCGGCGTGAATTATGCTCACTTTTTAGTGGGCTTTATGTCAAAATACATTGCTTGAAGGTGTGAAATTTTGCTCCAATGACGTTTCGTGATTGAGCCTAATATTCATAATCTTGTACTTAAGATAAAGGTGGAAAAATTGCAGCAATTTGCTATTGGTCAACGTTGGTTATCAGATACTGAAACAGAACTCGGTTTAGGCGTTCTTATTGATGTTGATGAGCGGTCGGTTAGCATTTTATTCCCGAAAAGCGATGAAACTCGCGTCTATGCACGTAGCAATGCACCCTTATCTCGTATCGTATTTAATGTGAAAGATGAATTACAGGATCAGGAAGGAACCAAATGGATTGTAGAATCCGTGGAAGACCGCAATGGCGTGGTGCGTTATCACGTCATTCGTACCCTGGAAGATGGGACTGAAGAACGTAAATCGCTGAATGAAACCCGCATTGGTGCCACCATCCAGCTGTCCAAGCCTCTAGACCGTCTACTGGCCAGTCAGGTCGATTATAAAGAATGGTATGACTTGCGCATTGAAGCGCTGCTGATGCAGGCCAATATGCAAAGCAGTCCACTGCGCGGTTTGGTCGGTTCACGTGTCGGCCTGATTCCGCACCAGTTGTATATTGCGCATGAAGTCGGTCAGCGTTTTGCTCCGCGTGTATTACTGGCCGATGAAGTCGGTCTGGGTAAAACCATCGAAGCGGGTTTGATTATCCATCAACAGCTGAAAACTGGCCGTTCTGAACGCATCCTGATTTTAGTACCAGATTCGCTGCAATATCAGTGGATGATTGAGATGCGCCGTCGTTTCAATCTTGAGTTCTCGTTATTTGATTTGACCCGTACTGCATCAATCAAAGAGCATGATCCTGAACAAAACCCATTCCTGACCGAACAAAAAATTATTGCCTCTGTCGATTTGATGGTCGACCATGAAGATCTGCGTGAACAGGCGCTCGAAGCCGGTTTCGACTTGCTGGTGGTCGATGAAGCACATCATTTGATGTGGAGCGAAGAAGATGGCGGTAATGACCGTTATGATCTGGTCGAAGAACTGGCTGAACATACGCCGGGCGTATTGTTATTGACGGCAACACCGGAACAGCTCGGGGTAGAAAGTCACTTTGCACGCCTGCGTTTACTCGATCCGCAGCGCTTTAACTCGCTGGATCGTTTCCTGGATGAAGAAGCGCAATATCAGCACACCGCTAAAATTGCAGAAGTGTTGATGTCAAATCTGCCACTTGAAGCAGAACATTTGACTGCGATTGAGGCCTTGTTGGGTCATTCAATTGAAGATCATCCTGAGCAGCGTTTCCGTGCCATTCACGAACTTTTAGACCGTCATGGTACCGGTCGTATCCTGTTTCGTAATACGCGTGAAGCCATTCAGGGCTTCCCGGGTCGTGACTGTCAGCCGGCACCATTACCAGCACCGGAACACTGGTCGAAAGATGGTAAGTTGCGTGAGCAAATGTGGCCTGAAGAAGCCCAGCTCGATGGTGCATGGATGGAAGCCGATCCACGCGTGATGTGGCTGATGGAGCGTTTACGTACCGATCTTAAACACAAGAAAGTCTTACTGATTGCGCGTAGCGGGCCAGTGGTTGAAGCGCTGGAAAATGTACTTCGCTTACATGCCGGTATTCGTACCGCGATGTTCCATGAAGGCATGAGCTTGTTAGAGCGTGATCAGGCTGCCGCTTATTTTGCTGAAGATTCGTATGGCGCGCAGATTTTACTTTGTTCGGAAATTGGTTCAGAAGGGCGTAACTTCCAGTTTGCATCTGATTTAATTCTGTTCGATCTTCCTGCCAACCCGGACGTTTTAGAGCAGCGTATTGGCCGTTTAGATCGTATCGGTCAGGAAAACCGGATTCAGATTCATGTGCCTTATCTGGTGGGAACTGCGCAAGAACGTATGTTCCGCTGGTATAACGAAGCCTTGAATATTTTCGGCAATATTTCCCCAACTGCACAAACCTTGCAAGAAAACTTTATTGTTCGCTTGAAAGACTGTCTATTGGCAGACAAAGGTCAAGCGTTTGAAGACCTGCTGGAAGAAGTCAGCGTGCAACGTGAAGCGCTGGAAGCTGAATTGCAGGAAGGCCGTGACCGTTTGCTAGAGTACAACTCTTGCCGTCCGGTGGTAGCACAGGAAATTGTCAACGCACTTGAAGACTATGATGACAATACTACTTTGCCGATCTTCATGAAACGCTTTATGGCGTCCACGAATATTGACTTTGACGAGCAAAGTAACGGTACCGTGATCATCAAGCCAACAGATCAAATGCAGGTTCAAGGTTTGACGCTGGATGAAGAAGGCATCACTGCCACTTTCTATCGTGATCAGGCACAAATCCGCGAAGATGCGCAATACCTGACCCTGGAACATCCATTCACTGAAAGTGTGATGGAAATGATCAATACTCAAGGCTTTGGTAGCACCAACGTTGCGGTATTGAAATCTGCGGCACTGCCACAAGGTTCGGTATTGCTGGAAGTCTGGTTCAAGGTCGATGTGGTTGCACCGAAAGCATTGAACTTGCCATCAAGCCTGCCGCAACAATTGGTTCGTGTGTTATTAAGCGAGAAAGGTCAGGATCTTTCACAAAAAATTGCGCCAGAAATCCTGAAGCCGTATCTACACCATTTAGATGGCAACAGCTGCCGCCAGGTAGTGAAAGCACGTCGTGATGTGATTGAGGCACGTTATCAGCAAGCACTTGAACTGGCACGTAGTGCATTGCCAAACTTCAAGCAGCAAGCCAAAGAAGTGTATGGCAATAAATGGCAATATGAAATTGACCGTCTGACCTATCTGAAACAGTTTAATCCAAGTATCCGTGAAGATGAAATTTCACGTTTACAGAAGTTGCAGAAAGAAGGTCTCAGCCTACTGGATGGTTTATCTGTGACGCCAGAAGCCATTCAGGTGATGGTAGTCGTCAAGCCTTAAGTTTTAAGCAATTAAAAAATGCAGCTTTCGGGCTGCTTTTTTATGGCCGAAATTCGGCTTTTATATTGTTTTGGTCGGGGAATACTGGCCTGTCATTTTTCTTGTGTTTAAAATCAGTCTAACCAATAACCAGAAATAATAAACATGTCCAAAGCCTTTATTGGTCTGGGAGCCAAAACCACCCACGGTGGTATTGTGGTAGAAGGTGAGCCGTCTTTGATTATGAATGGCATCGCCGTACATTTAAATGGCATGACGCATTATTGTCCCAAATGCCAGACCATGGTCACCGCAATCTCCAGCGATTTATCTATTACTGTCAAAGGACGGGCAATGCTTATCGCAGGGGATAAGACCAGTTGCGGCGCGACTTTTCTAGCCATGCAGCATTTGACGGTATCGCAGAAATAAATCTTAAATTCGTTTAATAAAATAAGAAGAGCTGACTTCAAGGTCATGCTTTGAGCGTTTTGGCACTATCACATGACTTTTCAGATCAGTAAGCTCATCCGATGATTTCAGGATGAATACGCGCTGCGTTTGGAAAATAATGAAACAAGCCCTACATTTTACCCATGCCAATGGCATCCCTGCGGCAACCTATCAGAAATTTCTGGACTGTTTCCAGCCAGAATATGAGGTCAAAGCGATTCCCTTGATTGGCATGAAGTCGCAATATCCGATTACGCCAGACTGGCGCTATCTGGTCGATGAAGTCATTGCAGATATCGAGCAGCAATTTCCTCAGCAGCAGGTGGTGGGTCTTGGACATTCCTTTGGTGGTCTGGTGACTTTGATGGCAGCGTATCGACGTCCGGAACTGTTTTCCAAACTGTTAATTATGGATCCGCCATTTATTATTGGAAAAAACAGCGCCATGTTTGAACTGGTTAAAAAGCTGAATCTGAAAAGTATCGATCGCTATACACCTGCAGGAATTACGCTAAAACGCAAGGATCACTGGCCATCGAAACAGGCCGCAGTTGATGGACTCAGATCAAACCGCTTATTTAGCAATTTTGATGAGCAATGTTTTGCTGATTATATCGAGAGTGGCATTCAGCCAGAACCTGAACGCGGTGGGGTGACTTTGAGCATTCCAAAACAGGTAGAAGCGGAGATTTTCCGGACTGTACCGGCATGGTGGTGGCGTACGCCAAGACGACCACCTGAAGTGCCGATTCATCTGATGACTGCAGAGCAGAGCCAGTTTTATCAGCAGGGTTTGCCTCAAGGCATGCACAAGATTTATCGGATCGATTATTCAGTGGTCGAGGGCGGACATATGTTTCCGCTTGAGTATCCGGAAGAGACTGCAAAGGCGGTCAAAGCTCAACTTGTACTGTTG
Organism: Acinetobacter sp. YH12106; assembly: GCF_013418995.1. NCBI lineage: Bacteria > Pseudomonadati > Pseudomonadota > Gammaproteobacteria > Moraxellales > Moraxellaceae > Acinetobacter > Acinetobacter sp. YH12106. The sequence continues at coordinate 235,124 of NZ_VPAV01000001.1, forward strand.
TAATCGTCATAAAAAAGAGACGACTGGTACCACTACTGTTCCACAATTTTAACTAGGCTATAGTTTGAATTGTATGGAGTAATAAAAGCAATTCGATAGTGTTTTTAAATATCTGATATTTATACTTGGATATTGCGCAGCCTCATCTTTCCTTTAAAAGTTTAAATGGATTTGTGCAGGCGCAACCCTACTTTGGAAAGCCCCAAAGTAGGCAAAAGTCTCTTATTACCCATACACGACGTCCTGTCGTGATAGGTAGTGTGTGGCATCCCTGCCACACGCGCGTAACTTAAAGCTAATCACTTTAACTTTGGGACAGTAATCCGTCTAGTACGTCTCTTTTTATATCATTTTACGCAAATTGGAAAATTAACGCAGCTGCGAATCTTCCAGATGGCGAGCGCCTTCCAGAATCATCCGAATCATGAGCATGGTCTGTTCGGCAATTTCCTGGCGGTCTTCAGCCGGCATGTCAATGACATTGGCCCCCATGTTAAACACCAGTTGAGTAATGGCTTTGGCGGCAATATCGGCATGTAATAACTTTCTATTATTCAGGCGTTCCAGACGAATCAAATCATCCTGCAATTCCTGCTGAAAATAATTTAACTGGCGTTCTACAGCCTGTTTATACGATTTTGAACCGGTATAACCTTCACGCAATAACAGGCTTAAATTGCCTTCATCTGCATCCAGCTGAGCAATAAAAATTTCGACCGAACTACGAATAATACTGCTTTGTCGGGAGGCTTTTAAGCGTGCTTCATGCAGAATCTGACGTAATACAATCCCGGCACGATCAATCAGCTCAATGGCCAGCTCATCAATATCTTTAAAATGACGATAGAAACTGTTTGGCGCAATACCGGCCTCACGTGCGACTTCGCGCAGGCTCAACGATGCAATACTTTTTTGTGGACCAATCAGGTTTAATGCTGCCTGAAACAGTTCTTCTTTGGTAATGGTGGCCTTGCGACCGACACTCCGTACGATAATCGGCTCATCAATGCTTTTCGATTGTAGTAGAGATGCGTCACTGCTTATTTTCATTGAAGGCTCGTTCATCAATAGGTTCATGCATGAATCGTTTGATTATAACCGAGCACGACAGGCTTGTGAAATGAATGGAAACAATACACATGTATATACAAATATATATACATGTGTATAATAATTCAAAACCTCAAGATGATGTCGATAACGATGCATGTACTCCAAAAACTTAAAATGCCGTTGAATGCACTGTCTGACAGTGTCGTCGATCAGCATGCGATTAATTTCTGGATTCAGAAACTCAATCCGATATGGTCGTTGAATCAGCCATTGGGCAAGATTGTGCACAAGGAAAATGCTGCACAGGATATGCTGAGTCTGAAAATTCAAGTGAATCGTTTATTTAAGTTTGGTAAAGCGGGGCAACACCATCCGGTCTATGTGGTGGTGAAGGGCATCCGTTATGAACGTAGCTATAGTTTGACCCATGTAGATGCCCAGCATGTGTTATTGACTGTGAAAAAAGTCCATGCCGGTAAAGTCAGCACCTGGTTTGCAGAGCAGGCGCAAGTGGGTGATGTCATCGAATTTGGTCAGCCTTATGGCGATATGACTGTGCCTCAGCAGGCGAGTCCACTGATCTTGCTTGCAGCAGGCAGCGGGATTACCCCAATGCTGAGCATGCTGGAAAGCCTGAGCAAAAAGGGTGAATTATCAACACCAGTGAGCTTGTGGTACTGGGTTAAAAAACATCAAGATGCAGCATTTAAAGCACGTTTCGAAGAACTTGCTCAGAAACATGCAAATTTCTCATTTCATGTTTATGCCACGCAAGAACAAGCTGCGGCAGCTCGTCTGAATGAAACTTATCTGACAGATTTGCAAAATCTGGAAAATAGCACGGTCTATTGCTGCGGCCCGTCAGGTTTTGTATCGACTGCAGAGCAGCTGTTTGCTTCAGCCAAAGAGTTTAAGGGTGAAGCCTTTAGCATGAGTCTGGCGGATCAATCCGATATCGGCTTTATTAATGTCACCCTGACTCAGTCGAAAAAAATTGTCAGTATTCCAAAAGGCCAGTCCATTTTGGTGAGTCTGGAACAACAAAATATCAAACCGACACATGGTTGCCGTATGGGCATTTGTAATAAATGCGCCTGCAATAAAGTGGAAGGTTCGACCAAGAATTTGGTAAACGGCGCACGAAATACTGAGCCAGGTAATCTGCTCAAAATTTGTGTTAACTCAGCGCAGACTGATCTAGTCATCGACCTATAAGCGAGTTTTATCCTATGAATATGCCAGTAAAATTTCAATATTTTAAAAATCCTAAAAACCGTGAATTATCACAAGTAGAACTCGATGAACTTGCACGTGAACTTGATGCGATCAAGCAAGAAGTGCTGGATGATTTAGGTGAAAAAGACGCGAAATATATCCGTCGTGTCTATTCAACCATCCGTTATTCATCAATTGCCGGTCGTGCGCTATTGTTTGCAGGCTGGTTCCCACCAGCATGGTTGCTAGGCACAGGTCTATTAGGCTTTGCCAAAATCATGGAAAACATGGAACTGGGTCACAATGTCATGCATGGTCAGTATGACTGGATGAATGATCCTAAAATGAATGGTCAGACCTATGAATGGGATATCGTAGGTACTTCGGATAACTGGCGTCAAACCCATAACTTTAAACATCATACTTATACCAATATTAAAGGTATGGATGATGATATCGGTTATGGTCTATTGCGTCTGTTCCCAGAACAGCGCTGGAAACCGGGTTATTTATTACAACCGATTTATGCGGTGCCATTCTGTTTGCTGTTCCAGTGGGGCGTGGCCATTCAGAACCTTGAATTGGGTAAATATTTCAAAGGTCGCAAAAGCAAAGAGCAGACCAAAGAAGAATGGCGCCCAATGCAGAACAAAATCGGTAAACAATTGTTTAAAGATTATGTGTTCTTTCCATTGATTGCAGGTCCTGCTGCTTTGCCAGTTTTGACGGGTAATATGGTGGCCAATGGTCTGCGTAATATCTGGACGTTCAGTATTATTTTCTGTGGCCACTTTACCAAAGATGTAGAGGTGTTCCCGAAATCGGTACTGCAAAATGAGAGCCGTGGTCACTGGTATATGCGCCAGATTCGTGGTTCATCTAACCTGACCGGTTCTGAAGCATTCCATATCTTGACGGGTCATTTAAGTCACCAGATTGAACATCATCTGTATCCTGATGTGCCTGCCCGTCGTTACCGCCAAATGGCGCCAAAAGTTCAGGCGGTGTGTGAAAAATATGGTTTGAACTACAACAATGCCAGTCTGGTAAAACAGTATGGCAGCGTAATCAAACGTATTGTGAAATATGCATTTCCGTTTAAGAAATAATATTTCTTAAAGCTAAAAACCACCTTATTTGAGGTGGTTTTTTTATGGATGAAGCTTATATTTAAACAAAAAAGTCTGGATGATTCAGTCATCAGATCTGCCTTAAAAGTATCATTGAGCGACAACTCATCTGTCATTTAAGTGCTTGTTAAAGATTATTATGGCGTATCAATAAAGCGGAAATTTTAAAGCCCTAATATGTCATTGAATCGGATGGTAGATTAATTTTTGGCAATTGCTGATCTTGTCCTTCCAGATAGCGTTGATGTGCCAAACTCAGCATTTCCTGATCTTCTTCGCTGTTACCATAGGCATAAATTTCAGCATAATCTTCCAGACGATATTTTTCTAAAATTCTCAGTTTCTTCTGCGCCTTACTACAATCTGGAGTCTGATAAAATCCTGTTATTTTTCCAGCTTTGATTTCAACTTCGCTACACAGTAAATCGATATTTAAATAGGTACAGACCGGTTTCAAGTATAAATCCAGTGATGCTGAAACCAGCGCGATCTCATGACCCAGTTGCTGATGTTGCCGAAGTTGCTGCAACAGTTTTGGATTAAACTTAAAGACCAGCTGCTGGGCATAGTCCTGCGCCAGTTGTAAAATTTCTTCTGCATCGCTGTCCTTAAACATGTTGCCATACAATTTTGGACGCATCGCATGGGCAGGGTACAGCTTCAGATAATAGGCCTGAATCCAGGGCAGGAGACGAATGCCGCGTCTTAAAATATGCCGTTTTTTCAAGGCATAGAAAATGAACCCGGTAAAACTGTCGTCTGTATACAGGGTGCCATCAAAATCAAATAAGGCTAGAGTTTTAGGTGTTTGATTTTGCGCATGCATGTTTGATATCGACCATCGACACGGGTGGCAAACCAGTTGGTATTGTAATCACGACTCAGTTTTGGTCCAGAAATGACCACTTCCGGCATGATTGCATACATCGGATCTTTGCCTGTTTTTTCCTGATAGAGCTTGCTGATCCCACGATAGGTCATGGTATCTTCAAAATCTTTCTCTTTTTCTTTCTTTAAATCGGCGCGGATTTGACGTTCGGTAATAATAAAATTATTTTTCGCAAATACACTAATCAGCTCACGCTCGGATTGACTCTTCTGCGAACGGATCGCGCCATCTTTGTTATAGAGTAATAAATCGCCATCCAGATCGAGTTCAGCTTCAGTTAAATCATTGAGCATGCTCTGAAAAGCGGCATTCCGGCTGGAATACATGCCCGAGTTATAGTCTGCAAAACGGTAGATCGGTTTGTCATAATCTGCAGGATACATCATCAGACGATGAATCCCGTAATATAGGCCGCCATATTGCGTATAGACATCGGAGCGTAAGGCTGCGATGTTGCCACCTTGACGTTTATATTCCTTGACATAACTAATATGCACTTGCATTGAACCCAAAGTGGTAATCGGATTCATTTTCTCGCCAATGTTCTGGCCGACCAGTTTTGCAGCACCGGTCAGTGCGCTGACATGGTAATGCTTCGACATATAGTCAAATATTTCACGATATAACTCATCTAATTCGCGTTCGGTTTTTACCCGGCGCATCTGGCTTAAATAGTTATCTTCTGGGCTTGGATGGTTCTTGAGTACTTCCTGGAAATATCCCGCAACTGTTCCACCGATTGCTTGTCCGAGTTTATCTTTGAATTTTTCTTCAAGACGATCCTGAACTTCTTTAACCGCTTTTTCTCCCAGACCTGGTACTGTAGGGTCTGCCACAAAATTGGATTCCTGATCGACCACGGCCACAATCGTGCAGACATTTTCCTTGGTTTGAGGAATACCCAACTGTTCGGTGATGTCGTAAATATCTTGTGCCCAGGACTCACGCTGATTTACCCGACTCGGAATTGCTTTACGAATATGTTCAACTTCAAGTGTCGGTTCATCATCTTTTGACCACCATGAGCCATTGCCACAGCCGGCAAGACCCAGAGAAAGTGCAAGTACAGACAATGACTTAACAGAAAAACAATCAGCAAAAGTTTTATTCATGGTGTGGTAAATTAATTGAAAAGATGAGCGAATAAGGCAGATGCAGTATACTATGCCCATCAAAAAAGTGATGAATTTATATGTATATTGGTCCATATCAACTGTCAAACAATTTGATTGTCGCCCCGATGGCAGGTGTGACTGACCGTCCGTTTAGAACCTTGTGCAAGTATTTTGGTGCAGGTCATGCGGTCAGTGAAATGATGACCTCAGACAAAACTTTGCGTATGAGCAAAAAAAGTCTTTACCGTGCCAATTTTGATGGGGAGCTGGCGCCTATCTCAGCCCAGATTGCCGGTTCAGATCCACAAGATCTCGCTGAGGCTGCGCGTTATCAGGTGGCCAATGGTGCACAAATTGTTGATATTAATATGGGCTGTCCAGCCAAAAAGGTCTGCAATCGATTAGCCGGTTCAGCCTTGCTACAGGATGAAGATTTAGTTGCCCGTATCTTGGATACTGTCGTGGCTGCGGTCGATGTGCCGGTAACTTTAAAAACCCGTCTGGGGTATTTAAATGGTCATGAAAATATCATGCGGGTGGCAAAACGTGCGGAAGATGCCGGAATTGCGGCGCTGGCTTTACATGGCCGTACCCGTGAAGATATGTATTTAAATACCGCCCGCTATTCACTCATTAAAGATGTAAAAGACATGTTGAATATTCCCGTGATTGCCAACGGAGATATTGACAGTCCTGAAAAAGCCAAATACGTACTGGATTATACCGGTGCAGATGCCATCATGATCGGACGTGCAGCACAAGGTCGTCCCTGGATTTTTCGTGAAATTGCCCATTATTTAAAAACTGGCCAATATCTGGATGCGCCGAGTATTACAGAAGTTAAGGATGTTCTATTGGGACATTTGGCTGAGCTATATGAGTTTTATGGCGAGTATTCCGGTTGCCGAATTTCCCGGAAACATATTGCCTGGTATACCAAAGGTCTGCGTTCAAGCAACGAGTTTCGTCAGGGCATGTATCAGGTAGAAAATACAGCTGATCAATATCGTGTAGTAGAAGATTATTTTAATACTTTACTTGAACATGGCTCAACCATGAGTGATGTTCAGGTCGAACAGGTCAATTTATTAGAGACCAAATGATGGCAGGCTAGTAGGAGGTAATCAAGAAATATGTTTTGTGTAGAAATACTACCTTTTTTATCTTGAGCGCGTCGATTTTAGCACGCTGTTTACACTTAAGCCGGTCAAATACATAGCACAACATTTTGTTGACTTAAACCGGACAGGACTTGGACATTGCTTACTTAAACTTGTTCTATGATGGATTCATCTAATATGAACAGGAGGTGATCCTTCTTGTTTGTAGTCATCACCAAGGGAGATCTGTAATGACAAATACCAATCGTCCAGTCACAGAATTTAGCCATAAAACGTCAACGGAATTGCCACAAGAACGCAGCGAAGGCTTAAATATAGATCCTACTGATGCCAATGCACGTCCGGATTTAAATACTCCTGAAAAAGATAATCCGAATGTGCCAGATATGAATGAAGGCAAAGATAATCTGGCTGCGACCAGTGCGGGTACAGTAGGTGGTACTGCTGTAGGGGCCGTTGCAGGTCTGGTCGGTGGTCCTCCAGGTGCAGTGGTGGGCGGCATTATCGGTGGTGTGGTTGGTGGCATTGCCGGTAATGATATTGCAACATCAGATCGCCAAAAACAGGCAGATAACTACCAGCATCCAGAAGTTCGAAGTGAGGCAGATAATTATCAGCATCCTGACCAGTTGATTGCCGAAGATAATTACTGGCGCGATGAGTATCATAATCGCCCGTATTTTAATGAAACGCGGAATACCTACAGCGATCTAGACTATGATCGTGACTATCGCGGCGCTTATCGTGTAGGTTATGAAAACCGTGCCATGTATGATCGTGATACAGATTTTGATCATGCGGAACCTGAACTACGGACCAAGTGGGAACAGGTGAAAGGTGAATCCCGCTTAAATTGGGAAGAAGCCAAGTTTGCAGTCAAAGATGCCTGGCATCGACTTACCCGCTAAGTCCGACTGAATAAAAAACCTCTCTAATTAGAGAGGTTTTTAATGTTGATAAATTTTAGAGATGTTTCATTTCCAGCACCAGCTGATTGATCAGATCGGATGCTTCCATTTCACGAATTTGTGCCACATTTGAGCCTGCCCAGAACGCGCCATAACCCTGATCACCATGCTCGGCTGCAGCAGCATGTAATTGCTTGGCCAGATCATAGGTATAAGGATAAGCCGGCACATCCAGACGTTCTGGTGTATCGACGTCCATATGCCAGTGGTTGATGATTCCACGAGCAGGGCGACCGGAAATACTGGCACTGACTTGAGTGAGTGGCTTGGAAAGCAGGGCTTTACGATAAGCCTCATTGGCATTGGACGATTTGCACTGTACAAATGCAGTGCCAAGTTGCACGGCATCGGCACCGAAATCCAGCATTTGTCTTGCCTGTTGGCCGTCCATAATCCCGCCTGCTGCCACAATCGGCAGGGAACAATGCTGTTTGATCAGTTTCACCAGATTAGAGGTTTTGACCGAAGCATCGAATTTGGTACTGAAAATTCCACGATGACCACCGGCTTCAATACCTTGGGCAATAATAATATCAATTCCGGCAGCTTCAATGGCTTTGGCTTCGGCAAAATTGGTCGCAGAAACCATGGTTAAAATTCCTGCCTGTTTTAAGGCTTGAATCTGATGCGGATGCGGAATGCCAAAATGAAAACTGACCGCCCGTGGTTTGGTTTTCAGCACCAGATTCAGGAAGTCATCATTGTCTTTAAAGCTCGGATAAATACAGTTTAAATGCTCGGGTGGCTGCGCCCCATATTCAATAAATTTATTTTTAAACTGTGCGATCCATGCCTGCGCGACAGCTTTATCTAGGGGCACACTGTCATGACAGAAAAAATTCACCTGAAAAGGGCAGTCTGTCAATTCTTGAGTTTTTAAAATCTGTTGTCGTGCTGCCTCGATACTGCTGGCTCCCAAACCGAGTGAACCCAAGCCGCCTTGATTGGACACTTCAGCTGCAAGTTCAGCTGTAGAGACACCTGCCATCGGCGCCAAGAAAATAGGATGTTTAATTCCGAGATTTTCTAATAAAGACATAGATTTGCTCCTTGTTATGTTTTTACTTTGCCCTTGAGTTCAAAATTAAGCAAATCATATTGGTTATTTTATTTTGAAATACTTAAACTTTGCTTAGCTGTCATTTACATTTCTCACGACACGCTATGTCGCTAGCCAGACAGATCAACTATAGCGCTGCAATTGAAGACTTTATAATAACATTTTGGTCAAATCTTTCTGAGCTCATGTCTGATCGTATCCGTGAAAAACTGCAAATTTTAGCCGATGCTGCCAAGTATGATGTGTCCTGTTCATCCAGTGGAAGTAATCGTAAAAATAAAGACAAAGGGGTAGGAAATACCGGCAATGGTATTTGTCATAGCTATACCGAAGATGGCCGCTGCGTTTCCTTGCTGAAAATTCTATTTTCCAATGTCTGTATTTTTGATTGCTCTTATTGTGTTTCGCGCCGTTCCAATGACGTCAAGCGAGCAGCATTTACCGTGCAGGAAGTGGTGGATTTGACCATGAACTTTTACCGCCGTAATTATATTGAAGGTCTGTTTTTAAGCTCGGGCATTTTCAAATCGGCGGATCACACCATGGAGCGGATGCTACAGGTAGTGAAAAAACTGCGACTGGAAGAAAACTTTAATGGCTATATTCATTTGAAAACCATTCCGGGTGCATCTCAGGAAATCATTACCGAAGCCGGACTATACGTAGACCGCATGAGTATTAATCTGGAAATGCCGACTGAATCCGGATTACAGAAATTTGCGCCTGAAAAAACCCATGCCGAAGTACAAAAAGATTTGGGGATTGTGCGGGATCGACTGATCCAGCTCAAAGATGAACGCAAATTGATTAAATCGGTGCCAAAATTTGTACCTGCCGGACAAACCACACAGATGGTGGTGGGCGCACACAGTGAAACTGACCAAGACATTATTTTAATGGCCGATCGGCATTACAAGGAATTTAAGCTGAAACGGGTGTATTTTTCCGGCTATATTCCGATTAATCCTGAAGAAAAAGCCTTACCGGTTGTCGGTTCAGCGCCGCCATTATTAAGAGAAAACCGTCTATATCAATCCGACTGGTTAATGCGTTTTTATGAATTTTCTGCCGATGAAATTGTCGATGACCAGCATCCGAATCTGGATCTGGATATTGATCCCAAACTCAGCTGGGCCTTGCGACATCCTGAAGCTTTTCCAGTTGATATTAACCATGCCGACTATAAAATGATTTTGCGTGTACCGGGTATTGGGGTAAGTTCGGCCAAAAAAATTGTACAGGCACGCCGTTTTGGTCAGATTCATATCGATCAGCTAAAACGCATGGGTGTGGCATATAACCGCGCACAGCATTTTATCCGCTGTGCTGATACGCCAAAATTTAAGAAAGATCAGCAATCGCATCAGATCCGTCAGCAAATTTTACAGTCTGGCCAATCTAAATATCTGCAGCAGCTTTCACCACAGCTTGGATTGGCATTCTGATGGCCTGTTACTGTTTTGATGGCAGCATGACCGGCTTGCTCAGTTGTGTATTTCGGGTTTTTGAGTTTAAGGAACTGAATGCCCGCATCACTGCCAATCCACAAGCACAAAATGGCCTGTTTGATGAATTTATTTATGTTAGCTCTAATGATGAGCATGGACAGCGGGTCTGGCAGGGGCTCAAGCAAAAAGTCTCCTCCAGCAGCTTGCGTACTTTTTACTATACTTTTCTGTCGGAACAAGAAGCAGCGTTTCAGATTCTATTTGATTTCGCGGTTTATGTATTTAAAAACCAGCGACCTGTCGATAAAGATTATGGTCATCATGCGGTTATCGGTATGTCGCAATGGGCCAAGCAAGTCGGACGGGAAAAGCACCGTATGGAGGCTTTTGTACGCTTTAAAAAGGCCAAGGATGGACTATTCCTGAGTCTGGTTAAGCCAGACTTTAATGTTCTACCGATTATTTCCCGACATTTTCAGGAGCGCTATCAGGATCAATCCTGGCTGATTTATGATGAGCTGCGCAATTACGGGATTTATTATGATTTAGAGCAGGTACATCAGGTCGAGATGAATGCTGAAGCAATTGATTCACAAATCCAGATTGGGCACAGTCAGTCATTCAGTATCGAACTGGATGATGATGAATGGTTGTATGATCAGCTCTGGAAAGATTATTTTAATAGTGTGAATATTCAGACACGTAACAATATGAAACTGCATATTCAATATGTACCGAAACGCTACTGGCGTTATATGAATGAGAAAACACTTTAAACAGTACATCTGGCATCTTTCAGGCATAATAAGCGTTTATATTTAGATTGAGTGCATAGATATGAAGGTATGGCTAACGTCATTGGCGCTGCTCATTGGATTAACAGCATGCTCGAAAGAGCCACAAAAACCGGTCGTCGATCCAGTCAAATATCAGGTTCAGACAGCGCAGGAATTGCAGCAACGTTTTGATGCACTCAATAGCCAATTGGCTCAGGATTTTCAGAAATTTAAAAAACTAGAAAGTATTGCTTTCTCACACCAGTTTCCTTTAGATGTGAACAATCTGCAAACTTTAAACCGTCATTTGGTCAGCAGTACGGCATTAAAACCAAGTAAAATTGCCTATTGCGATATGATGAATGCTTATTTTGCCGATATGTATCGTTTGGGGCATTATAATCTGGAACTGGTCGATGACATCCAATTGCCGAATGCTGCCAATGAAAATCTAAAAGACAATTTTTCGAATGCCGATCACTTCTATACTTTTATTCTGGATCGCTATACCACTTATCGTCAGGTTCAGCAGACCATGGGTTATGGTTGTAATTTAAAAGCCGCGCTTTAAATCTTAAAGATAAAAAAGCCCATCATTAAGATGGGCTTTTTAGTTTAAATAATTAACAACCTGTAATTTTTTCAGCTTGTGGTTTTTCTTCCGGGAAGAAAATTGGACGAAGTTTGACCCCAATACCATTACCGATAAAGGCAAACACCAGCCATAACCAGCCATGTAAACTGCCTGAAGCGATGCCACTGAAATACGCACCAATATTACAGCCATAAGCCAGGCGTGCACCATAGCCGAGCATGATGCCACCGACAACAGCAGCAATGAGCGAGCGTTTCGGAATGTTGAAATTCGGGGCAAACCTACCTGCCAGACTGGCTGCCAGCAAAGCACCGAGCATGATGCCAAAGTTCATCATCGAGGTAATATCAAACCACAACGACTCTGTAAGTGCTTTGGCATTGCCAGCTTTCTGCCAATAATCCCATGCAGTTACATCAACACCCACTAAAGTGGCGCCTTTTGCACCCCAAACTGCCAGGGCAGAAGTCACGCCCCAAGGACGACCTGCAAGTGCCAACGTCGCAAAGTTGAGCAGGGTCAGAATAATCCCGCCCCAAATCAGAGGCCATGGACCACGAATAAAGCGTTTCCAGCCTTGATGCTCACTGCTTGGTTCTACTTCCAGACGACCATGACGTTTCTTTTCGAAATAAACAGTCGCCGCAGCAATCAGTGCAAAAATAACAAAGCTCAGCAGCAATCCAGGCATCACCCCTAAACTCTGTACCAGAGAAATAGGTTCCAGATGCGGCAAAGCAAACCACCAGTCTAAGTGTGAGGTTGCAATCACAGAGCCGATACAGAAGAACAAGAGTGTTACCAGCATACGTGCACTACCACCACCCACGGTATACAGCGTACCCGATGCACAACCGCCACCGAGCTGCATGCCGATGCCGAAAATAAAGGCACCAATCATGACTGACATGGAAACAGGACTGACGTTACCTGTGACCGGGTTGCCAAACAATTCACCCGCACCTAAAGCGGGGAAGAATAACAATACTGCTAGAGCGAGCATAATCATTTGTGCACGCAGACCACGACCGCGACGTTCCTTGATAAAGACGCGCCAACTCGAGGTAAAACCAAATGAGGCATGGTACAGGGTCATGCCTAGCGCACCACCGATTAAAAATAACAGAGCCTGATTTAAGCCAACGATCTGATAGGCACCGATTGTACCGATTACAAGTAAAATAAAAGCCACCCAGACCGAAATATTCGACCGTTGGGAAGCAGCAGCAATGACTGACATGGGAGATTAAATTTTAAAAATAAAGGCTGGTATTCTACTGAATTTCAGCTTAAATGCAGCCCATTTTGGCCAATGAGTGAGTATTAAGTCATTCTTATAGTTGATAAGTTTTATCACTTTATCTGATTTGTGGGAGTGAATTATAAAAATAAATCTAATGGAACATCTCATTATTCTGTAATTCTCTACACTTAAGCAGCTTAAATAAATTGCAGATTTAATCGTATGGTTTTATGCCGATAGATCAGTATCGAGCATTTTTGAGTTTCTAGATTTTCAAATGAAGTACATAAAAAAGCCTGCAAATTGAATCGCAGGCTTTTTAAGCATTAAACTGAGAGCTAAAATCAGTTTTCAGCTTTTTCTCGAACATTGCCAGCACCTTCTTCAACCGCAGCTGCAGTGGCCGCAGTGGCTTTTCGTGCTACTTCAGCAGTAGCATCTGCTGCTCGAGACGTTGCAGCAGCAGCTTCGTCAGCTGCTTGAGCTGTATTTTCCGCTGCATTATCCAAGGCTCTTTCAGTGTCTACCGCAGCTTCACGGCTTGCATCTTGCATATCATGACCGGCTTGATCTGCTGCATTTTCTAAATGCTCACCTGTCGTTGCCCCGGTTTCAGGTGCTTTATCTTTGTTACAGCCGACCAAGGCAACAGTTGCCACTAAACCTAAAGCAATCATTAATTTATTCATCGAGTAATATCCCTTGTTGTTGTATAGCTGCCAACTAATTTAACAGTCATTTCTTAAAGTTTATGCTAGAAAATAGATCAAAATTTGTTGATTAACTGTAACTTTTTTCAATACTTATGCTGCTTTAACTCGCTCAGGACTTATTTAATAAGTTGTTTTAAGTGTATTAAATGAGTCAGATCCAGAAACTAAAAAATTTCTAATTTAATAAGCATTCAAGGATGATGGAGGTGAACAGGGTATATTATTAATCTTGCGATTTAAGTTGTCAGTCGTATAAAAAAGATGATTTTAAGCAATAAAATCCCAGTCATAAAAAAAGCCCGCAGGGTGCGGGCTTTTTAAAGAGAAAATTAGAGACCAGCAGAGGCTTTAAGCGCTTCCACTTTGTCGGTTTTTTCCCAAGTAAAGGCCGTATCAGAGCCTTCACGGCCAAAATGACCATAAGCCGCAGTCTGCTTATACATTGGCTGAATCAGATCCAGCATGCGGGTAATGCCATATGGGCGTAGGTCAAAGTGCTCACGAACCAAGGCAATAATCAATTCTTCAGATACTTTTGCAGTATTAAAAGTGTTGATTGAAATTGAAGTGGGTTCAGCAACACCAATTGCATAAGACACCTGGATTTCACACTTGTCTGCAAGACCAGCCGCAACGATATTTTTTGCTACATAACGCCCTGCATAGGCAGCAGAACGGTCAACCTTAGATGGATCTTTGCCAGAGAAAGCACCACCGCCATGACGCGCCATACCACCGTAGGTATCTACGATAATTTTACGACCTGTCAAACCACAGTCACCGACAGGGCCGCCAATCACGAACATACCCGTTGGGTTGATGTGGAATTTGGTCTCTGCATGGAACATATCGGCAGGAATGATTTTCTTCACGATTTCTTCAATCACAGCTTCTTTAAGATTGGCTTGTGAAATTTCAGGATCGTGTTGAGTCGACAAAACCACAGCATCTAAACGAACAGGTTTGCCATTTTCATAAGCAAAGGTCACTTGGCTTTTCGCATCTGGGCGTAACCAAGGCAAAGTTCCATTACGACGAAGCTCTGCTTGTTTTTCCATTAAGCGATGTGCATAGGTAATTGGCGCAGGCATTAAAACGTCAGTTTCACGGCTGGCATAACCAAACATCAAACCTTGGTCGCCGGCACCTTGATCTTCAGGTTTCTGACGGTCTACACCCTGAGCAATTTCAGGTGACTGTTTGCCAATCATGTTGATTACGGCACAGGTCGAACCATCAAAACCCAGATCAGAATGGTGATAACCAATACCGTTCACGGTATGGCGTACTACCGCTTCAAAATCGATATTGGCCGTCGTTGTGATTTCACCGGCAAGTACAACCGCACCTGTTTTTACAAGCGTTTCACAAGCAACCCGTGCATAAGGGTCTTCTTTTAAGATTGCATCCAAAATAGCGTCACTGATTTGGTCAGCCATTTTATCTGGATGGCCTTCGCTTACAGATTCCGAAGTAAATACAGCGTACTCGCGCATAGTCCTATCACAGTTAATTTTAAAGACCCGATATGTTACATCGAGTTGCGCTCTAGGACTAGCTTAACACGACAAAATTGGTCGAAATTGTTTCAAATTATTGTGTTTTTAATTGATTAATAGAATTAAAAAAATTGATATGTCGATTTAACCGTCATTGCTGATTTGGCAAGGAGCGACAAATTAATCCGGATTTTCCCAGATGTAGCAAAATTAAACAGTTATATTCTCGAATAAATTTTAAAAGATCGCTGATTGGAAAAATATAAAGCTAAAATCTGAGCGATTTTCAGGAAAGTGATCATTACATTAATACGCTCGCATGTGATTCAACATGATTCGACTAGCTGTATTGTGGTTGCATCGGCTTCTCTGCATATTAGGCCTAAGGTTTCACTACTGGCCGGTTAAGCATGGCCAAGATTCTTTTTGTATGGGCTTCTTGAAGTAAGGCTGTACGGAGATAAGTCATGATGTATCAAAAGGCATTTACCTTAATTGAGGTGATGATTGTACTGACGATGATAGCGATTTTAGCCACCATGGCGTTTATGAGCTATCAGGGCTATGTGGTACGTGCTCAACTGGCTGAAGTGTTTGAGCAGGCTGGCACATATCGAACTCAGTTCATTGCCTCAGGTCAGCATTGTGATGCTGGACGCGAGATTGGGGGGAATACACGATATATCGAAAAAGTGGTGATTAATGCAACATGCCGAATTGAGTTTAAGCTGCGACAGCAAGGCCTAGATGCAGCGATTCGGGGTAAATCAATTGCATTTGATGTCTATACGGGAAAATGCTTCTCGACCGATATTTATCAGCGCTATTTACCTAAAAGCTGCCAAGGGCGCTAAGCACGCTTGCTGCTTATGATTGAGCCTAAATAGATGTAAGCTTTTCATCTAAAAAATACATAGTTGATTGATCTATTGATAAGAATGAATCATCAATGCTTTCCATCATCAACGAGAAAATTATATGACACATCTCGCTTTGAACGGATGGAGCCGACTTTAGATTAAAAACGAAGTAACAGTCAATTCTAAAAAATCCAGGGTTGAAAAGCTCAATCAGACAACAATATGCTAACTATCATATCTAATAAATCCATCGCAAAAGTGACCAGAGAAAACAGAACTAGAGAGAAAAATGTGGAATAATTACCCGATAAGGAAATACAAGACTAATAAACTGATAAATGTTGTTGCTTAGTCTTTACCCCTCGCTGTTTTTTTAAGACAATAGACCATAGTTTTGAAAGTCTTTTCATCATTTCCTATTTCTGAATATTTTGGACTCTGATTTATGACAACCCCGCTTAATGAACGCCGTATTGCAAACGCAATTCGTGTATTGGCAATGGATGCTGTGCAAAAAGCAAACTCAGGACATCCAGGTGCTCCAATGGGGATGGCAGATATCGCTGATGTGGTTTGGCGTGAATTCCTGAACCACAACCCGACCAACCCGAATTGGGCTAACCGTGACCGTTTTGTATTGTCAAATGGCCATGGCTCTATGCTTCAATATGCACTGCTTCATTTAACGGGCTACGATCTTTCGATTGAAGATCTAAAAGCATTCCGTCAACTTCATTCTAAAACACCTGGTCACCCGGAATTGGGTTATGCACCCGGGATTGAAACGACGACTGGTCCTCTAGGTCAAGGGATCGCCAATGCTGTTGGTTTTGCGCTGGCTGAAAAAACCTTAGCCGCACAATTTAATAAAGATGACCTTCAGGTTGTGGATCACTTTACTTACTGCTTCCTGGGCGATGGCTGCCTGATGGAAGGTATTTCACATGAAGTGTGTTCATTGGCAGGTACCTTAGGTCTTGGTAAGTTAATTGCCTATTATGACGACAACGGTATCTCGATTGATGGTGAAGTGGAAGGCTGGTTCTCTGACGATACCGAACAACGTTTCTTGGCTTACGGCTGGCAAGTACTTAAAGTAGATGGTCATGATAGCGAAGCGCTTCGTGCTGCAACTTTAGCAGCTAAAGTTGAAACTGCTAAGCCAACCATCATTATCTGTAAAACAGTGATTGGTTTGGGTTCACCAAACAAGCAAGGTAAAGAAGACAGCCATGGTGCGCCACTCGGGCATGATGAAATTGTCTTGACGCGTGCAGCATTAGGCTGGACTGACGAAGCATTTGTTATTCCTGAAGATGTGTATGCAGCTTGGGATGCCAAAGACAAGGGCGCTAAAACTGAAGCAGCGTGGAATGAAACATTTGCTGCCTATGCTGCAAAATATCCGACTGAAGCGGCAGAGCTAAAACGCCGTATGTCAGGTGATTTGCCAGCAGACTTCGTTGCAAAAGCAGATGCCTATATCGCTGAAGTGAATGCTAAAGCTGAAACCATCGCGACACGTAAAGCAAGCCAAAATGCATTGCAAGCACTGGTTCCATTATTGCCAGAAGTGCTAGGCGGTTCTGCGGACTTGGCTGGTTCTAACCTGACGCTGTGGAAAGGTGCGCAAGGTGTACAAGACAATGCAGCAGGTAACTATGTGCATTATGGCGTGCGTGAATTCGGTATGACTGCAATCGCCAATGGTGTTGCGCTGCATGGCGGTTTTATTCCTTATGTGGCAACATTCCTGATGTTTATGGAATATGCACGTAATGCAGTACGTATGTCTGCCTTGATGAAGCAACGTGTGATTCATGTGTACACACATGACTCTATTGGTCTCGGTGAAGATGGTCCTACGCATCAGCCAATCGAGCAAATTGCATCTTTACGTGGTACACCAAACCTGAATACCTGGCGTCCATGTGACACCGTTGAAGCTGCAATTTCTTGGAAGTCTGCATTGACTCGTTCTGAGGGTCCGACAGCATTAATCTTCTCTCGTCAAAACTTAGCTTTCCAAACTCGTACTCAAACACAAATTGAGAACGCTGCGAAAGGTGGTTATGTATTGGCTGAAGAAAAAGGCGAATTAAAAGCGATTATTATTGCAACAGGTTCAGAGGTTGCTTTGGCAATGGAAGCTTATGCACAGCTTGAGGGCGTGCGTGTCGTGTCTATGCCATGTGCTGAAGAATTCATGAAGCAAGATGCAGCGTACCGTGAAGCAGTTCTTCCATCCAATATTCGTGCGCGTGTTGCGGTTGAAGCAGCGCATGTAGATTATTGGTGGAAATTCGTTGGTCTAGATGGTCGCGTAATTGGTATGAGTACTTATGGTGAATCTGCACCTGCAAAAGACTTGTTCCAGCACTTTGGTATTACCACTGAAGCCGTTGTTGCAGCAGTAAAAGAAATTACTGCTTAATCAGCCCTTTAAAAGTTTAAAATGGCGTCCCAGTTTTGGGGCGTCTTTTTGTTTTTTGGTCTTTTTAGCTCTGTTTTCATGTGACAAGAGTTGAAGAGTTCTCTTGATAATTGAATGCAAAAAGTGAGATGAACATGAGCTTGTACGAGCAAATTAGCGAAGAAATTACTCTGATGGATGCAGGCGAACAGAAATGGATCGGGCAGGATCTACCTCTTGAGGCCATGATGGCGGTTGAGTTAATGCTGCAAGAACTCGCGGAAGAAAAAGTCATCAAAGTCCGCCGTAAAAACCATGAAAAGACGACTGGCCTAAAACAGGTTGATCGTATTCTGGTTGAAAAACTGTAAAGCTAAAATACTAAAAAGTCCCTGATTGGGGCTTTTTTTATGCCAGATGATTTTTGTCTGGAAGTTGCTTATCAAAACCAGATGAGATAAAGATAAGCTTGTAACTCGCTATAGAACTCAGCATCCTATCGAAACGGCTTATATTGATGAAATAGGCAAAAGAAGTTGGTAAACATGAAAATAAATTCCCAGATTCAGATCAAATCTTTAGAGCAAATATCACAGTACCAATGGCTGCCTTTATGGCAAGAATATCAGGCTTTTTATCATGCGAAGATCTGTGATGAGGTCAGTGAAAATACCTGGGCGAAATTACACAGTACTGAGCTAGATTCGATGTATGGATTTGCTGCATTGCTTGATGAAAAAGTGGTGGGCATTGTACATGTGGTCGAGCATGACAGCAGTTGGACGCTACGACCTTATGCTTATTTGCAGGATTTATTTGTGCCTTCGCAGTATCGAGGTCAAGGTATCGCTTGCAAGTTGATTGAACAGGTTTATCAGGTGGCAGAACAGCGTAATTGTGACCGCGTTTACTGGCTCACGCATGAATCAAATCGTCAGGCACAAATGCTCTATGATAAAGTGGCCAAAAAGACCGGATTTATCCAGTACCGTATGGATTAATAATAGAAATTTAAAAAATAACTTACAAATTTATCGTTTCATCGCTGCAACAAAACGTTTTATCTTTAGAGATGTAAATATTTCTTAATTCTATACACTGAATAACATCCAAAACGAGAGATAAAAACATGAATTTCAAAACATTAGCATTAGGCTTAGCGGTTTCATCTGTAGCAACATTTTCTATTGCAAAACCAGTAACCTATACAATTGACCCGACCCATACTGCAGCCGTATTTAGCTGGGATCATTTCGGTTTTTCTACGCCATCTGGTAATTTCTCTGATATTCAGGGCAAAATCGTGGTGGACAATGAACAACCGGCAAAGTCAGCTGTGCATGTGACAATTCCAGTATCCAGTATTAATACCAACGTGACAGCTTTAGATGATCACTTAAAGAAAGCCGATTTCTTTGATGCAGCAAAATATCCAAACATCAGCTTTAAAAGTACCAAAGTAGAAACGCAGAACAAAAAGAACTTCAAAATTACTGGTGACTTAACTATTAAAGGCGTGACCAAACCTGTGGTATTGGATGCTGTTTTAAACAAACAGGCTGAACATCCAATGATGAAAGTTCCAGCAATTGGTTTCAATGCAACCACTTCATTTGACCGCTCTGCATTTGGTTTAGGAGCAAACGTACCGAGTGTGGGTGATAAAATTACTGTTCAGATTACCACTGAAGCCACTGTACCTGCGCCTACAAAGAAATAAGATTCTCTGTATGGATAGTATGAAAAAGCACCTGATTCAGGTGCTTTTTTATCGAATAAAATGACTTAGATCTAATCACGATTCAGAATCAGCAGACAGCCAAAACTGATAAAGATCCCGCCTGTAACTCCATCAATCCATTTGGCAAATTTTTGATAATAAGTCGTCATTTTCGGCATTGAAAAAATAATGGCTACAACCGTAAACCAGAGCAAACTTTCGATAAAGACCAGAGCTAAAAGAGAAGACTGTTCTGATAGTTTTGCATTAGGGCTAATCGCCAATGCAAATACGCTGCTAAAGTAAATCAGGGCTTTGGGGTTGGCCATGTTGGTGAAAAAACCTTGCAGCAATAATTTAAGATACGACGGCTGAACGATAGAAAGAGCTTCTGCTTTCGAATTTGTTAACGGTAGAGGTGTCTTAAAGCTCGACTTCAACATCAAACTGCCCAGATAGAGCAGATATAATCCACCCAATAGCATTAAGACCTGCTGTAACCAGACCATTTTCTGAAATAAAAAATGCAGGCCGCCAAGTGCACAAATTGACCAGACCAGAATGCTCAATGAAATACCGAG
This sequence comes from Acinetobacter sp. YH12106, assembly GCF_013418995.1. Classification (NCBI taxonomy): domain Bacteria; kingdom Pseudomonadati; phylum Pseudomonadota; class Gammaproteobacteria; order Moraxellales; family Moraxellaceae; genus Acinetobacter; species Acinetobacter sp. YH12106. Next base: position 255,523 of record NZ_VPAV01000001.1, read on the forward strand.
GGCTGCACATAAAGCATGCTTTCTGGACTGCCGGATGGCACTTTGGGTGACAAAGAAAAAGTCCGGCCCTGGACTAATCAGGGCGAAAAAATGAATCACGGCAATGCCGAATAATGCGCTCATAATGTTTCTACAGTCGAGAGGAAGAGTTTAGCCTGGAATGCATCTGAGACTAGGATACGATATTTAATTGCGCCAGATATTGCTCTAATACAGTTTGCGAGGTGGTTTCCAGTACAGGCGCAAACTGAAGATTGGCAGCGCGTAGTGCAGGAATATCAATTTTAGCCTGACTTAATTCACAGCTATGGCCAATCAGCCATTTTTCCAGACTATCACTGGCGACTTCAGGATGGAATTGTAGTGCCAGAATATTACTGCCTATACGAAAGGCCTGATTTGCATAAAGCTCAGTACTTGCCAGTAATTCAGCCTGTTCAGGTAGGTCAAAGGTATCACCGTGCCAATGTAGCACTTCAATATTTTCCAGATTTCGCAGTGGATTATTCTCGATAGCTGCAAGACTGAGCTTAGACCAGCCCATTTCTTTGCTCTGTCCTGCATAGACTTTGGCACCAAGCGCATGCGCAATCAATTGAGCACCCAGACAGATTCCTAAAGTGGGTAAATTCTTATCCAAACGTACTTTAAGCAGGTCTATTTCTGCTTGTAAGAAAGGAAAGTTTTCTGTTTCATAAACCCCAATTGGGCCACCGAGAATTACGGTTAAACCAGGATGTTCATAAGCCTTACGCAGGTCATCAATCCCGGCTTCAAAATAGCGGACACGTAGCCCCAGCTGATAAAATACATCTTCCCAAGCACCGAGGTCTTCAAAAGCGAGATGTTGGATTGCATATACAGTATCGGGGAAATGGTCCAGGTTCAGCATGGTCATTTAATCTAAAACGGGAAATATTTATTTAACGTCATTCTGTAAAAAAATAGAAGTCTTTTTAATCCCGTAATTTATGAAGCAAGATATTCTCAATCTGAATAGTGAATCCTGGTGCAGGGCTCTGAACCGGCTTTGTATCATTATGCAGCCCAATTTCATTTCCCACTAGAAAGGCAGTAGAGTAGAGGTGAATATAGAATAAAAAGACTGAGGAAGAAAAAATGCACAATATCTGTCTCTATATCGATAAAAAACGTATCAGTCCCTATGTCATGTCAGTTTACGTCGCTTTAAAAGAAAAAGGCCTGAATTTTCAGGAAAAAACGGTTGATCTAGATCAACTGGAACAACAAAGCATGGCATATCGCAGAATTTGCCCCAGTAGAAAAGTCCCTTGTCTGGTGATGGATGATTTTCATTTATTTGAATCTTGGGCGATTACAGAATATCTGGAAGATGCTTTTCCAGTGCCAGATTATCCAGCTTTATACCCCAGAGAGAGTCAGGCCAGAGCAAAATGCCGTGCAGTTCAGGCTTTAGTCAAAACTGATTTTATGGCAATCCGCCAGGCCATGCCTTCAGACTCAATCTTTGTTGCGCCTAAAGGACTTTTTATTGCATCAGCCGAAGTCTTGCAAGATATTCAGCGTTTATTGGCAGTCACAGAGAGCTTGCTCAGTGAACGCTGGCTGACTGAGCAGTGGTCAATTGCAGATTTTGATCTGGCCTTTATGCTGCATCGCCTGCTTAGCCAGCAGATTGAACTGCCTGATAAAATTCAGGTATATATCCAGCGAAATTTCCAGCGTGCTTCAGTTCAGGCGTGGCTAACAGAAAATGAAAAGCTCAAGCTTTAAGCTGCCAAAACTTATCAACTAGAGGATACAAAAAAGACTTAAATAGATAAAAATCAAGCGTAATATAAATCAGAACTGTGTGGAAAATTACGAGAAATAATGTCCTTGTTGCATCATTATTAAGGAGTGCGGGGTGGGGAATTCACATCATCATGAGCATAGTCATGTCACTGTGACTGCGAAAAATATCAAAAAATTATCGATTGCTCTGGCACTCACGACCAGTTTTTTAATTGTGGAACTTATTGCCGGCTTTTTGACGCAGAGTCTGGCCTTGCTTTCCGATGCCGCACATATGTTTACTGATGCTGCGGCACTGGCGATTGCACTGGTGGCCATCAAGATTGGGCAAAAACCGGCAGATAACAAACGCACGTTTGGCTATCAACGCTTTGAAATTCTGGCTGCCTTATTTAATGCCTTGATGCTCTTTGTGGTGGCGATTTATATTTTATTTGAAGCCTATCAACGTTTAAGCAATCCTCCAGAAATCCAGAGTCTGGGGATGATGGTTGTGGCGAGCTTAGGACTCATCATTAACCTGATTTCGATGAAAATTCTGGTGTCGAGTAGTCAGGAAAGTCTAAATATCAAAGGGGCTTATCTGGAGGTGCTGAGTGATGCATTGGGGTCAGTCGGCGTGATGATCGGGGCGCTGCTGATTTATTTTACTGGCTGGATGTGGGTAGATACACTGATTGCCGTATTGATCGGATTTTGGGTTTTGCCACGCACCTGGATTTTGCTCAAACAAAGTATCAATATTCTGCTGGAAGGAGTGCCAGATGAAATTGATATTGAAAAACTGCGTCATGATCTTTTAGCACTCGAAGGCGTACAAGATATTCATCAGCTTAAAGTCTGGGCGATTACTTCCAAAAAAGTCATGTTGACGGTACATTTGGTTGCACCGAATGTAGATTATCAGAAACTGCGTCATCAGGCTTTTGAAATGTTGAGCCATCAGCATCATATTACTGAAATGACTTTACAGATTGAGGCAGAAAATTGTCCACCGGAACAACGAGGGCATTCGACCCATCAGCACTGAAATATAATCATCTGAGCATCGCAGGGCTTAATTGTTTTTTAGAAGTGAACGGATGACATCCAAATAACTTGGTGGAGCATCGACATACTGACGCTCTCTTAACATTTGATGCATTTTCGCCAGCTTTTGATGCGGAACAGCGGCCATTAAATGATGTTCAATATGATAGTTTACATGAATCGGTGCCACAAAAGCCCGTGCCAGATAACCTGCGCGGGTTGTACGGGTATTGCTGAGGGCAGAATGACTGGTTTCCAGACCCGCATGTTCAGCCATTGCGCGAATACGGATAAATAAAGGGAATGGTGTGATATAAGCCAAAGGCCATAGCAAATACAGCTTAGGATGGCCACTGGCCCAAAGCACAGAGAAAATCGTGGCATTCGCGAGCAGCATACCTGAACTGTTTTTCAGCAGATTTTTGGCCAAATCTACCTTGCTACGATCACTACGTGGAATAGGTTTGGGATCGTTGGATACACTCCATTCCAGAAGCTCCAAATCCATCAATACCCGACCTGCCAGAAATTTAAGTCCAGATTGCCCGTTTAAGTCGCGAAAGAATTTTCGGAATAATGAGCTTTGAGTAATGGGGAAGTTTTTCACCAGGCCTAAATCCGGGTCGTCTGGTTGAGAGGTTTTAGCATGATGTTTCAAGTGATAAGGACGATATTTGCTGACCTCATTCCAGATTGGGCGTGCACACAGCCAATCGGTCAAATGTGTATTTAGCCATTTGGTTTTAAACAGGCTATGGTGTGAGGCATCGTGCATCAAAATCGCCATGGCCAGCTGACGACCTGCCAAAATCGCCAATGCCACTGCACACATTAAAACCTTTCCCCAAATGGGCAAATATTCCCAGCTATAGGCCACTGTACCGAAGGTCATCACAATCACAGCCCAAGTTGAAGCTATAGACCAAGCACCATGTAAGTCAGAAGTCGTGGTGAGTTCTTTAATTTCTTCGCGGCTAAAAAATTCGGTGACACTGAGCTTAGTGTTCATTGTTTTGCCTATAGCGTTCTTATCATTACTTTCAATATATTTGTCCTAAATATTACAGTCAATTTATTTTTGTGAATAAATATGAAATAAATTATACACCCTGATTGTTAAAATATTGCTGCCATAAAAATTGCCCCTGTTTTTCTATTTTACGAACCGCCCGCTCAAATTGTTGCCGAGCTTCGGCTTCTATCCATTCTGCAGGAAGTAGGGGATCGGCACGTAAACTAAATAAGGCAGATTTACCGAGATAGAAGGCGGTTTTTGCTGCATCAGATAAAGGCAAGCTTTGAGAGTAATCAAACCATTGATGAATGTCTTGATTCACCTCCAGATAAGTTTGATGTAAGGCTTGAACATCCCAAAGTGCACTGACATCTATTTCCTGATCTATCTCACTGACTTGAAAAAAACGTGCATCTGGATCTAATCCAAACTGGATTGCAGCCGTTTTTAATTCGGTTAAGCTCAGCATTAAGTTGTCTGGACGAATAAAAACATTCTGCTCCATTTCCTGAAAGCCATAATAACCTAGTGCTTTTTCCCGTTTGGATAATGCAGTGCGATCTACACGTCCCAAAGCACCGGTATAAACCAGTACATATTTTCCATTCCACGCGGTCGCCATTTGCATATTGGGATGCTTGTTTAAACTGATAAAAGAAGTATCAAATTTTTTTTCTAGCAATTGATACACGCCGCGCTCTACAGCTTGAATGATATTTTCCTGATTCAATCGGGCTACAGCAACTCGCAAACTATTGTGAGAAATGCTTAATAAGTCTGCTGCACATAGCATCTGTTTAATGCTGGCAGTAGAATTTTGAGACGCATATAACAAGTCTAAAACCAGATGACGGGCATTCAATTTATAAGTCATGAAATGATATCGTAATTAAAGGAATTGAAAGTTTTGAAGTTTTTTTACAATAGCACTTTGTTGTGAATAACCCAAAAAATGTCAGGGTGAAAGAGGATGAATAAGTGATTTGAGATATGCTTTTTATTAATGAATTTTTTTAAACACAATAAAAAAGCCCTTATCTTTCGATAAGGGCTTTTCGTATTCTGGAGCGGGAAAGGAGACTCGAACTCCCGACCCCAACCTTGGCAAGGTTATGCTCTACCAACTGAGCTATTCCCGCAATGAGATGAATTATAGAGAATTCCACAGCAGTGTCAACTCTCTATAAATCTGTTTGATTAATTAATCAGCACGGCGCCAAACCGTACCTTGACGGGTATCTTCAAGAACAACACCTTGATCAAGTAAAGATTGGCGGATTTCATCCGCACGCGAAAATTCTTTGGCTTTTTTGGCATCTTGACGCTGTTGAATTAAACCTTCAATTTGTTCAGGTGATAATCCTAGGGCTTCCTGACCAATATCAGATTTGAGAAATTCATCTGCATCTTGTTGTACCAGACCGAGAATATTGGTCAGATGGCGTAAAGTTGCGTAGTAGATTGCTGCCTGTTCCGCATTTTCTTCTTTCACGGCACGATTCAGTTCTTTGTTAATTTCAAACAACACTGCAATCGCTTCAGGTGTATTGAAATCATCACGCATGGCAGCATTAAAACGTTCAACCAAAGCATCATCCAAGGTTTCCACCAGATGGTCGCCATAAACCGCCTGATAGGTTTTAAATGAATGGTAGAAACGAGACAAAGTATTTTTCGCTTCTTTTAAGGCAACATCCGAATAGTTCACCGGACTGCGATAGTGTGAAGACACAATAAAGTAACGCACCACTTCCGGATGGAACTTTTCGATCACGTCGCGAATGGTGAAGAAATTGCCTAAAGACTTCGACATTTTCTCGCCATCGACATTAATGAATCCGGCATGCATCCAGTAATTCACATATTGTTCACCGGTTGCTGCTTCAGATTGTGCAATCTCATTTTCATGATGCGGGAAGGTCAAATCGGCACCGCCGCCATGAATGTCGAAATGATTGCCCAGGCAGCAGGTCGACATCGCTGAACATTCAATATGCCAACCCGGGCGGCCATTACCCCAAGGTGAAGGCCATGCAGGTTCATTTTCTTTGGCGTGTTTCCAGAGGACAAAGTCAAATGGATGTTTCTTTTGAACTTCGACATCAACACGTTCAGAAGCCCCAGCTTGCATATCTTCTAACTTGCGACCAGAAAGACGGCCATATTTGGCAAATTTCTCGACTTCAAAATAGACATCGCCATTATTAGATGGATATGCCGTGCCTTTGTCGACCAGATTGCCAATCATATCTTGCATTTGGTCAATATAGTCTGTGGCTTTAGGCGCAGCATCAGGCGGGAGACAGCCTAGTTTGGCAAAGTCTTCATTCATCGCATCAATAAAGCGGCCGGTCAACTCCGAGATACTTTCGCCATTTTCATTGGCACGTTTAATAATTTTGTCATCAATATCGGTAATATTGCGCACGTATTTGACTTTCCAGCCTTGGCTGCGCAGGAAACGGATAATATAGTCAAATGCAACCACTGTACGTGCGTGTCCAATATGACAGTAGTCATAGACGGTCATACCACAGACATACAAATCAATTTGACCTTCAACACGAGGTACGAATTCTACTTTTTTGCGTTGCTCTGAGTTATATAGAACAAATGGTTGCATAGCTGTTCAAAAGACTTCAAATAAAAGGATGAATCATCTTAACCTAAGCATAATTATTCATAAAGACAAAAGCGTAAAAAGCCTCAGATATTTAGCATAGTTAGGCAGAGATACTGATTGATAAAAAGGTGATTCTTGGACGGAAGTCAGAATATTGAGCTCAGCTTTACAGAACTAGTGTTTGCCAGGGAGATTAGGTGATATTGGGGTGAGTATGATCTCATTTGAACCCAGCTTATTAAGGAGAGAGTAGGCGTGTGTCGATAGAAAATAAAAAACAAGCATATTTTACAGCGTCAAAAATGAAGTAAATATAGAGGTGGAGATACCAGACTGCGTAAGTCACATACAATCAAGATATATTAAAAATCTGTCGAATCTTCTACATTTAGAAAGCTTGCAATTGCATAGCTATGCTAAAATTGCGAAAATTGTGCCCATCAAATGAGAGTTTTTCTCTGTCCTTAACGTAGGTAAACAGGCTTTGAATTCACAAAAAACAGCGAATCAACTCGATTTTCAGAAAGTCGCACTTGAAACACTGCGCATCGAAGAAAATGCATTACAGATTTTAGCCACACAGATTGATGGCCGTTTTAGCCGGGCCTGTGAAATTATTCTACAGTGTACTGGTCGTCTGGTAATTACCGGAATGGGCAAATCAGGTCATATTGGCCGTAAAATGGCGGCGACCTTTGCTTCGACCGGAACACCCTCATTCTTTATGCATCCGGGTGAAGCCGGTCATGGCGACTTGGGCATGCTGGTCGCGGGTGATGTGCTGATTGCGATTTCAAACTCAGGCAAGAGTGATGAGATCATGATGCTGATGCCACTCATCAAACATCTTGAAATTCCTTTAATTACCATTAGCGGCGATGAGCGTGGCCCAATGCCACAAAATGCCGATGTGGCTTTGACCCTGGGTAATATTCAGGAAGCCTGTCCGCTCGGGTTGGCACCCACCTCATCAACGACTGCCACCTTGGCCTTAGGCGATGCTTTGGCGGTGGCGTTACTGGATGCGCGTGGTTTTACTTCAGATGATTTCGCCCGCTCGCATCCCGCCGGAGCTTTGGGTAAGCGCCTGTTATTACATGTAAAACATCTGATGCGTACGGGTGATGATTTACCTAAAGTTTCACCAGATACCGCCATGAACAAAGTATTGTATGAAATTTCCAACAAACGTCTGGGATTGACCACGGTCGTAGATGCAAATGATGTCTTGCTGGGAATTTTTACCGATGGTGACTTGCGTCGTTTAATTGATAAACAGCAAGGTTTTGATGTCAATCTGGCAATTCAGGACGTGATGACCAAGAATCCGCTTACGATTTCTCAGGAAGCACGTGCAGTCGTGGCGCTGGAACGTATGAATGAACGTAAAATCAACCAGTTTGTAGTGGTTGATGAGGCCAATAAAGTGATTGGTGTGATTAGTATGCATGACCTGATTCAGGCTGGGGTAAATTAATAAATGGCATCTTATGTATTATTAGAGCAGGCACGTCATATTGCAGCACTGGTGCTTGATGTAGATGGTATTTTAAGTGATGGCTTTGTAACGCTGACCAATACTGGTGATGAAATCAAATCATTCGATATCCGCGATGGTCTGGGTATGAAACTGGTTCAGCAGGCTGGAATTAAGGTGATTATTATCACTGGCCGTAAAAGTAATATTGTCGAAAAACGGATGTCTGACCTGGGTGTGGATCTGGTCTATCAGGGCCGTGAAGATAAAGGCACAGCACTACGTGAAGCATGTGCACAGCTCAATATCGACCCTGAAGATTGCTTATATATGGGCGATGACTGGCCTGACTTATCTGCTTTTGCCATTGCTGGCATGAAAGTGACCGTACCGAATGGTCATGTCGAAGTTCGTCGCCGTGCAGACCTGGTGACTCAGGCGCTGGGTGGCCGTGGTGCAGTACGTGAAATCTGCGATATGCTGCTGATGTCCAAAGGCGTATACCAAGAGTTACTTGAAAAATATACTCGTGCGCCTTATTAATAAGTCATATCTTTTGGATTAAGTACACCGCTTATGGATACTAAAGTTTTATATATTACGGCTGTGATGATTGCCGCAATAAGTGGTGGTTATTATTATTACAGTGGCAAGGGCAATAAGCTGCAGACGGACTCCGCGCGCAGCATGACCTATTCCGCTCAAGATATTAACTTAACCCAGACAGATGAATCAGGTATGTTATCGGTTCGCGCCCAAGTGGATCGACTTGAGCAGAACCTGCAGCAACAGACCTCCAAACTGGAAAACCTGCAAGCTTCGACCTATGACAATGCTCAAGTCGATGCGACTTTCTCTGCCAAAATGGCGCATGGCTATGATGACAATACAAAAGTTGTACTCTCTCAAGAAGTGCTTGCCACCAAAATCATGCAAAATGGACAGTTAGAGTTCCGTACTGAGGAGCTGACGGCTTTTCCAAAAACACGTGAAATTGAAACTGATAAAACGGTGATCGTGGAGTCTCCACAGGCTGAATTTATCAGCCAGGGTCTTAAAGCCAATCTTAATGATGGTCAATACGAATTCTTTAATATTCGAGGAAAGTATGAACCAAATTCCTAAAGTCAAAATGATGCACACTTTCCTGAAGCGCACTGCGCTGGCGACTGTGATTGGACTTGCTTCAATCGCGGCCTTTGCCTTGCCATCTGACCGTAACCAGCCGATCACTTTACTGGCGGATCGCGCGACTTTTAATGAGCGTACTGGGGTGACGACCTATTCTGGCAATGTCATCATTGAACAGGGCACCATGAAGCTACAAGCCAATTCAATTGTGGCCAATCTGAACAATAAGCGCCAGATTAGCCTGATCACGGCTACCGGTAGCCCGACACAGTTCCAGCAAAAAGTAGATGCCTCCAAAGGTCTGACCAAAGGTCAGGCTCAGAAAATTGTCTACAATGCTGAAACCGGAATTATTACCCTGTCTGGTAATGCCTTATTGCAGCAGGATGGGGCCAGTATTCATGGTGCGACTTTAAAATATAGTATGAATAAAGGTGATGTTGAAGCGATTGGTACACCGAATAAAACCGGTTCAGCTGAAGGTCGCGTAAAAATTGTGATTCCACCATCAGCTTCACAATCCTTTCCAGGAGCACGTGATTAATGGAACAATCGCAGCAAGTTCAAACCTTGACCATCAAACATCTGGCGAAAAATTATAATAAGCGCTGGGTGGTGAAAGATGTGTCTTTTAGTATGGAAAGTGGCCAGATTGTCGGATTGCTCGGACCTAATGGTGCAGGTAAAACCACCAGCTTCTATATGGTCGTCGGTCTGGTACGTATGGATAAAGGTGAAATCTATCTGGATGATCTGGATCTTTCTGATCTGGCCATGCATGAACGGGCACGCAAGGGAATTGGCTATTTGCCGCAAGAAGCATCGATTTTCCGCAAGCTGACAATTTCACAAAATATTATGGCGATTCTGGAAACCCGCAAGGATTTGACCAAGGCTCAGCGTCAGCAACGTCTGGCGGAACTTTTGGCCGACTTTAAAATCACTCATATCAAAGATTCTTTAGGAATGAGTGTTTCCGGTGGTGAGCGACGCCGTGCCGAGATTGCTCGTGCATTGGCGGCAGATCCAAAATTTATGTTACTCGATGAGCCTTTTGCTGGTGTCGATCCGATTTCGGTTGGTGATATTAAAGATATCATCACCACTTTGAAAGATCGTGGGATTGGGGTATTGATTACCGATCATAATGTGCGTGAAACGCTGGCGATTTGTGAACATGCTTATATTGTGAGTGAGGGGGCATTGCTTGCTGAAGGTACGCCAGCTGAAATTCTGGCGAATGAGACCGTAAGAAAAGTTTATCTGGGTGATGATTTCACTGTTTAAATAATCCTGCTTTATATAAAACCCTGCATCAGACGCCAGTTGTCGGATGCAGGGTTTTTTTTGATCAAATCAAAGTGAAAAAGATTTCTTTTAAAGGGATTTGATCTATTGTTAGGCTAAAACAAGAAACATTACATAATTATGCGATTTAGGGCAGAACACTTTAAAAAAAATCAGGGGAAAACAGAATGAAAAAGAAGGAGATTAATTCTTCTTTTGCCTTTATCTGTGTCTTTGGGTCATGCAGAAAGCTCACCCCATTATTTTGCCAATCTCAAAAATGGTTTGGGTCAACTGATTGCACCCAAACCACACGGTCCGCACATACCATTGATATCACGTCGTTCGGTCATTATGCATTAGATACATCAAAAGAAGCTGAGCTGCCACAGATTACTCGTTCACAGTCAGGACAGCCAACTTTAAATCCTACGATCACAGCTGGTATTCCACAAAAAATGAATCTGGTGAGAGCCGTACACCGCGCAGTGCAGCGATGTCCTGAAATCCCCTAGAGTATTTCGACATTATCTGCGCAGGCCGCGAATATTGATATAGTGAGATCGGGTTATTATCCGTAGTTATCCGGTAGGATCGGAACGGGTGACCTCACTTCCGGTGAACGTAGACGACAAATGGTTTCTTTGAATGCCACCCAGATGCTGTATGACTTTGGCAAAATTAAAACCAATGTCAGTGTAGAAGAGGCCCGCTTGGCAGCAGATTCAGGGTATTGGATGGATTGTAGAAATTGCCAATTTACGTGCCCGTGCCGGGATCAGCAGTCAGGCTGACCCGATTCAGGCGCAGTCCAATCTGGAAGCAGCGCAATCGAATCTGACTGTACAGCGGACTCAATTAAGACAATATCCACAACGCTTGTGTACCTTGCTAGGATTTGATGTATCCACTGTTGAATGGGATTCCTTATCCGACCATCAGTCTCAAAGGCAGTCTAAGTCGGGCGATGAATGGGCGGAATCCAAATAATAATGAAGATGATGGCTTCAGTAATTCAGTCATGACTGAAGTGAGCAGTAATTTGTATCGGGGTGGTGCAACACGTTCACAGACCCGTGCCGTAAGCTATGCTGAAGAAGCTGCACGCGCACAGGTTAATACGGTCTATCTGGATGTGCTGGATCAGGTGCGCTTGATCCGCGAGCAAATTGAAAATAAACAAAAACAAATGGGAAGTTTATCCCAACGTCGAGCAACCACGGTACGCACCAAAGAGCTGTATCAAGAACAATATAAATTGGGTACCCGAACTGTAGTGGATTTGCTGAACGCCGAGCAAGCCATTCATACTGCCGCGCAGGAAATTGAATTGGCGCGCTATGACATCTATTCGGCGATTGTGCAATATATTCAGGTTACCGGCCGTACACGGGATATTTACGCGCTTAACCGTATTTCTATTCAGGGGTTTGAAGTTCAGCCATGAGTACTACAATAAATTATCAACCGTGGCTTAAAGCGGTTTTGAATATTGCCAGACATTACCGGATTGAACCTTCTGAGGAGCGGATTCGTCTGCAACTGGACTGGAACCAGCATCATGACATCGACGAGATGCTCAAAATTGTCAGCCGGCAGATTGGTTTAAATGTCCGTAAAAATAAATTTGACAGCAGCTTGCTGAATCCGTGGCGTTTGCCTTTGCTGGTGGAGTTTGAGAGTGGGGATGTGGGTGTGATTGAACGCATCGACACCCAAGCTAACGTCAGTATACAGCTCAGTGGCGATGAAGGCTTGTCTCAAAGTTTCACGGTTGAACAGTTAGAGACGGGCGTAAAGCATCTGTATGTTCTGCGTCCCGAATCTTCTGTGCCGGATGCGCGGGTGGATGAATATATCAAGCCGTTCGAGAAAAACTGGTTCTGGTCAATTGTCTTGAATGACTGGAAACGTTATATCGATGTCATGTTCGCCTCTTTAATCGCGAATATTCTGGCACTGGCCACGATTGTTTTCTCGATGAACGTGTATGACCGCGTGATTCCATCACAATCGATTCCTACCTTATGGGTTTTGGCTGGCGGTGTGCTGATTGCGGCAATTTTCGAGTTTGTTTTACGCGTCTCCCGAATCTATCTGTCAGACATTATTGGTAAACGTGCTGATCTGAAAATTTCGGATCGGGTATTTGGCCATTCTTTGCGCATCAAAAATAGTGAACGTTCCAAATCGACTGGTACCTTTATCTCGCAGATTCGGGAACTGGAAGGGGTACGCGAACTGGTCACTTCAACCACAGTGACTGCGATTGCCGACCTGTCATTTTTCTTCCTGTTCTTAGGGATTTTCTGGGTGATTGGCGGCAACCTGTTCTGGGTGATGCTGCTGGTGGTGCCACTGATGATTCTGCCTGGCATTCTGGCGCAGAAAAAACTGGCAGAACTGGCTCAGCTGGGCATGCGTGAATCTGCCATCCGTAATGCCTTGCTGGTAGAAGCCGTGCAAGGGATTGAAGATATCAAGCTGCTCAGAGCTGAAACACGCTTCCAGAATCAGTGGAACCATATGAATGAAGTTTCAGCCGATGTCAGCATGCAGCAACGTAAGATTGTGGGTTTGATGACGGCCTGGACCCAAAAAATCCAAGGCTTGACCTTTGCCATTGTGGTATTGGTCGGTGCTTTTGCGGTGATGGACGGCGAGATGACCACAGGTGCATTGGTGGCCTGTTCGATTCTGTCTTCACGAGTGCTGGCACCCATTTCACAAATTACTGGCGTGTTGGGTCGTCTGCAACAGGCCAAAGTGGCCAAAGCCGGTCTGGATGAGTTGATGAAAAAATCGGTCGATCAGCCGGATTATTCTCATTTGATTCATCGCCCAGCTCTGGATGGTCATTATGAACTCAGTGGTGTGGTATTCAAGTACGGCGAAGATGATCCAAAACCAAGCCTGATGATTCCAAAGCTTGAAATCAAACCGGGTGAAAAGATTGCGATTCTGGGCCGTAACGGTGCCGGGAAATCAACCTTGTTGCAGCTCTTGTCTGGTATGCAGACACCGTTACAGGGCAAGGTCAAGCTGGATGGTATTGACCTGACCCTGATTGATCCTTCAGATGTACGTCGTGATATGGGCTTGCTGAATCAGAACTCGCAGCTGTTTTATGGTTCGATTCGTGAAAATCTCAGCCTGGGTGCGCCCTTGGCCACCGATCAGCAAATTCTGGAAGCATTGCAAATCACCGGTGCATTCGCTTTTGTGCAGGAGAAAAAAGAAGGTCTGGATCATATCATTCTGGAAGGTGGTGTTGGTTTTTCTGGCGGTCAGCGTCAGGCGCTGTTGTTAACACGGTTATTGATCCGTCAACCGAAAATTCTACTGCTAGATGAACCTACTGCTGCGATTGATGATGTGTCAGAAAAGCAGTTGATTGATCATCTTAAAAGTTATTTGAGCCATCGTACCATGGTGGTTGCGACGCATCGCCGTGCGGTACTGGAGCTGGTGGATCGTATTATTGTGGTGAATGATGGGAAAACTGTCATGGATGGTCCACGAGATCAGATCCTGAATCAGTCACAGGGTGGCAATAAGCGGGTTGTTGGAGCAAGTGCATGAGTGAACTCAAAGAACTAAAACGTTCAAGCAAAGTCAGCTTTCAGGAACCACCTTTACCTAAATCGAGTGTCATTATCTGGATTGTCGGCATTGGTTTATTGGTATTGCTGATCTGGGCCTGGTTATTTAGCCTGGAAGAAGTCTCTACCGGTACGGGTAAAGTGATTCCATCTTCTAAAGAGCAGGTGGTTCAGTCTTTAGAAGGCGGTATTTTGACCACGCTCAATGTTAGAGAAGGTGAAATTGTAGAGCGCGGCCAAGTATTGGCTCAGCTCGACCCGACCCGTTTTGAATCCAATGTCGGTGAATCTGAATCCTTACTGATTTCATCACGTGCGACCTCAGCTCGCTTACGCGCGGAAGTGAGCGGTACGCCATTGGTATTTCCCGAAGAAGTCTTGAAATATCCAAAACTGGTGAAAGAAGAAACGGCACTGTATCAGTCACGTCGTGCCAATCTGGAGGAATCCGTGGCCGGTCTAGAACAGGCCTTGGTACTGGTACAGCAAGAACTGACGATGACTGAACCACTGGTCGCAAAAGGCGCTGCAAGTGAAGTAGAAGTGCTACGTTTAAAGCGTGAAGCCAATGATTTGCAAAACCAGATGAATGATGTGCGAAACCAGTATTTTGTGAAGGCACGTGAGGAACTGGCTAAAGCCAGTACCGATGTAGAAACCCAGCAACAGGTGGTACAGGGTAAATCGGATACCCTGAACCGGACGATTTTCAAATCACCAGTACGTGGTGTGGTCAAGGAAATTGACGTGATGACTTTGGGTGGTGTTATTCCACAAAATGGCAAATTGATGACCATCGTACCGCTGGATGAAAAATTGCTGGTCGAAGCGCGGATTTCACCACGTGATATTGCCTTTATCCGCCCAGATCAGGAAGCACTGGTCAAAATTACTGCTTATGATTATTCCATTTATGGCGGCCTGAAAGGTAAAGTGACGGTGATTTCACCAGATACCTTACGGGATGAAGTCAAGCAGGATCAGTTCTATTACCGGGTCTATATCCGCACCGAAAATGACAAACTGACCAATAAAGCTGGGCAGGAGTTTAATATCACCCCAGGTATGGTGGCCACGGTAGACATTCGCACCGGTTCAAAAACTGTCATGGATTATCTGATCAAGCCATTCAACAAGGCCAAAGAAGCCTTGCGGGAACGCTAATCTTTTCAGGCCATTGAGTCAAACAATCGAGTCAAATAGGGCCTCTCCATGGAGAGGCTTTTTATTTGTTGAAGTAAAGCAGGTATACTGCCAGGGTTCGATTTTAAAGCCTGAAGTTATGCCATATACGCTTGCCAGCCTGGTCAGTTTTGAGGAAGACATCAAAAAAAGCCGATTTCAGGCATTTGCGACCCCTGTAGAAAATGAACAGCAGGTCAAAGATTTTCTGGACGTTTATCGTGATCCAAGTACCACGCATCAATGCTGGGCCTGGAAAATTGGCCATCAGGTGCGCTTTAATGATGATGGTGAACCTTCAGGCACTGCGGGGCGCCCGATTCTCGCCACCATTGAAGGTAATGAACTGAGCAATGTACTGGTGCTGGTCAATCGCTGGTATGGCGGGATTAAACTCGGCACCGGAGGTTTGGTTCGTGCCTATGGCGGCTGCGCTGGACAATGCTTGCTGCTGGCAGACAAAATTGAACTGATTGAAAAGAAAAAAGTGCAATTTTTCTGTCAGTTTAATGAATGGGCCATTTTTCAGTATGAACTGAATCAGCAGCAAATCGATTATCAGGAAGACTATAGTGCCGAAGGCGTTCAGGTTCAGGCACAGTTGCAGAAGCATCAGATTGAAGCTTTTGCTTTAAAAATTCAGGATGTGACTCGTGGCCGTGAACAGCTCAAAATCATAGAAGAAGCGATAGATGACTGAAGCAGATCCATTACTGAAATATCGTGAGCAGCATAAACATCGCCTGAACTATATGCCTTGGCTATACTGGTCCTTAAAGGCGAAAAACCGTGGCTGGGCAGAAGCTTGGCAAAAAGAATATCAGGCTTATCTGATGGAAATGGAAACCGTCGAGATTGGTGAAAACTGTTTCATTTCGCCACTGGCACATATTTTTGCGGAACCGGGACGCAAGATCGTCATTGGCGATAATACCTTTATCGCCGCAGATTGCACCCTGCATGGCCCACTGGACATTGGCAATGAAGTGGCGATCAATCATCACTGTATTCTGGATGGTGGCCGGCTGGGGATTAAACTGCATGATCAGGTGCGTATCGCAGCGTATTGTCATCTGTATGCATTTGATCACGGTATGCAGCTAGAACAGCCAATTTATCAGCAAGCGGTACGCTCACAAGGCATCGAAATTGGCCGGGATGTCTGGCTCGGCGCACATGTCGGTATTAAAGATGGCGTTAAAATCGCAGATCAGGCCATTGTCGGAATGGACAGTATGGTCACCAAAGATGTCGAAGCACGGGCTATCGTTGCTGGGAATCCTGCAAGCTTTATTCGATACCGCAAATAAAGCTTTACACTCGGTAGATCTCTTTCATCAATCAGAAAATGATGGTTCTATTGATATTTAAATCCACGAGATATTAAAAGCCCTTTCTTCCTTTCGGATGAGAAGCAGTGCTTCGCAAGGGCATGAGCGGATTTTATAAAGACCTCTTCCTTATGCAACAGTATTGCTGACTTCCTAACAGCAAGAGGGAATTTCGCTGGTATAAATTAGAAAATGATTTTAAACGCATTTTAATGATCTGAATTTAAGTGTTTGGCCTAATGGCTGAATTATTCTTCTAATTATCGGTCAATCATATAAAAGTTAACATATTTCAATTCAAGCCTTACAGATTTTGCTGCACATTTTATAAAGCTTATGCTAAGTTAAAAATAACAAAGAAATTTTTATCATAAATAGAGAGGCTAAACATGAAACGTGTCATCGCCTGCATCGACTCTTCACCATGTATAAACGCGCTGGCAGACGCGGCTGCATGGATTGCCAAACAGACTGGACGTGAACTGGTTTTGTTACAGGTCTTGGATTATTACCCGGCCAGTTATCATCTGGGCGAAATCAGTGGGGTAATCGGGTTTGAAAGCAATGCCATGTTGCTGAAGGAATTGGCCGAGCTTGAACAAAAACAAAGCGAAATTGCCTTGGATTATAGCAATAATCTGCTGCAACATATTTCCGAGCGGATTTTAGCCGAACATGGTATTCAAACCACACATATTCAGGAAAAAGGGGATTTTCTGGAGCAAAGTTTCCAGATTCTTGAGCCGGATGATATCGCATTAATTGGATTGCTCGGTGAGCGCTCAGCTGAAAAGAATAAACCGATCGGCACCAATGTCGAGAATTTTATTCGTGGTGCCAATTGTACGGTCATGACCGTTGGGGAGCAGTTTAAACCGCCAACACGATTTATTTTTGCCTATGAATATTCTCCGACCTGTATCAAAATGATGAGACGGATTGCGGAAAGTGATCTGCTGCGTTTATTACAATGTCACCTGTTATATATTGGCGATCATGCCGAAATTTTAACTGAGCCGCTGCAATATCTGACTCAAGCGGGTCTAGATGTAGTGCCGCAATATCGCTATGGCGATGTCGCCGAGAATATTTTGACCTATCAACAGGAGATGGGTATTCAACTGATTGTTCTGGGCGCATTTAGTCACAGCAAAATCCATCAGTTTTTCCTCGGTAGTATTGCCACCACAATTTTCCGTAATTCCAAGGTGCCTTTACTGGTTGCAAAGTGAGGATTGCCTAAAAAGCAAACAAAATTAAAATTTAAACGTAAATTGTTACAGCTTGATTTAAAAATGATCAGAGTTATCCTCATATATTGTGGATAACTCTGTGGTTAATGTTTTTAAGTTAATGTTATATATAATAAATATGGCGCTGGGTAATTTTTGTTCTTCTGATTTTATTTGACAATCGCAAGTGCAAAACCATCATGTCCTTTACTGCCTACAGTCTGTAAAGCGGTACAAGACAAGATACGTGGATGATTTTGCAGCGCTTTAAACATGGCACGGATGCCTTCAATACTTGGCTTGTGATTGTCCGGATTGATAATCTCGCCTGCACGGATTACATTGTCCAGAAAAATAAGTGTACCTGAATGCGACAGATTTAAACTGAGTTCCAGATATTCCGGATAACTCTGTTTGTCTGCATCAATGAAGATAAAATCAAAAGCCTCGGTCTCTGCGGGTAGAGCTTTGAGTACATCTGCTGCACGACCACATTTCAGTTCAACAGTTTGCTTGAGCTGGGCACGGTCAATATTTTCCTGACCCATTGCCGCGTGGGTATCACGTCCTTCAATTGTCAGGATATAGCCATCATCGGGCAAAGCACGTGCCAACCACATGGTGCTGTATGCGGCAAATGTTCCGAGTTCCAGTACACGTTTACATTGATTCATCTGGATCAGCATCTGCAACAACATGCCTTGATTTGCTGCTACAGCCAGATGATCTGGCAGACCATGCGCAGCAGTATTTTCCAGAGTCTGATTCAGGATGGGATCTTCAGGAATTAAATGTGACTCAATGTAGTTGTCAATGTCTGTCCACATGTGTTGCATAGTTTTAGCACCATCAATTGCGATGGGTGCATTTTAAACTTTTCGCGGCATAGCGCAATTTATTGTGCTATAGCTGCTGTTTTTTTAGGCTATATAAAGTCTTAAATGAACTTTGTATAGCCGTTGTCATGACTTAGTAATTACACATTGAAGAATTTCGCCTCAGACTTGGCCCCCAGGTACGGTAACCTTGGGTATCGATGTGGATCTGACCAGAAGCATACATGCCGAGTCCCATATTCAGACTTTGACCATGTTGCGCCCAGAACTGGCACAGTTTGAACTTGGTATTTTCAATATAACTATAGTCTTGCGCTTGTGGATATTCTGGGCCAATACGAAAATCGATGGCAGAATTATACAGATGGCGTGAAGAATTGGCGCCACCGGCACACTGGTTTAAAGGCAGGTCACGATAGACGGAAGTGACTTCAAAATCAGTCAGGACATTGGCGGCTACTAAATATTTAAATACACGCAAGGTTGGAACCTGATTGGCCCATAATTCACGGCTTGGAATCATGTACTGTGAACGACCACATTTGGCCCAGTCTCGCGCGGTGCGCATTAATTCAAAACTGGGAATAATATTACCTACGCCATTGCGTTCCAGAAACACTTCGTACTCACGTACACGTGATAAATTATCCAGCGCAGAGACCCAGTGGGTATACAGATAAGGTACAGTTTTGGGTTGGACTTTGCGGTCGTATTGAACACGTTCTTGGGGAATATAAATCCGCTTTCCATCGGGCACGGTCTGTCCCGGTGGTTTTGTGGTCGTGGTACAACCCACAAAAACGAGAGGGATTACACACAGACTCAATAATCCCTTTGCAAAATTCTTCATTTATAGAAATCAGATATTTATAAATAGCGCCATTTTAGACTAAATATACGGAGAAATTTGGAGAATATTGCAATAAAATGTGTGGATTGAGTATAAAAAAGATCAGCATGTGCTGATCTTTTTTAACTGAAATTAATTACTTTTCAAGATATTGTAATTTGTCAGCTTTACCATTCCATTCTTCACGATCTGCTGGCTGGTCACCAATTTGTGTGATATTTGGCCATTTTTGCGACAGGTCAGCATTCAATTCAATAAATACTTCTTGGCCTTCTGGTAATTCATCTTCAGAGAAAATTGCATTCGCCGGACATTCAGGTTCGCATAAGGCACAATCGATGCACTCATCCGGGTTAATCACCAGGAAGTTAGGACCTTCATAGAAACAGTCTACAGGGCAAACTTCAACACAGTCTTGATATTTACATTTAATACAATTTTCAGTGACAACGAAGGTCATGGCGACAGCTACCTAAAAAATATGGTTCTATTTACGAATACTGTATTTTAGGCAAAAACAGGGGGAACTAACAATTCCTTTTATTGATATTTGTTATATATAGGGCTGTTAAATTTGAAAAAAGCCGGAATAGGGCTAAATTCAAGTATAAATCAGTGATAGACCCCATACGGGATGAGGTCTATGGCTCAGAGAATTACCCCGGCTGTTTGAGTAAATCTTTTAGTGCATATAATTGTGCTAAGGCTTCGCGTGGGCTCAGGTTGTCTACATCGATGTCCTCAAGTAATTCGAGAGCTGGAGATTCTTTCTCAATTTCGACAATACGTTCCACTGGCTCTACAATTTCCGGCAGTGCAAATAGATCATGTTGTAGACTCTTTGGTTTGACCAGTTGTTGCTTTTCCAGAATCTTTAAGCGGTTTTGTGCTTCTTTAATGACTGATGCCGGAATACCGGCAAGTTTCGCCACCTGTAAGCCATGACTCTGGCTGGCAGGGCCATGTTGTACCTTATGTAACAAAATCAGATTGCCATTCAGTTCTTTAGCCGTGACATGGTAGTTATCAATGCCGCTTTCTTTATCGAGTTCGGTCAGCTCAAAATAATGGGTTGCGAATAGACACAGGCATTGAATGCGTTTGCTCAGATCCAGCACACAGGCCCAGGCCAGAGACAGGCCATCATAGGTACTGGTGCCACGACCGACTTCATCCATTAGTACCAGCGACTGACTGGTGGCATGATGCAGAATTTGCGAAGTCTCGGTCATTTCCACCATAAAGGTCGATTTGCCAGTTGATAAATCATCGGCAGAACCAATACGGGTGAAAACCCGGTCAATAGGCCCTAAAGTCGCAGCTTGTGCAGGAACATAAGCCCCGCAATACGCCAGCAAGACGATCAATGCGGTCTGGCGCATAAAGGTCGATTTACCGCCCATATTGGGTCCGGTAATAATCGCCATGCGATGGGAAAAGTCCAGTCGCGTATCGTTCGGTGTAAAAGCAGTTTTGCTTAAAGCTTCCACCACCGGATGACGGCCAGCAGTGATACTTACACCGACTTCAGGGCTGAATTTTGGACGTGACCAGTTGCGTAAACGTGCCTGATGGGCAAAATTAGCAATCAGATCAATCTGGGCAATGGCGCTGCTCATCATCTGTAAATTGCCGATATCCTGACGTAGTTCATCCAGCAGCATTTCAAACAGCATTTTCTCACGGGCCAAAGCACGCGATTCGCTAGATAAGACTTTGTCTTCAAATGCTTTGAGTTCAGGCGTGATGTAGCGTTCGGCATTTTTCAGGGTTTGCCGGCGGATATAATGCTCGGGTGCCTGTTCGGCCTGTGTACGGGTCAATTCAATATAATAGCCACTGACACGATTGTAGCCAATTTTCAGTCCCGGAATGCCACTGGCTTCACGCTCTTTAATTTCCAAATCAATCAGGAACTGGCTGGCATGATCGCGAATCTGTCGCAATTCATCCAGTTCACTGTCAAAACCTTCTGCAATCACATTCCCATCACGCAGCAGGACGGGCGGATTTTCCACAATGGCGGACATCAGGCGTTGATGCAGACCATGGAAATCTCCGAGTTCTTCATTTAGCTGGATTAATAGCTCAGACTGTTGTTGACTGACAATCGGCTGTAGGGCATGGCGTAAAAATGGAATTTGCGCACAGGCCTGACGTAGTTGTACCAGATCCCGCGGTCGGGCACTGCCCAAAGCAATTCGGCTCAGGACACGTTCAATATCGCTAATTTCCTTAAGTACCAAACGTACAGGTGCTTCATGGAAACCTTGTAGCAGGGCCTGGATGGCATCTAAACGTTCATCCAGCAAGGCAGTGTCACGCAAAGGCTGCATCAGGGTGCGACTCAGCAAGCGTCCACCCATAGCCGTCTGGCAATCATTAATTAACTGAAACAGTGAAGTACCATGCTCAAATAAAGGCTCAATCAGTTCCAGATTGCGACGTGTCACTGGATCTAGGGCGATAAAGTCGGAACTCTGTTCTAGCTGAATCGAACGAATATGTGGTAAAGCGGTTTTCTGGGTTTCTTTGGCATAGTGAATCAGTGCCGCAGCGGCAGCTTTTGCCAACGGCAAATGATCAATCCCGAAACCGGAAAGTGTGCTGACGGCAAACTGGTCGCACAAGGTTTTTTGTGCATTGTTCAGGTTAAAGTCCACATTGGGACGCTTCGTCACGGAAATATCAAGTTGCTGCTTGAGTTGCTCGGTCAGCATCGGATCAGTGGTATTTTCATCCAGCAAAATTTCGCTTGGCATTAAGCGCGCCAGTTCAATCATGAGCTGGTTAAGATCATAATCCTGCTGCTGTACTTTAAATAAGCCGGCACTGAGATCGAGCAGTGCAATCCCGATCTGATTTTGCTGAATACATAAAGCCACCAGATTAGAGCTTTGATGTGCACCGAGCATGGCATCATCGGTCAGGGTGCCCGGGGTGATAATCCTTACCACGCCGCGCTCCATGGGAGCCTTACCGCGAGTGCTCTCGCCCTCACCAATCTGCTCACAGATCACCACCGTTTCGCCTTTTTTGACCAGACGGGCCAGATAGCCTTCGGCTGCATGGTAAGGCACACCTGCCATCGGGATCGGCTGACCATTGGCTTTACCGCGATGGGTCAGGGTAATGCCTAAAATTTTGGCTGCCTTGTGTGCATCTTCAAAGAACAGTTCATAAAAATCACCCATACGATAAAACATCAATGAGTGTGGATGCTGCACTTTCACCGACATGTATTGCTGCATCATGGGCGTTAAGGTAGAAAGATCAGCCATAATTTCCGAACTGGTCATTAAAAATAAATCCTTTCAACAAGAGAGAAATGCAAATACTGATAAGCAGCGTATGCACAAAAAATTAAAGCACATCTAAACAGATCTATAAAAATATTTTATCGAGGATCTGCTCAGGAGCATAGTGAATGAGGTCGCTTATCTTAGGGTGCTTTAAATCAAGATTGAAACAAGTCTATCAAATTTAATTTTTAGAAAGAAATGAAATTCCAGATGAATGTTTAAGTCATGCGACAGATCTGTCGGTCTGAGTTTTTATTCAGCATGATTTCCAATTTTAAAAAACAAACCACTGGATGTGAACATGCAGTGGTTGATTTAAATTAAGGGAATTGTTTATTCGGGATCATAAAGACCAAGGTCAGACAGGTGTAATCTGAGAATCCGGCGCAATTCCAATACAGCCTCAGGGGTTTCCTGAATGGAATGGCCACCCTTGATCACTTTACTGGATACCGCACCTTGCAAATAAGCACTTTCGTAGGAAACAATCCCATCACTCATCAGTTGAGGTTCTGTAGTATCTACGGTATTACCGATGATGGAGTGAAATTTGAAGCCGGTATAGGGCTGAATGTTTTTAGTCAGCACATTGAATTTCGAATTTTCACTCAAATCACTCGGGCCATTTTGAATCAGGTCATGTCCCAGTTCTTTGATAAATTCTTTTAATCCGATTTCGCCTTGTAAAGTATCAGCAAAGGCACCTAAAAATGCACCTGGAACCCGAATAATTTTACGCGCCAGTTTGGTATGCCAGCGATTGGCATATTCTGTGCCACGATGCGGTGTGGCCAAGAAAATCGCCCGACTAAAATTTGGAATCGGCTGCATTTGCAGGCGTGCTTGAAACAGCGGTTTATCCTTAAACTGTTCAATACGGGTATTTTGTACCAGTTTAAAAGCATCTTGGCTGATATCGGCATTGCTGACCATCAAACGGGCAATCACGCCGCCCATACTATGTCCGACCAGTACTGCATCTTTTTTAGCTGCGGCATTGTTCGCGACCTGGGCAAATCCTTGCTGAACCAGTGCATTGATTTGAAAACGGCTTTCCAGAATCGGCATGTTGGTAGAATAAAACACCTGCCAGACCTGAAAGTTTTCTCTTAGAACCGGATCACCCATAATATCGTTGGTCATACGAATCCAGGCTTCGGGGCTGCTGGCCAGACCATGGACCAATACCAGGATCTTCTTGTTCGGATTATAAGGTTCCAGCATATACAGGTGGGGCATGCTCAGACTATCATCCCGATCAATCAGGGTCAGATAGGCCAGACGCCCCAGATTGTTCTCGGCCAGCCATAAACCATAAGGTGCTGAAAAATTGGCTGCCAGAGCATATTCCTTAGAAGCGACCTTAATTTTTTCATATTTATAGGGATCATAGAGTTTCAGATGAAATTCGGAGGTCGATAAAATCTGTTCAGTACTATTGGCTGATTTAGGTACAGCGGTGATCGTGGTGGCCAGATATCGTGCTGCGTGGATATTGGGATTGATACCATTCGGATATTTGTGATTGAGTGGGTCAGTAATATATTTTTTATCTTTTTCGGATGGTTGCTGCTCCGGTAGAACCACTAAAAACTCTGAACCAAAACCGTCACGACGGGTAATTGAACGAAGCCCAGAGAAGTTCATGTTGTAGGTGGATAATAGTTGCTCAATGGGCTGGTTTTTCAGCTGCGGAAAATTTTCCAGATTAAGAGTGTATACACTTTCACCAACCTGAATCCGTTGGCCGGAACGCTTGGTTTCATAACGTTCAGCATAGCGTTGAATCAGATGAGCAATCGCCAGGTTATAAAAATCACGAATCTGAACCTGACGGTTGTCGAAAATACGGTCTTGCGGGGCACGCTCGGTTTTAAACAGGTAGGCATAACTATAACGAATGCTTTTATCCAGCATGCTGAGCTGCTGATCCAGACATTTCTGGATATTCTGTTTTTGCAGCTGTTGCTTTTCCTGAGATTGGGTCTTGCTCAAAACACTGGTGTTGCACTCGGCTGACTTGGCATTCTGTAAAGAATTGGCGAGATACAACTCACTTGCTGTAGAAAGTAATTGTTCATCTAAAATCTGGGGAATCTTTTTAAGATCCTTTACACATTCTTCGGGCTGGTCAATACAGATCTGGGCTTCACGCCCCGTCATGGACAACACATTTAGACTGGCTTCGCTCAGTTTGTCGCGCGTCAAAATACTGTCACGCTCATTGCTGAGTGTGACATTAAGTGCCTGTTCCTTAACACTGACCACCTGACAGCCGCTCAGCACGCTGGTGATGACTAAAGTGCACAGTATTAATCTTTTATTTATTTTTTCGTGCATAAAACCTTTCACTGAATTTAAGTTGTAAGTTTGGATAATGGTTTGTATTTTACTAATTTTTTCTCATAAAAATAGACCGCCGTAGCAGTCTATTTGTAATCAGAGAAAGAAGATAAATTTTGATTATGGCGTTTTAGGCGTTGCAGCAGCTGGAGCTTGATTTGCGGTTTGCAGAACTTGCCAAACATTCCAGCGACCTTGTTTCTCAATTTCCTGAATCAGACGGTCTGCCACTTCAGCTTCTTGCGGGTATTTCACTTTATAGTTTGCCAAGGTTTGAGCCGCATTTTTTTTCTGTTCCAGCGCAATATAATTATTGGCTGCAGCAAGATAGGCTTCCTGAACGCCAGCTTTCATGGCTTTGTCCAGATAAGGGATCGCTTCACGTTGACCGCCACCTTCGGACAGGCCAAAGCCGAACCAGAAGTTCACTTCAGGATCATCTTGGTTGATCTTAAGAATTCGTTGTGCATAGGTCAGGGATTTGGTGGTATAGACTGAACCCAGATCCAGATTACGTGCCATGACACTGGCTTTAAATGCACGTACCAGAACATCGAAAGAGGCATTTTCACGTGCAGCTAAAGTATCCAGCTGTTGAGTGACTTCACGCAGTTTGGCTTCAAAGCCACGACGTTCCTGACGATCGCTAAAACGTGGTGGATAATGACGTGCTTTACCTTCCACCATTTGCAGGAAATCATCAATCTCGGTGATGTCGATTTCATTGGTATTTGCCAGAGCCGCATAACGCATTGAACGTGTATTGCTGTCTACAATGGGAATAATCAGTTTATTGACATCCAAGGTTAATTGCTTGGATGGATCATTTGGATGAGTCACGACCATTTTGGTCACGGGTTGAGCCGCAGCTTTTTGCAAATGCACCTCAAACGGAGGTGGTTCATTATAATTGAATGGATTTAATGCATAAAATGGCGGACTTAATTCAGGTTCTACAAAAACCACTTGATCCACAGGTTTCTCAGCAGACTTCTGAGAGACGGTCGAACATGCAGTCATTGTGAATGCTAAACAAGCAAGTGCCAAGGGCTTAAAGGTCATAATATTCATCCATTCGTGTTATTTTTTAAAACAGCTAGTACAAAAATCACATGACCGTCAGTCTATGAAAACTCTAACGATCATGCAAGTAAATGCATGTTACAGAATTGAACGCTCTATTCAGGCTTTAGACTGACTGGTTTGAGCTTCACATTCACGGCGCGCTTCTTCCAGAATCTGTAATTCTTTTTTGCTTAAAGGCTGACCATCTTGTTGCTGTTTATTAAAGGTCGGATCCAGCAAAGAAAGACGGTTGCACAAGTTGTTCATGCGTTTTTCATTTTGCTGAATACGGTCCAGCAGAATGCGCATACCCTCCAGAATTGGATCAGACTGGTCTTCAGTTGCAGCATAGGGCTGGAAGCCGATACTTTCTGCATAATCACGACGACGGGTTTCTGCATCATCCTTCGGTTTATTTTTGGTAATAAAGCGTGCAGGGTTACCCACAGCCGTCGTGTTTTCAGGAACTGCTTTAGTCACGACCGCATTAGAACCGACCTTGGCATTTTTACCGACAGTAAATGGCCCTAAAATCTTGGCACCAGCGCCAACCACCACGCCATCTTCTAAAGTTGGATGGCGTTTGCCTTTATTCCAGGTCGTTCCACCCAAAGTCACCCCATGATAGAGGGTAACATCATCGCCAATTTCTGCAGTTTCCCCAATTACGACACCCATACCGTGATCAATAAAGAAACGACGGCCTATCTTGGCGCCCGGATGTATTTCAATACCAGTCGCAAAACGGCTAAATGAAGACAATGCACGTGCAGTTCCCTTACAGTCTTTGTTCCATAGCTCATGTGCCATGCGATGCATGATCAGCGCATGGATGCCAGGGTAAGTGGTTAAGACTTCTAAGGTATTGCGTGCTGCAGGATCGCGCGCAAAGACAGCTTGTATATCTTCTTTGAGCTGTTTTAGCATTAGATTTGATCCTCGTCCTGTGATGATATATGTGAAGATTTTTTCCACGTGCCGTTATTTAAGGCCTGAACGCGGCTGAAAATACCACGAAGTAAATGATATTCCATACGATCTAATTGTATACGTCCAAAGAGACGACGCAAGCGTAAAGGCAATAATCTTGGATTTTTTGGGTCCATAAATTCAATTTCGGCCAGCATTTTTTCCAAATGCGGATAGAACTGTTCCATCTGCGCATGATTCACCAAAGGCTCATCCCATTCCATTTCAATGCCATCAATGACTTGCATGGTTGCTTTAGCATCACGTGGTTGTTCAATCTGGCTCATGGCTGCCATGCGCATTTCATAGCAGATCACCTGAATGGCTTGAGCCACATTCAGTACGCCGTAATCGGTATTGACTGGAATGGTCAGGTGATAGTTGGCCATTGCCAGTTCTTCATTGGTCAGACCGCGGTCTTCACGGCCAAATAGAATTGCAACTTCTTGCTGCTCTTGTACCACGGCGCTCATGGCTTTTGTCGCAGCAGGGCGCACATCTAACAGCGGCCAGGGAATGGTACGGCTACGTGCGCTGGTACCGAATACAATCTGACAGTCTTTAATGGCATCTTCGAGCGTTTCTACAATCTCGATCTGCTCGATCAGGTCAGTTGCGCCTGCGGCCAGTGCATCAATATCCGGATGCGGATAGGTTTTTGGCGCCACCAGAACCAGCTTGGACAGGCCCATGGTTTTCATGGCGCGTAAAGCACTGCCGATGTTGGCAGGTAAAGTGGTATTGACCATGACAATACGCACATGGGAGAGATGTGCTGAAACAGCAGCATTGTCAATTTGACTCATGAGGATTCCAATTTAAAGGTTTTTTAAAGATCAGGATTTATGAATATTGTGGCTGGGATTCAGCCTGATACAGTTCCAGCGCATCGTCCATGCTCATGCCAGCAGGTGGTGGTGGAACATTGACCGGTTTGGCCTGTTCATAAGAAACAGCTTTGGCGGCTTTGGACTTGACCTGATATTCAATATGCAATGCTTCTTTACCAAAATAATCACGCAATTTAGCCAATAGTTCGTCCAGTGGTGCCACTTTCCAGTTGAGACCCAGATGAAGTTCAGTCGTAGCATAAGGATAGTCTAAATACAGAATTACCGGAATATGCGCTGACATGTCGATATTGGTATATGGTGTCAAAATCTGCTGCAAGTCACGACTCAGACTTTTACTGAAATGCTCGGCAGTTAGGGTGATTTTAATGCTGTTGGCACGCTTCTGGCGAATTTCATTCAGGCTAAAGGCTTTAGTAAGACGTCCCATTGGGCGGTCAAAGCCTTCACGCTCATAAATTTCACCTTCAATCACCACAACTTTATCCAGCTGGATAATCTCTTTAAAGCGGTTAAAACGTTCATGATTGGCTGAAATTTCAATACGCGCCGTACCATCATCCAGGGTCATCATCATCCGGTTCGGGAAGTTGGCAATATCCACCACCAGTCCTGCAAAGACGGTGGTGACACCACGGCGGGTCGGCGTCAGCTCATTGATCTGACTAGGTACAAAGGATTTCAGTTCATTACGATAGACATCAATCGGGTGGCCGGTGAGGTACAGGCCGAGGGTGTCTTTTTCACCTTTCAGGCGAACTTCATCCGCCCATGGCTTGACCGGTTTAGAGGGTTTGCGCTGAACTTCTTCCACTTCACCAAACAGATCCATGATGCCGGTTTCACGGTTGGAGCGCGCCTGTTCCGCAGCTTGCACCGCTTCAGGCAGTTGTGCCATCAGGTCGGCACGATCAATGCCTAAACAATCCAGCGCACCGGAGCGAATCAATGCTTCCAGGGTACGTTTATTGATTTTTTTCAGGTCAATACGATGACAGAAATCAAACAGGTCACGGAAAGGACCTTCTTGTGTACGCGCGTCAATCACTGATTGCATCGCAGCTTCACCGACACCTTTAATCGCACCCAGACCATAGACAATGGTTTGTTCATCCGTGGCATGGAACTGATACAGCGACATATTCACGGAAGGTGGTAAAACTTCCAGGTTATTCTTGCGACAGTCATCAATCAGGAATACCACGTTGTCGGTGTTCTGCATCTCCGAGGTCAACACCGCAGACAGGAATTCCGCCGGATAATGCGCTTTTAGCCATGCAGTCTGATAGGCAACCAAAGCATAGGCCGCAGCATGTGATTTGTTAAAGCCATAGCCGGCAAACTTTTCCATATAGTCGAAAATATGGTTGGCAGTGGCTTCATCAATGTCTTTTTTCGATGCACCTTCAATAAAGATCTGGCGCTGTTTGACCATCTCTTCCGGTTTTTTCTTACCCATGGCACGACGTAACAAGTCCGCGCCACCGAGGGTATAGCCGGCACAGTACTGTGCAGCCTGCATGACCTGTTCCTGATAGACCATAATCCCGTAGGTGGGTTCTAGTACGCCTTCAAGCAAGGGATGCAGATATTCAAAATCGCCTCCATGCATCCGGTGGATAAAGTCAGGAATCAGATCCATCGGGCCCGGACGGTACAGCGACACGAAGGCAATAATTTCTTCAAATTTGCTTGGGCGTGCCTCTTTCAGCATCTTCTTCATGCCCACAGATTCAAACTGGAATACCGCGGTGGTGTTGGCATTGGCAAAGACCAGATACGCATCTTTATCTTCCAGTGGAATATAGGCAATGTCTAGAGGCTTGTCAGATTTGATGCGTTTATTGATATTTTTAACCGCATCTTCAATCACGGTCAGGTTACGTAAACCCAAGAAGTCAAACTTTACCAGACCAGCAGATTCAACATCGTCTTTATCGAACTGTGCCACACGTGAACCGCCATCTGCATCACACATGACCGCAGAGAAATCGGTAATTTTGGTCGGCGAGATCACCACACCACCCGCATGTTTACCCGTATTCCGGGTAATGCCTTCCAGTTTGAGTGCCATTTCCCAGATTTCGGCTGCATCGTCGTTATCTGGATTGGAAGGGTTGGTTACAATATCTTTCAGCTGTGGTTCGGCTTCTAAGGATTCCAGCAGACTCAGGCCTAAAGGCTTGGTCGGGATCATTTTCGAGATACGATCGGCCAGACCATAAGATTTACCCAAGACACGCGCCACATCACGAATCGCACCTTTGGCCGCCATGGTACCGAAGGTGGCAATTTGCGAAACTGCATCACGGCCATAAGTACGCGCCACATAGTCAATCACGCGGTCACGACCTGCGATACAGAAATCGACGTCGAAATCGGGCATCGACACACGTTCCGGGTTCAAGAAACGTTCGAAGAGTAATTCATAACGTAGCGGATCAAGATCGGTGATTTTTAAGCTATAAGCCACCAGTGAGCCTGCACCTGAACCACGCCCAGGGCCTACTGGGACGCCGTTACTTTTCGACCACTGAATAAAGTCCATCACGATCAGAAAGTAGCCCGGAAACCCCATCGAGTTAATGATATTAATCTCGTACTCGATTCGCTCATCATAAGGCTTGCGAACTTCTGGCCAGTGTTCATCACGCTGTTCAGGTGGATACAGGAAATTCAGACGTTCTTCCAGACCTTCTTTGGACAAGTGTGCAAAGAAAGTATCAATGGTATGACCTTCAGGAATCGGATAATCCGGCAGAAAGTATTGACCCAGTCGCAATGTGACATTACAGCGTTTGGCAATGTGGTAAGTGTTCTCAATCGCAGAGGGAATATCCGAGAACAGCTCTGCCATTTCCTCTGCAGATTTAAAATATTGTTCAGGTGAATAGGTTTTAGGGCGGCGGTTATCCCCCAGTACATAACCATCGGCAATGCAGACTCGGGCTTCGTGGGCTTCATAATCATTGCGGGTCATGAAGTGCACGTCGTTATGTGCCACTACACCGATATTATATTTTTTGGCCAGTTTCACTGCTTCCAGAATAAAGTCATCTTCATCCGGACGGTTGGTGCGGGTCAGGGCGATATAAACGCGATTGCCGAATTTTTCGACCCATTCTTCCAGCAAGGGTTCCGCTTTTTGCGGATTTGAACTCATCAGCATCTTGCCGACATCGGAATGCATGCCGAGCAGGGCAATCATGTCCTCGGACTGGTTTAAAATCCATTGTTTTTGTACGCAGGGAATGTCTAATTGCTGACCACTGATAAAGCCTTCAGACACCAGTTCAGTCAGGTTACGCCAGCCTTTATTGGTCATCGCCAATAAGGTCATACGATGTTCGGCATCATTCAGGCGAATTTCAGAACCGAGGATCGGCTTGATGCCTTTGCCTAAGCATTTGCCATAGAACTTGACTGCGGCATGCAGGTTAGACAGATCCGTCAGCGCGAGGGCAGGCATCTGTTCTTTTTCGGCAGCTTTGACCAGGTCAGGTATCCGTACGATGGATTCAGTAATCGAAAATTCTGTATGAATACCAAGATGAACAAAGTGCATAGATGAGTCCCTGCTAAAACCATTAAATAGTTTAACATGGGATTTATTGTTTCAGTTTGAAAATGAGGGGAAATGCTGAACTTTTAGATTTTAATTAAATGTTGATTTGGGGCTTTGTTCATATCTATAACGAGATGGGATTGTTAACCGAAATTGAATTTCTGACTAGCGACATGGATGTCGCCAGTTGATCTGTGGCACAAGGAAGTATCATCAAGCCAACAGAAGATTTTTGTTACCTTGCATAGCAGTGCTTTCAAAAGTAAAAGAAGAATTTTAAATATTAGTAAGTTTATTCATGACATTATTTGAAAAATAGAATTTCGTTATTTTTACTTCAATTTTAACTTTGTAATATTTGTGCCTTACTTTTGACGGGGCAAAAGTAACAAAACCCCTTTGTTGATCTGATGGTACATCCCAGTACCACAGATCAACGGGCGACTTCCTGTCGCCATGGCACGTATCAAATAGTTGCAGGACTTTACTTTGAAATAATGAGAAAGGGTTCGTAAGTATTAAAAACAATAAAAACTAGATTAACGAAGTCGGGACAACCAGTCCCCCAGACTTTGTACAATCTGTACCAAAATCAATAACACAATCACCGTCATGATCACCACAGAGGTATCGAAACGCTGATAACCGTAAGAAATGGCCAGATCACCGATACCGCCGGCACCGACAGCACCCGCCATTGCTGTTGCACCAATCAAGCTGATGGTGGCAGTGGTCAGGTTCAGAATCAGTGAACTACGTGCTTCAGGTAAGACAAACTTGAAGATAATCTGCATTGGGGTTGCACCCATCGCTTGCGCAGATTCAATAATGCCTTCATTCACTTCCAGTAATGAGGTTTCAACCAAGCGACCAATATAAGGGCCGACATAAATAGTCAGTGGTACAATTGCGGCCCAAGTACCAATTGAAGTGCCGACCAAAAACTTGGTCAGCGGAATAACGGCAATCAGTAGAATAATAAATGGTAGTGAACGTAGCGCATTGACAATCGGATTGAGACCGTGATAAATCACACGATTTTGCAAGATGCCGTTAGGACGCGTCACCACTAAAGTAATTGCCTGAATAAAACCCCAGATACAGCCAAACAGCATTGCGAAGAACACCATATGAAAGGTTTCTTGCAGCGCTGTCACAAATTGATCCATCGACAGCGAGCTTTTCCAGAACGGCGCAGTAATTGTCGTCAGCCACTGTACAATTAAATCTCTCATGCCTGTACTCCTGCTTGATCTACCTGTACGCCGTTATCTTTCAGATATTGCACTGCAGCGCTAATCTCTGCGGAATCACCCAGGAGCTGAATAAACATCTGACCAATCACCGAACCATTAATTTCGGTCATGTTGGCAAACAGGATATTTAAACTGATATCAAACTGTTTAATCACGGCCTGAATCACCGTTTCCTGAGCCGAGCTGCCAAGGAATTTTAAACAATAAATACTGTGATGATTCTGGTTTTCCAGATTATTCAGAATATTGACCGGCAAATGTTGCTGAAGCACGGTTTGAATAAAATTTTTGGTGGTCGGGTGTTGCGGCTGACTGAAGATCTGTAGCGTGCTGCCGGTTTCAATCACATCACCTTTTTCCATCACAGCGACATAATCACAGACGGTTTCAATTACATCCATTTCATGAGTGACCATGACAATGGTAATACCTTGCTCTTGATTGATTTTTTTGAGTAATTGCAGAACTGATTTGGTGGTTTGTGGATCGAGTGCCGAAGTCGCTTCATCACAAAGTAAAATCTTGGGATGGTTGGCAAGGGCACGGGCAATCCCGACGCGCTGTTTTTGACCACCAGACAATTCATCCGGAAAAGCCTGCCGTTTATGTTTCAGGTCAATAAAATCTAATAATTCTTCGAGGCGTTTTTCCCGTTCAGCCTTGCTCCAGCCCAGAAGCTTCATAGGCATTTCGATATTGGCCGCCACGGTTTTGGTTTGCATTAAATTAAAATGCTGGAAAATCATGCCGATATTGGCACGTTCTTGACGCAATGTTTTGGCATCGAGTGCGGTAAAATCTGTTCCATTAATGATAATCTGACCTGAGCTTGGACGCTCAAGTAAATTAATCAGACGGATGAGGGTACTTTTACCGGCACCACTATAACCGATGATGCCAAAAATACTGCCGGTTGGAATCGATAGATTAATCTGATTCAAGGCATGCAAGGTTTGACCCTTAAGCTCATACTGTTTTGAAATATCTTTAAATTCAATCATAGTGTCAAAAACTGCATCACGGATAAAAAAACAGGCAAGAAATCGTCCTTGCCTGTTCTACAAGAGTATTATAGTACTATTTTGATTCAGTTAAATACGTCACCGGCTTGTTTACTGCAACTTTAGTGCCACCAAAATTTTCATCGACATACGCCTGAACTGCTGGCGTATGATACAAGGCACCTACTTTTTGCAGTACAGGATCCGTTTGACGATCTGCTGCAACCGCTAATACGTTTACATTCATTTTTGTGCTTTGATCAATTGGCTCATAGTAAACCGCATCTTTTAATACGTTTAAACCGCCTTCCATTGCCAGCGTATTGCCTAGCACAATCGCATCAACTTCATCTTTTACACGGACTGCAGTTGCCATTTGAATGGGTTTGATCACGATTTTTTTTGCATTTTCAGCCACATCAGCTGTTGTGCCTTTTACATTGTCAAAGCCAGCTTTTAATTTGACCAGACCTGCCGATTGTAAAAGTAATAACGCGCGTGATTCATTTGCACCGTCGTTTGGAATGGCAATGGTTGCACCTGTTTTAAACTCATTCAAAGATTTTACTTTGCTTGAGTAAATTCCCATTGGTTCTAAATAGGTGGTAGACAATGGTGCAATTTTTGCTGTATTGGCATCATTATACGCAACCATATAGGCATATGACTGGAATGCATTGACATCGATTTCTTTATTGGCAACGGCTGTGTTCATTGACACATAGTCAGTGAAATTTTTCACATCAAGTTTAATGCCGGCTGCTTTGGTTTCAGGTAATGTGGCGATATAGCGCCATACATCTGCATCTGAACCGGTCGATGCCATGGTTACGGTTTGAAGGCCATTCGCATCTTTGGCTTGTGCTGCATCATTGGCAGGCGCTTCTTGTTTGCCACACCCAGTCAAAGTTAATACAGAGGCACTCAATAAAACGCCAAGTAATTTTTTCATGAAATTTTCCTAATTTTAATCTTGCCTAGAGTATAAGCATTTTTAAATCGTGTTAAATAAGATTTTTATACGATCTAAGTATGTGTCCTGATCGTTGTTGGTGCTGGCCTTAAACTAAAAGATCCAAGCCTACAGCAATTGTTCTGGTGAACGCGATCAAGTCAGAAATGCCACAAACCTGATTGTAAATGATCTATTTTGGAGAGAAAAATAGATAGTTTATAAGCACATGAAGTAGTTTGAGCATTCTGGGATTGTCGATATCATAGCAATAAATCTATATTCGATATACTGGATAGCAAAGCCTTGTTTAGCTCTTTAATTGAATAAAAAACCAAGTTGTTTTATAAAAATATTAATTAAAACAATATTTTATTTATAGTAGGGATGTGGTTTTTAGGGGGGTGTTTAAATAGTGAGCTTTATAAGATTTTATCCAATCTAAATCATAAAAATGGATATATATGATTTATTGATGGAATCAAAGTAGCGTTGCGCTGTTCTAGACATCAGGGTGTTATCTCGATTCAGCTTCTTTGGGAAATAGCACATAACTTCATCGTCTGTGCATATTTGGATAAATGGGTCGGTGTCGGCGTCTTGCTATTAGATTTGCATAAATTTATTAGGGATGAGCATACAGTTTTTGTCAAAAATTTAGGTAATTTCAAAAGGTTGCATTGAGGGGCTTAGGTAACGCCGAGTTTAAGGAGTTATATAAAGCTTTGAATAAGTTGCATGAGGAAATCACCTATGCTTTAGATATAAAAAATTGAAGTAGATGTTCAAACTTATAACGATAAATTCCCATATTTGTATGACTATTGCCAATAATTTCTTGAAAATAAAGAAAATTATGAAAAACTAGCTAAAAATTACCTTATTGCAAAATAAGAAAACCCCGCACTCAGCGGGGTTTTTACTTAATCAAATGAATGGTTAAGCATTTTCACGAGCAATCGCACGGTAACCAATATCTTTACGGTATTGAACACCATCAAAAGTCACTTTTTGACAAAGCTCGAGCGCTTTTGCTTGCGCTTCACCAATGGTATTACCGAGTGCAGTCACACAAAGTACACGACCACCAGCCGTTACGATGTCACCATTCTCAAGTGCTTTCGTACCTGCATGGAATACTTTCGCATCTGCCATTTCTGTGTCTAAACCAGAAATTACATCACCATTGCTAGAAGTTTCTGGATAGCCTTTAGATGCAAGTACGATACCTACAGTTTTACGTTCATCCCATTCAGCTTCTTTCGGTAAATTACCGTCTAAGCCTGCTTGAACCAAATCCACTAAAGATGATTTTAAACGCATCATGATTGGTTGAGTTTCAGGGTCGCCAAAACGGCAGTTGAACTCGATCACTTTCGGTTGACCTTGTTCATCAATCATCAAGCCAGCGTACAAGAAACCAGTATAAACGTGACCGTCTTTTTTCATACCTTCAACGGTAGGACGCATCACTTCATTCATGGTTTTTTCAAATACATCCGCAGTCACAACAGGCGCAGGCGAGTAAGCACCCATACCACCCGTGTTTGGACCTTGGTCGCCTTCAAAGATACGTTTGTGATCTTGTGAAGTCGCCATAGGTAAGATGTTGTCGCCATCAATCATACAAATGAAAGATGCTTCTTCGCCTGCAAGGAATTCTTCAATTACAACGCGAGAACCTGCATCGCCAAATTTGTTGCCTGCAAGCATGTCATCGATCGCATCAAATGCTTCTTGATTGGTCATGGCAACGATCACACCTTTGCCCGCAGCAAGACCGTCGGCCTTAATGACGATCGGCGCACCATTTTTTTCAACAAATGCTTTCGCAGCATCTACTTCTGTAAATACATCGTAAAACGCAGTTGGAATGTTGTGGCGTTTTAAGAAATGTTTCGCGAAAGCTTTAGAGCCTTCAAGCTGCGCAGCAAATTGAGTTGGACCCCAAATTTTTACACCCGCTTCACGGCAAGCATCAACGACACCGTTTACCAATGGAGCTTCTGGGCCGACAATGACAAGCTCAACGGCATTGTTTTTTGCGAAATCGATAATCGCAGCATTGTCTAAAATACTTAAATTTACGTTTTCACATTTATTTTCAGTGGCTGTACCTGCGTTGCCCGGAGCAACAAAGACTTTTGCAACTTTATCGTCTTGTGCGATTTTCCATGCAAGTGCATGTTCACGACCGCCATTACCCAAAACTAAAATATTCATCTAAAAATCCCTCAAAAGAATAGAATCCCACCTTGCGAAGCCATGCTTCTCACCCTGTAAAAAAGAAGGGCTTCACGAATAAAAATGTCCCTTTATTTGTGAAAAGTCCCCCTTTTTACAAAGGGGGATTTAGGGGGATTAATAAATACGACTTTGAATCAATTAGTGACGGAAATGACGCATGCCAGTGAACACCATCGCAATACCTGCTTCGTCAGCAGCCGCAATGGTTTCTTCGTCACGCATAGAACCACCCGGCTGGATAATGCATTTGATACCCACTTTAGCGGCGTTATCAATACCATCACGGAATGGGAAGAATGCGTCAGACGCCATGACAGCACCCTCAACCACCAAGCCAGCATGTTCAGCTTTAATTGCAGCAATACGAGCAGAGTTAACACGGCTCATTTGACCTGCGCCAACACCAATGGTTTGACGGTTTTTCGCATAAACAATCGCATTAGATTTCACGTATTTTGCGACTTTCCAAGCAAAGATCATGTCATCGATTTCTTGTTCAGTCGGAGCGCGCTTGGTCACCACTTTAAGATCAGCTTTAGTAATCATGCCCAAGTCTTGATCTTGTACTAACAAGCCGCCATTCACGCGTTTGTAATCAAGTTGCGATTGACGTGCATCGATTGCTGGAAGTTCACCGCAAACTAAAACACGTACGTTTTTCTTCGCACCAGTCACTTCAAGTACGCCATCAGCAATACTTGGTGCAATGATCACTTCAACGAATTGACGCTCAACAATCGCTTGTGCAGTTGCAACGTCTAATTCACGGTTGAATGCAATGATGCCGCCAAATGCAGATTCGGGATCTGTTGCATACGCAAGGTCATAAGCCGCTTGAATGCCGTCTAAAGACACTGCAACGCCACATGGGTTTGCGTGCTTAACGATTACACAAGCAGGTTTCGCAAAAGATTTAACACATTCAAGTGCAGCGTCTGTGTCTGCAATGTTGTTATAAGAGAGTTCTTTACCTTGAAGCTGTTTCGCAGTAGAAACAGATGCTTCTGTCGCTGTGTCTTCAACGTAGAACGCAGCAGACTGGTGCGGGTTTTCGCCGTAACGAAGATCTTGAACTTTGTTCAATTGTGTATTGAAGGTACGTGCAAACTTGTCCGCTTCACCTTCTTGTTTGCCTACGCGAGCGCCAAGGTAAGATGCGATCATGCCGTCATATTGTGCAGTATGTTCAAATGCTTTTACTGCAAGGTCGAAACGAGTCGCATGCGATAAAGCGCCTTCAGCTTTAAGCTCAGCTACAACAGTGGCATAGTCAGAAGCATTCACCACGATGCCTACAGATGCATGGTTTTTTGCCGCAGCGCGAACCATGGTAGGGCCACCGATGTCGATGTTTTCAATCGCATCAGCCAGTGAACAGTTTGGTTTTGCTACAGTTGCAGCAAATGGATAAAGGTTTACAACGACTAAATCAATAGCATCAATGTTGTGTTCAGCCATCACAGCTTCGTCTAGACCACGACGAGCCAGAATACCACCATGAATTTTAGGATGTAGCGTTTTTACACGGCCGTCCATCATCTCTGGGAAACCAGTATGCTCTGAAACTTCAACTACAGCCACACTATTGTCTTTCAACAATTTGTAGGTACCACCTGTAGATAAAATTTCTACCCCTAGAGCAGCAAGTTCTTGTGCAAATTCAACAATACCAGTCTTGTCAGACACAGAGATTAAAGCGCGTTTAATAGTCATGATCTTCGTCACAGTTTTCAAGGAACAGAATAAAACAAAATCAGCAATTTACAGGTTAAAAAAAATGCCTGCGGAAGCCGCAAGCATTTTATCATTTATTCACTCATTAAACCGTGAGCTTTTAACTTTTTACGTAAAGTACCACGGTTGAGTCCGAGAATCTCGGCAGCACGTGTTTGGTTACCACGTGTATATTCTAGAACTACAGATAGAAGAGGTTTCTCCATTTCTGCTAGCACCATGTCGTATACCTGAGATGGTTGCTCGCCCTGTAGTTGCGCAAAATAATGGCGAACTGCGCGATCTACGTGGATACGTAAAGCAACATCAGATTGTGCAGTAAAAATAGGAGATTTGCTATTCATGCGAATTAATCCGAAAAACAAATATCGCTTGGGTAAAGCGATATAAAAAGTGGTCTAAAATTGAAATGAACTCCGCTTTAGATCCTAAAACTGGAGTTCTAAAACTTAATCATTGCATTGAGCCAATAGCTTGACACATCTCAACGTTTTGGTCGAAAAATAAGCGTAACAATAGTTAAAGTTTTGTTACTGACCAAAATCAAAACAAAAAAATCTGCACGATACGCAATAAATTTTATAGCGCATTAGGCAAGACTGTATTTGTTGTGAAAAAGTAGCGAGGAGTTGCAGCACATAGCTTTCGTGGCGCGTATCATACCATTGTCTAAGCAAAAGTGAGCAAGAAAACTGCATTTTTTTTAACTTTTTTTAATTTTTTAATGCTTTCTATTCAGATTAAGGGCGAATTATTTCCAAACTATAGCGATCAAAGCTTTTACGATCGACAGGAAGCTCAAATTTGAATTTAAATGGACTGTTTTTCGGGATACGTTCAATATTGACCAGACTTTCAATCAGATACTCTTTGGCAGACAGGTTATAAGTCGCAACAACTTCACCGCGCTGTTCCAGATTGATTTTTAAAATCGGTAAAGCCAGGCTACGGTCATGGAAGTTGATCAGCTCACCGCTAAATTCAGTTTTCTTGTGACTGGTTGCCTTGATCTTGACTTTATTGACCTGAATCAGCGTGTAGTATTTTTCCAGATTGGAACAATTAAACACCTCGCATACATTGTTAAAGGCCAGACTCATGATATGACTATTTTTGATGTATTGCGGATTAAACCAGAAAAACTGGAACAGCAATACGCCAAATAGCATCAGGTTCAAGATGCTCCAGCCAATATAATACATTGGCCCACGGTATATCTGTTTTTCTGCCTGATCTTCCCAGTTCATGCTCGGCAGTACCGAGATAGGTTCGGTACTGAAATAGTTCAGATTGTTTAAATAGGTTTCCAGATCGATATTTGAATGTTCAACTTTCTGATCGAAAATATATAAAAGACTGTGCGTATTTTGCTGTTGATCGCGACCATATACAGGTGGGTTATATCGAGAATAGGTTTGATCCTGAGACGCTGAGGTAGTGACCGAGTTTTGGGCTTCGGCCACCAGATGCGATAAGGCATTAAATGAAGTGGTACATTTGGGACAGCAAACCATACCCTGCGCAATGGTGAGTTGAGCAACTGTGACCTTGTAGGTGGTGGAACAGGTAGGGCAATGGGTTCGTTTGTCACTCATAAACTATTTGTAGACTCATTCATTCTTATGGCGTTTACCCGAGATACGGCACCAGTGCTCGTCTCGTTTTTCTACTTCTAATATATCAAAATAATTTGAGTAAATGCTAGTAACATCAGCAACTTGCTCTTCGATAACTCCGGCAAGTGCGAACTGTCCCTCAGATTTAATTAAAGTTGCGAACTCAGGAGCCAACATCATTAGTGGCGCAGCCAAAATATTGGCAACAAATACGTCAGCCTTGGTAGTGCCGAGTTCATCTCTAAATTCTTCTGGCAGGCCGACATAAAGTTTGTCCAGTACACCATTCAGTTCAGCATTTTGCTGGGTGGCCAGAACTGCTTGTGGGTCAATATCAGTGGCATATGCTTTTTTAGCACCTAAGAGCAGGGCAGCTACCGCGAGAATGCCTGAACCACAGCCATAATCGATGACGATTTTGTCTTTAACGTCAATTTTGCCGAGCCATTGTAAGCACAAGAATGTAGAGGCGTGGTTCCCTGTACCGAATGCCAGACCCGGATCAAGCTTGATATTGACTGCATCGGCTTCAGGTGCTTGCATCCATTCCGGTACAATCCAGTATTTTTCAGCAATCTGGATTGGCTCATACGCATCCATCCAGGTGCGTTCCCAAGCCTGATCTTCAATGAATTCGTACTTGATCGGCGCTTCTGGCATTTGCGCACCAATAAAGGTTTCTAGTGCAGCAACGTCAATTTCTTCGCCTTCTTCCTGTGCATAAATACCAGTCACAATCACTTTATTCCAGAGTGGTGTTTCGCCTGGAAGTGGTTCCAGCAAATCCTGGTTTTCAGCATCATCCAGGGTCACACTCACTGCGCCTAGTGAGCTGAGTAATGTCTCAGTATAATCGACCTGAGCTTGTTCAACCGTAATATGAATTTGTAACCACTTCACAGAAATAACCTTTATACATTTTTCAAAAAGCTATTGTAACGGAAGTTCAGACACAACGCTGCTATCTTCTTGATGCATACCCAAAATAAAAAGGATGCCGAAGCACCCTGTATAAAGCTCTATAAAGACTTATGAAACCTTAGAGAGAAGAGGTGTTCTGTCTAATGGTGCAAAGCGGTTAAGCAGTAGACCAAAAATGGCAGCAAAAATATACATGAAGATTGAATAAACCGCGGCAGGCATGGCCACAGCAGTGCTGGACATCACGGTCAGGGCAATGGTCATGGCTAATGTGCTGTTGTGAATGCCGATTTCAAAGGCACTGGCCCGTGCCTGAGCGGTATCTATATTCATTAAGCGGGGGACAAAATAGCCGATGGTCAGGCTGAAAATACAGAACAATGCCGTGGCGACACCGACCTGAGACAGATATTCGGCAATATTGGTGCGTTCACTATAGATGGCCCCGACAATAATCAGAATCAAGAATATGACTGCAAAAATACGCAGCGGTCTATTCAGTTTTTCAGTCAGGCGTGGTGCATGATGTCGAATCAGCATACCAATCGCGACAGGAATAATAATGATGCCAAACACCTGAAGAATTTTACCAAGCTGGAGTGTGATCTGCTGG
This sequence comes from Acinetobacter sp. YH12106, assembly GCF_013418995.1. Classification (NCBI taxonomy): domain Bacteria; kingdom Pseudomonadati; phylum Pseudomonadota; class Gammaproteobacteria; order Moraxellales; family Moraxellaceae; genus Acinetobacter; species Acinetobacter sp. YH12106. Next base: position 297,329 of record NZ_VPAV01000001.1, read on the forward strand.
CTGTCCTGCATGAAATGCATAATCGAAAAATTAACGATCAACGGTAAGGTTAAGGCTGCAATCACTGAATTAATCGCAGTCAGGGTGATGTTGAGTGCCAGATCACCTTTGAAAAGATAGCTAAACAGATTGGCCGTACTGCCGCCAGGTGAGGCAGCTAACAGCATCAGACCCACGGCAAGAAGTGGAGGCAGGGCCAAAACTTTACACAGGATAAATGCAATACCGACCAATAAGACCAGTTGGCAAAATAATGCGACTAAAACAGCTTTAGGATGTTGGGTGACCCGGGCGAAATCTTTGAGGGTAAGTTCGAGACCTAAACCCACCATAATAATCGCGAGCGCAAGCGGCAGTAAAATCGTAATAATGCCAGAATCCATCTGTCATGCTCCTTGTTAAAAATTATTTTAATACTTTTGCTTTTCTTAGGAAAAGCATACAGCTTTATCGCAGACTCAGCCAAATAAATTACAAATCCGATAAACGATTTTTATGGCGATAAGCGATATATTGGCGACTCATCATTACCCCGAAAATAGTCGCAAAACTATACATGACAATGGTGTAAATGCCGGCCGGAATTGCCATAGTGACATCGCCTAAGACCGAAATCGCAATGGTGATCGCAATCGCCGTATTATGAATGCCGATTTCAAAGGTACAGGCCCGTGCCATTTTTTCTGGAATACCCATCAGTAGCGGAATGCAATAACCAATAAACAGGCTGGAAAAACATAAAATCACAGTAGCTAAACCAATACTGGAAAAATATTCAAAGAGATTAAAACGATCTCTAAAAACGGCAAATATCAAGAGTATGCTTAAAAAACTAATTGAAACGAAGCGCATCGATTTGCTGACGGTAATGGATAAATGTGGAAATTTGGCTCGAAGCAGCATCCCGATGATCACGGGGATCAGGGTAATTAAAAACACCTGTATCATTTTTTCAACTGGAAATGTCACAGTCGAGTCGTGACTCATAAAGTATTGTAATGAGAGATTGATAATAAAGGGCAGGGTGAAAATAGAAATGATGGTATTGATGGCAGTCAGGGTGATATTCAGTGCGACATCGCCTTTATACAGATAGCTAAACAGGTTGGCGGTTGGGCCTCCTGGTGAAGCGGCCAGAAGCATTAAACCTACTGCGAGTAAAGGAGCTAAGTCCAGAATCAGGCAAATAAAGAAAGCAATACTGGTCAACAGCACGAGCTGTGTAAATAGGGCAATAAAAATGACTTTAGGATAGCGGCTTAAGCGCAGGAAATCCTTGATTTTTAATTCGAGTCCCAGCCCCATCATCATGATTGCCAATGTAATAGGCAAAAAAAAGTTAAAAAACCCCGAATCCATGAAAAATCCTTTTTATTATTGATTTTTAGATAGATTTTAAGTGTAGCGGAGCTGAATAAATAAGCAATATAAAACGGGCAAAATGTATTCACTTTGCCCGTCAAAGCTTTTACTTGAAATGTAAGCTATTTAGAGCTATGACAGCTTACATGCCTGGCTGAGTTTGCATTTGCGCATCAGGCGGAGTCTGTTGGTCATTCATTGGTTGCTACATTTGCGGCTGGCTCATTTGTGGTTGCATTGGCTGACTGTGCATTTGGGATTGTCCCTGAGGGCGTGGCGGCATAAAGCCTAAAGCACATTTACCTTTGACTTCGGTTCCATTAATGGTGGCGGTGGTCGCGCTACTATTGCCACTACAGGTACTCATGAGTTCAGCTTCATCACCTTTGATTAAAGCGTTTTTTGATGAAGCGAAAAACTGTGGCTCACAGGTTCCATTCCAGATAATGCCTCGATGAGCAAAACTGACTTGAGCACCTTGGGTTTTGCCTTTACAAACCTGTTGATACTTTTGCGCATTATAAGTGGTTTCGACCTTATCATTTGCTGAGGCTGCAAATGGCGCAAAACATAAACCACACAGAACAGTTGAGAGAAAAATATTCTTATTCATCAGTTATACCTTTGTTTGTAATGTAAGCAGTATATAGCTTAAAAAATACTCAAAATTAAACAGTGTAAATCGAGTAATTTTCTGAACTTATATGTTTAATTTATATAGTCCCTCTGCAAAGTTAAATTACAGTGCTTGATTCTTGTACAGGATGATTCATTTTTTATCTCAGGATAAATTCGACTGAATCTGTCTACTTTAGAATGAAATTTGCTATAATACTCAGCTATCCTTTTTTATCTCTCAATTACCACTATGCATTATCCTAAAGTATACGATGTCATTGTTATCGGTGGCGGTCACGCCGGTACAGAAGCAGCTCTGGCTGCAGCGCGTATGGGTCGACAGACTTTACTCTTAACTCATAACATTGAGACTTTAGGGCAGATGAGCTGTAACCCGGCCATCGGTGGTATTGGTAAATCGCACTTGGTGCGTGAAATTGATGCCTTGGGCGGTGCAATGGCACTGGCTGCCGACAAAGGCGGTATTCAGTTCCGTATTTTGAACTCGCGTAAAGGTGCAGCAGTTCGTGCAACACGTGCGCAGGCAGACCGTGTCCGTTTTAAAGCGGCAATTCGTGAAACCTTAGAGAATCAGGCGAACTTGGATATTTTCCAGCAAGCGGCTGATGACCTGATTGTTGAAGGCGATACCGTCAAAGGTGTGGTTACCCAAATGGGCATTCGTTTTGATGCCAAAACTGTGGTGTTGACTGCGGGTACATTCTTGGGCGGCGTAATTCACGTTGGTCTGGAAAAATCCAGTGGTGGTCGTGCCGGTGATCCGCCGTCGATTTCATTGGCAGCACGTTTGCGCGAATTGAATTTACCTGTGGGGCGTTTAAAAACCGGTACACCACCGCGTATCGATGCACGTTCGGTCGACTTTTCTGTAATGACACCGCAGCCGGGTGATTTCCCATCTCCAACCATGTCGTTTATGGGCGATGCGTCTATGCATCCGGAACAGGTGAACTGCTATATCACGCATACCAATGAACGTACGCATGAGATTATTCGCGGTGGTCTAGATCGCTCACCGATGTATACCGGTAAAATTGAAGGTGTAGGGCCGCGTTATTGCCCATCAATTGAAGACAAGATTCACCGTTTTGCCGATAAAGACTCGCATCAAGTATTCTTGGAACCGGAAGGTCTGGATACGCACGAGCTTTATCCAAATGGTATTTCAACTTCATTGCCATTTGATGTGCAGTTTGAGTTAGTTCGCTCAATCCGTGGTATGGAAAATGCGCATATTTTGCGTCCAGGCTACGCCATTGAATACGACTATTTCAACCCGCAAGCGTTGAAATTTACCCTTGAAACCAAAGCGATTAATAACCTGTATTTTGCTGGTCAAATTAATGGAACCACTGGTTATGAAGAAGCAGGTGCACAAGGTTTGCTGGCAGGTTTAAATGCTGCACGTCGTGCCTGGGATCAAGAGCAGTGGACACCAAAACGCGATGAAGCCTATATGGGTGTATTGGTAGATGACCTGATTACGTTAGGCACCAAAGAACCGTACCGTATGTTTACCTCACGTGCTGAATATCGTTTGATGTTACGTGAAGACAATGCTGACCAGCGTTTAACTGCGATCGGTCGTGAATTGGGTCTGGTCGATGATGCACGTTGGGCGGTTTACTGCGAAAAAATGGAAGCAGTTGAAAAAGAAACCGGTCGTTTGCAGCATCTTTGGGCGGCTCCAAACAATCCGATGGGCAAGAAATTCGTTGAGATGACTGGCGCAGATTTATCTAAAGAATGTTCAGCGATCGATCTTTTGAAACGTCCAAATATTTCATTTGCGCAAATTGCCGAGTTAACCGGTTCTGATGTATCTGCGCAGGTCGGTGATCAGATTGAAATCGCAGTGAAATATGCGGGTTATATCAACCGTCAGCATGAAGATGTGGCACAAATGAAACGTCTTGAAGAAACCCGTATTCCAGGCGACTTCGATTATGACATCGTGTCAGGTCTGTCGCGTGAAATCACGTTGAAACTGAAGGATGTACGTCCTGAAACATTGGCGCAAGCCAGCCGTATTCCGGGTGTGACGCCTGCGGCTGTTCAATTGGTGATGATTACGATTCGTAAGAATGCACAAACGAAAAAATCTGCTTAAGAATACAGTGTGAAAAAGCCCGCGCAATGCGGGCTTTTTATCGGCTGATATTTTTGTATAAGTCTCGGCTATCATTCAATTATAAATAACTACTATTTAACTAAATGCCTTATTTATAAAGATAATAAAAATTATTAAGATGTAAAAAGTCTATAAATTTTAACTTTTAGGTCTAATGGAAAGGGTATTGAGCCAAGTTGATGAACTTAAATCCGACTATTGTCGTGGTATTTCTCTGACCAGATTAGGATAAGAATAGGGGGAATAGGATCGTCAGGCTATCAAACGATTTATAGGTTATTGATGGAGATCAATCATGATACAGCCTTATAGTGAAAAATTACGAAAAATATTGACGATTTTCTTGTGCTTTTGGGTGGCATTTTTTGAGGGTTTCGATCTTCAGGCTCCTGGAATTGCAGCAAAAGGAATTGCGGCAAGCTTTGCTTTAGATCAGGTTCAGATGGGCTATGTGTTTAGTCTGGGCGTCTTTGGAATGCTCTTTGGTGCATTCTTTGGTGGATGTATCGCGGATTATTTGGGACAAAAGAAAGTCCTGATGTTGTCTGTGGCTATTTTTGGTGTGTTCATGTCGCTGACTGCAATTGCACCGAGCATCGAGGTTTTATATGCTGCGCGTTTCTTGACCGGTTTGGGTCTGGGTGCTGCAATGCCGACCATGATTTCCGTGGTTGGAGATGAAGCAACTGAAGCCAATCGCGGTAAGCTCAATAGCTTGATGTATTGTGGCCTGCCTGTCGGTGCTATTTTTGTCGCCGGTTTGGCTATGCTGCTTCCAGATATTCAATGGCAGACTTTATTTTTGATTGGTGGTTTAACGCCTTTAGCGCTTCTCCCTTTTATGGGCTTTATTCTTAAGGATCAGCCTAAAGCAGCGGTAGCGCAAAAAAGATCTGGCGAAGCTGTACCGGGCATGGTCGAGGTTTTGTTCAAGCAACAACAGTATAAAAATACAGTGCCGCTTTGGGTGGGTTTCTTTTTTACCTTGATGATCAACTATATTCTGATTAGCTGGTTGCCTAATTTGCTGATGGAACAAGGCTTGCAAAAACAGCAGGCATTTCTGGTGATGCTGGTGTTTCAGGTGGGCGCGGTGATTGGAACCTTGAGTTTGGGTTATTTGCTAGATCGTTTAAAATTGTGGCAAATGGCAGCCATTATTTACAGCGGCTTATTTGTTGCCTTGGTTTTGTTGTTCACCAGTACTTCGATTCCGCTATTAATTTTAGCCGGGGTGATGGGTGGGATCTTTTCTACAGGTGGTCAATCTATTCTGTATGGCATCTCACCGATTTTTTATTCAGGTGCAGGTAAAGTTACAGGCGTGGGCAGCGCCATTTCTTTAGGCCGTTTAGGTGCCATGACCGGTCCGTTATTAACCGGAAAAATTTTGGCATTAGGTTTGGGAACTACAGGTATCCTTATGGCAAGTTTACCTGCGGTGGTTGTATCAGCGGTAGCGGTCACGGCACTGTCACGTTATAAGGCAGCTCATAAATAAGCCAATTTTGTGCTTTTTTCGCTACTAAAAAGGAATCTACGGATTCCTTTGTTATGGCTCATATTTTAATTGAGTAAAATCGGCAGATAAAATTTGCTAAAATAGATGGATAGCAAACAGACTGATTTTTATATGCCTTACCAACTGATCGAACTCGATATTCAGGCCGCCGATAATATTGCCTGTCCACATTGCCAGCAGAACATTATTGACTGGACTGAAGAACAATATGTACAGCCATGTGAACATACTTTATTTATTGCCATGGATATTGGCTTTGAATATATGACCGATGAATTTGAGCATAGCATGCCGCGTTCGGTAGATGATCTGCATGCCAATGACGATCAGGTGAATATGTTTGATGAAATTACCGCCAGTACTTATTCAGACTATCTGATCTTAAAGTCAGACTTGGGCGCAGCAGGTTATTCGCGTTATATCGGCTTAACTGTTTAACTCATCTCAGTATAAAAAAGCACCCGAAGGTGCTTTTATAGATTAGCTTGGACTTTCGATTTCTTCTTCTACCTCATCATCGGCCGTATCCATACCGAGTTCTTTGAGCTTGCGGGTCAGCGTGTTACGGCCCCAGCCCAAAAGTTCAGCTGCATGACGTTTACGGCCACGGGTCTGTTGTAATGCAGCATTGATCAGAGTGCGTTCGAACATCGGAGTGGCAGCATCCAGAAGTTTCATTTCGCCATTTTTGAGCTTTTGCATCGCCCATTGACCCAGCAATTCATCCCAGTGCTGTGGACCCACTTGGTTTAAGTTTGGAATTGGTGAGCCTAAATCTAAATCTTGAATTGGGATTTGTTTCAGCTCAGGTGGTAGGTCTTCTGGATAGACTTCACGACCTGTGATCATCACGGTCAGCCAGCGACAGGTATTTTCAAGTTGACGCACATTACCTTGCCACGGCAGTTTTTGCATATATTCCTGGGTTTCAGGACGCAAAATTTTGGGATTAACGCCGAGTTCTTTACCAGCACGTGCCAGGAAGTGCTGCGCCAGCATCGGAATGTCTTCACTGCGATGTGCCAGTTTTGGAATGTGAATCCGAATCACATTCAGGCGGTGATACAAGTCTTCACGGAAACGGCCGTCATGTACCAGTTTTTCCAGATCCTGATGTGTCGCTGCCACGATACGCACATCGACCTTAACTGGAATATGACCGCCAACACGGTAGAACTCGCCATCGGCCAAAACACGCAATAAACGGGTTTGGGTTTCAAAAGGCATGTCGCCAATTTCATCCAGAAACAGCGTGCCGCCGTTGGCCTGTTCAAAACGACCTTGACGCTGGGTATTGGCACCGGTAAATGCACCTTTTTCGTGACCAAAAAGTTCGGTTTCGATCAGGTCTTTTGGAATAGCTGCCATATTGAGGGCAATAAAGGGCTTTGCACTACGCGGTGAATGGCGGTGCAAGGCATGTGCCACCAATTCTTTCCCTGTACCGGACTCACCATTAATGAGTACAGTAATATGCGATTGCGCTAAACGGCCGATGGCGCGAAACACTTCCTGCATGGCGGGAGATTCACCGATAATTTCAGTCGATTGAATCGGCGGGGCAACTTTTGCTGATTCTTGTTGTTGCAGCTTGGTAATATGCAAAATCGCACGATTGACCAGTGCCAGCGCTTCATCAATATCAAAAGGCTTTGGCAGATATTCAAAAGCACCAGTTTGATAACTTGATACAGCAGACTCTAGGTCTGAATGCGCCGTCATAATAATCACAGGCAGGTCAGGATAATTGTGTTTGACCTTACCCAAGAAGGTGAGTCCATCAATCCCCGGCATACGGATATCGGTCAGAATCACATCTGGTGCATCAACACTGAGTTGATCTAGTGCGGATTGTGCTTCTTCAAAGCTGGTCACGTCCAAGCCTTCTTCTTTAAAGGTTTTTTCCAGTACCCAGCGCATGGCACGATCGTCATCAATCACCCATATTTTATTTCGCGACATGATTCGACTCCCAAGGTAAATATAAGCTAAACACGGTTTTTCCAGCCACGGACTGACATTCAATCATGCCGTTATGCTGATGAATAATATTTTGAGCAATACTGAGACCCAGTCCGGTACCTTTGGCGCGACTGGTGACCAGTGGATAAAACACAGATTCGATAATGTCTTCGGGGACCCCAGGGCCATTGTCTTCAATATCAATGCGTACCACAGAGCGATGAATTGCCCCGTTAATGGTAAATAGGCGCTGAATCCGGGTTCTTAAAACCAGTTCAGGCTGGTGATCGACAAAAAACTCTTTGTTCTCGGTCATGGCCTGTACTGCATTGGCGCAAATATTCAAGATCACCTGAATCAGTTGATCACGGTCTGCCAGCACTTCAGGTAAGGACAGGTCATAATCCCGAATAATCTTGATTTTCTTTTTGCTTTGATTGGCGATGAGTGAGCGCACCCGCTCAAGTGGCTCATGTACATTTACCAGCTCATAGCTTGGCAGTTGGCGTGAACCGAGCATGGTGTCGGCCAGATTTCGGAGTCGATCGACTTCACTAATAATAATATCGGTAAATTCTTTGTATTGTGGATCATTCAGACTGCGAGCCAGAAGTTGTGTTGCCCCCCGAATTCCGCCGAGTGGATTCTTGATTTCGTGCGCGACACCACGAATCAGCTGGCGAGCCACTTGATGTTGCTGAATCAGGTTTTCTTCACGCGAAATTTTGAGCATGCGGTCGCGAGGATTGAGCTCGATTAACAACAGTGGGTGATAGGGCTTACCCAGATTTAGCTGAGAAACGGTGTAATCGACATGAATGTCCTTAAAGTTGACAATCAGTGTGGCTTCACGGCGCGTATAAGGTTGGCCTGTAGTTAAAGTGTTGTTCAGCGCTTCTTCAGTATTAAACTCATCGGTCGGATGTTGCAGAAGACCTAGTGCCGGACTTCCACTGGCGCGAAATAAGCTCACATCAAATAAGGCTTCGCAGGCAGAGTTGAGATAATAAATATTAAGATCGCGGTCTACCAATAAGATACACGTGGTCATATTGTCCACTAAAACACGATAGTCGATCGGAATAAGCTGATCCATTCGCGGTTTTTTTCCTGTATTAAAATGGCGCAATGGCATCTTCATAAAGCAATTTAATCAATTTTAAGTTCTGATTTGATGCAAGATGCACGCCAACTTTTATGACTAAAGCTTATTTATTGCGATGAAATGCAGAAATGTGCCACAGCGACACAATTCATCTTAGGTATAGCGGATTAAATTGAGGCTGTAAATCTAAAATGTTCTATTTTGGTGCGCGCGCAAATATGTTGTATATTTTATGGCGTTATTTTAGTGCATGATGCAAAGAGTCAGGTTTTCAACTATTTTTATGATGCGAAAAGACATACAATACGCGCATTCTAGTAGAGCGAAAATTCATGAAGTCCCCCAAAGTCGGTTTTGTATCTTTAGGTTGTCCTAAGGCATTGGTAGATTCTGAACGTATTTTAACCCAGTTAAAGACTGAAGGTTATGACGTCGCTTCGGATTATGACGGTGCTGATTTAGTTGTAGTAAATACCTGTGGTTTCATTGAATCCGCAGTGCAAGAATCGCTAGACGCGATTGGTGAGGCGATGAGCGCGAATGGTCGCGTTATCGTAACAGGCTGTCTAGGTAAAGACGAAGACAAGATTCGCCAGATGCATCCAAATGTCCTGAAAGTGACAGGTGCAGCGGCATATAAAGATGTTATGGATGCGGTTCATCAATACGTGCCTGAACCGCCAAAACACAATCCATTTATTGATTTAGTTCCAGAGCAAGGCATCCGCCTAACGCCTAAACATTATGCCTATTTGAAAATATCGGAAGGCTGCAACCATCGTTGTACTTTCTGTATTATTCCAAGCATGCGTGGTGATTTGGTCTCCCGTCCAGTTGGTTCTGTGCTTGAAGAAGCCGCAGCGCTGAAACGTGCCGGTGTTAAAGAAGTACTCGTTATCTCCCAGGATACTTCTGCTTACGGTCTGGACACCAAATACAAGCTGGATTTCTGGAACGGCCAGCCGGTGAAAACCAAATTCTATGACATGTGTGAAGCACTCGGTCAGTTGGGAATCTGGGTGCGTTTGCACTATGTTTATCCATATCCGCATGTCGATGCCGTGATTGACCTGATGGCTCAAGGCAAAATTCTACCTTATCTGGATATTCCATTTCAGCATGCGAGTCCAAAAATTCTCAAGCTGATGAAACGTCCTGCGCACAGTGAAAATACACTGGAGCGATTGAATATCTGGCGTGAAAAATGTCCTGATCTGGTTATCCGTTCAACATTTGTGGTGGGCTTCCCAGGTGAAACCGAAGAAGACTTCCAGATGCTGCTCGATTGGCTGAAACAAGCTCAATTGGATCGTGTAGGTTGCTTTACCTATTCACCAGTTGAAGGTGCGACAGCAAACGATTTGCCAGATCACGTTCCTGAAGAAATTAAACAAGAGCGTTATGAGCGTTTCATGCAGGTTCAGCAAGAAATCTCGGCAGCCAAACTCCAAAAACGTATTGGTCAGACCATGACCGTGCTGGTAGATGACCTGGAAGAAGAATTCCCGGTGGCAGTTGCGCGTTCTTATGCAGATGCACCTGAAATTGATGGCAATGTTTTTGTTGAAGATATCGATAAAAGCGTCATTAAGGCAGGGGATTTGCTTGAAGTCGAGATTACCGATGCAGACGAGTACGATCTGTATGCAAAACTCATTTCAGTCAAATCTGCTTAAGATTTTGAATTAAAAAAATTTAAATTGAATACTTTGGAGTTTGATGATGTTGGATTCTAAAAAGCCACGCTTTGGTCGCATCCTGTTAAAGCTTTCTGGTGAAGCACTGGCAGGCAATAAAGACATGGGAATCGATGCACAAGTGCTCGACCAGATGTCGCTTTCTATTGCGCACCTTGTGGGTTTAGGCGTACAAGTAGGTATCGTGGTTGGTGGTGGTAACCTGTACCGCGGTAGCCAGCTGCAAAAAGACGGTCTGGTTGGCCGGGTCACTGGCGACCAGATGGGTATGCTGGCAACCGTGATGAACGGTCTGGCATTACGCGATGCATTGGTACGCCGTAATATTAAAACCCGTTTGATGTCTGCACTGCCAATTGGTGCAGTGGTTGAGTCTTACTCAAGCCGTGATGCGATCCGTCACCTGACTCAGGGTGAAGTGTGTGTATTCGTGGCAGGTACAGGTAATCCATTCTTTACCACAGATACCGCAGCATGTTTGCGTGGTATTGAAATCGAATCAGATTTGATTTTGAAAGCCACTAAAGTCGATGGCGTATATAACAAAGATCCAAGCAAATATGACGATGCGGTTAAATATGACACATTGACTTTTGACCAGGTTCTGGACGAAAAGCTGGGTGTAATGGACTTAACTGCAATCTGTTTATGTCGTGATCACAATGTGCCGCTACAAGTATTCGATATGAATAAATCTGGCGCATTGCTTTCCGTTGTGATGGGTGAAAAAGAAGGGACTCACGTTACCAATTAATGACGTGAGCACCAAAGCACTTTATACTACACGCTAATTTAGTAATAACCTCTTTTCAAGAATTAAGTAAGGAAGATCATATGATTAACGATCTTAAAAAAGACAGCGAAGACCGTATGAACAAAACTCTAGAATCTCTAGAGCATGGTTTTGCAAAAGTTCGTACCGGTCGTGCGCATCCATCAATTTTAAATAACGTGATGGTTTCTTACTATGGTTCAGACGTTCCATTGAACCAGGTGGCAAACGTAGGTGTTGAAGATTCACGTACTTTGTTAATCCAGCCTTTCGAACGTTCAATGGTTTCTGCAATTGATAAAGCGATTCGTGAATCTGATTTGGGTCTGAACCCAATTACAGCAGATGCGATTCGTGTACCGATGGCTGCGTTAACTGAAGAAACGCGTCGTGACATGCAAAAAGTTGCGCGTAATGAAGCAGAAAATGCCAAAGTAGCGATCCGTAACATTCGCCGTGATGTATTGGGTGATATCAAAGCTTTGTTGAAAGAAAAAGAAATTTCTGAAGACGAAGAGCGTCGTGCTGCTGACGAAATCCAGAAAATTACCGACAAATTTGTTGCTGAAGTTGATAAGCGCTTGGCTGCGAAAGAAGCTGAATTGATGAAGGTCTAATTCATCGATGACCGTTGCTGAAGAAAATCCCCGTCTTCCGAAACATGTTGCCATCATTATGGATGGCAACAATCGTTTTGCCAAAAAAAATCAGATGCAGAAAGGTGATGGACACCGTGAAGGAAAAACGGTTCTGGATCCGATTGTTGAACACTGTAAAAAAAGAAATATCCAGGCTTTAACTGTATTTGCCTTTTCCAGTGAAAACTGGAATCGTCCACAGTTTGAAGTCGAATTGCTCATGAAGTTGCTGGTTGATACCATTCATGAACAATTACCCCGCATGGAAAAATTCAATATTGCCTTACGCTTTATCGGTGATCGCAGCCGTTTGTCCCCAGAATTACAGGGGCTTATGTTGCATGCCGAACAAAGGACTGCTAATTTCAATAGTATGACACTCACTATTGCAATCAGTTATGGTGGTATGTGGGATATGGCACAAGCTGCACAGCGAATTGCCAGCGATGTTTTAACAAATAAATTAGATCTTGATGCAATTGATACTGATGTATTTGGTCAATATGTCAGCCTCGGTGACTTACCAGCAGTTGATCTGCTGATTCGTACTGGCGGAGATTTCCGTCTGTCGAATTTTCTGTTATGGCAGGCAGCCTATGCAGAGCTTTATTTCACTGAGACGCTGTGGCCAGAATTTACCGTTGAAGAACTTGATGATGCACTTGCCGTATTTGGTGGGCGTGAACGTCGTTTCGGTAAAACATCAGAGCAGGTTCATCAGGAAAAACTTGAGAATTAATACATGTTTGAGCGGATTATAACCGCATTGGTGTTGGTAGCAGTTGTACTGAGCTGTATGTTTGCTACTGAATCACATTATCCAATGTTTGTATTGATGGTTCTTGCTGCTGGGGTTGCCGGTTATGAGTGGTTTAAACTCATGCCGCGAAAATTTAAGCAGGTCATCAAGCCCGTTGCATGGGGATATGGGGTGCTGACCGCGGCTCTATCAGCATTGGCATTGTATTTTGCTGAAGTCGCTTTGTTGTTATGGATGGCTTCTATTATTACCTGGTTACTCAGTATTTACTGGGTCAAGTCTTATCCTGAGTATGACGGCTGGTACAATACAAGCCTAAATGGCATTGGTGTAGTGCTGATTTCTGCTGCTGTCACCGCAATTTTCTCGGTTTGGCAAAGTTCACCGTGGTGGTTGATGTACCTGTTTTTACTGGTATGGGGCGCAGACAGCGGTGCGTATTTTGTTGGCCGTAAATTCGGTAGGAAAAAACTTGCACCAAATGTCAGCCCAAACAAATCTGTAGAAGGGCTGTATGGTGGTGTGATCACCTCAATGCTGATTGTGATTGCAGTTGCTTTGCTTTATCTGGAGATGACCTGGCCAGAACTTATTTTATTCCTGACCTTATCGGTGATCACGGTCTTCAGTTCAGTACTGGGAGATCTGTTTGAATCCATGATCAAACGACGTGCCGGTATTAAAGACTCGGGCCGTATTTTACCGGGTCATGGCGGGGTGCTGGATCGTATTGATTCTTTGCTTGCTGCAGCTCCAATCTTTGCGGCAGGTATTGCTGTTCTAAAACTTATTGGTGTAGATTTATAAATGTCACAAGCGGTTTGTATACTGGGTGCTACAGGTTCTATTGGTCAAAGTACTTTAAAAATCTTGCAGCGACATCCTGAAGCGTACTCGGTTTTTGCTGTAACCGCGCAAAGTCGTATTGCTGAACTGGTCAAGATTTGCCAGCAATACCGCCCTAAAGTGGCGGTGGTGCCTGCGGCAAAAGTGGATGAGTTTTCAAAACTCCTTCAGCAACATGGTCTGGCTGATATTGAAATTCTGCAAGATGAAGCCGGTTTAATTGCTGTGGCTGAACATGCGGATGTCGATATTGTCATGGCTGCCATTGTCGGTGCTGCCGGATTGTTGCCGACACTGGCTGCAGTAAAAGCAGGCAAGCGCGTACTGCTGGCCAATAAGGAAGCTTTGGTGATGTCCGGTGACCTCATGATGCAGGCTGCACGCGATCATGGTGCATTGTTGCTTCCGGTGGATTCCGAACACAATGCGATTTTCCAGTGTTTACCACAGCACTATTTTGAGGCAGAGCGTCATGGCAAGCCCAAGCTGGGTGTCTCGCAAATTTTGTTAACTGCATCTGGTGGGCCGTTTCTCAATCATAGTCTACAACAGCTTGAAGATGTGACGCCTGCACAGGCCTGCAAGCATCCCAACTGGTCAATGGGCCAAAAAATTTCGGTCGATTCAGCGACTTTAATGAATAAAGGTCTGGAATTGATCGAAGCCTGTCATTTGTTTGCAGTTCAAGAACAATTTGTTACAGTCGTGGTGCATCCACAGAGTATTATTCACTCCATGGTTCAATATGTAGATGGTTCAACTTTGGCACAAATGGGTAATCCGGATATGGGCACACCTATTGCACATGCATTGGCATGGCCTGAGCGAATCAGTACGCATGTACCACCCTTAGATCTGTTTATGCACTCGCAGCTTAACTTTCAGGAACCGGATGTGATTCGTTTTCCTGCATTAAAGTTGGCGCGTCAGGCGATGCAGAGCGGCGGGATTGCACCCACGATTTTAAATGCGGCCAATGAAATTGCAGTTGACGCATTTTTACATCAGCAAATTAGGTTTACCCAAATTCCTCAAGTGGTTGAGCATGTCCTGAATCAGATGGACAATCAGCCGGCAAATGATCTGGAGGCTATCTTGCAGGCAGATCAAATGGCACGAGGTTTATCACAGCAGTATGTTGTGAATAAAGGAAGTTAAGACATGAACGCCTTGTTTATTATTGCAGCCGCAATCCTGTTACTCGGTCCCTTAATTGCGATTCATGAGTTTGGTCACTATATTGTGGCGCGTAAACTGGGCGTTAAAGTGTTGGTCTATTCGATTGGTTTTGGACCAACGCTGTTAAAGTGGACCTCAAAAAAATCCGGCATTCAATATCAGCTATCCGCCTTACCTTTAGGCGGTTATGTGAAAATGCTGGATGAACGTGAAGGCAATGTTGCTGAAGAAGACTTGCCCAAAGCATTTAACCGTCAGCATCCCTGGAAACGGATTGCCATTGTGGCAGCGGGACCATTGATCAACCTCATTCTTGCGGTGCTGTTATTCTGGGTGCTGTTTTTACCGGCACAAGAGCAGCTGAATACCCGCGTTGGTAAAGTTTTACCAGATACGCCGGCTGCAACAGTACAAATGCAGCCGGGTGACAAAATTGTTGCTGTGGACGGGACTCCAGTCGAAACCTGGGAAAAACTGAGTTATGCGCTGGTGGATCGTGTGGGTGAAACCGGTGTAGTGTCTATTCAGGCAGAACGTGCCGGGGAAAACAAGCTGTTCCAGTTACCGATTCGGGACTATTTAAAAGACCAGAGTCAATCTCCGTTAGACAGTCTGGGCTTCTTGCCTTATCGACCGGAAATTCCGGCTGTGATTAGCAAGCTGACTGAAGATGGTGCAGCAATTCGCCAAGGCCTGAAGCAAGGTGACAAAATTCTGGCCATTGATGGTGTCCAGATGAAAGACTGGTTTGATGTGGTACAAATTGTACAGGCATCACCAGAAAAATTACTGAAGATGGATGTATTGCGCGAAAACCAGGTGGTGCAACTTGAAGTGATGCCACAGGGCAAGCGTGACAATATGGGCAATGTCACGGGTATGCTCGGTGTACAAAGTGATCCGGGTAAAATCTCGATTCCCGCAGAATATAAGCAGACCATTCACTACAATCCAGCTGAAGCACTGGTGATGGCATTTGATAAAACGGTGCACTTATCTTCGATGATTCTGAACTCGATTGTCAAAATGGTACGTGGCATGATTGGACTGGATAACTTATCTGGACCGATCACCATTGCCAAAGTCGCAGGACAAAGCGCAGAAATGGGTTGGGAAACTTTTATTTCCTTTATGGCGCTAATGAGTGTAAGTTTAGGAATATTAAATCTACTGCCGATTCCAATGCTTGATGGCGGACATCTGGTTTACTATTTTGTTGAATTAATTCGTGGTAAACCTGTTTCCGAACAAATACAATTGGTTGGACTAAAAATTGGTATGGTACTGCTCGGCAGTATGATGCTTCTGGCATTATTTAATGATTTTATGCGTTTATAACAACGTAGATGGAATAAATTAACAGCGGAAAAGACTGGCATGCAGCACACACATTTATTTATGCCTCTGGCACTCGTTAGTGCAATGGCAGTAGCACAACAAGTATATGCAGCAGATGAATTCATTGTACAAGATATAAAATTTGATGGATTAGTACGTTTAACTCCTGAGAATGTGTATGGCCTCGTGCCAATTAACAGTGGTGATCGGGTCAATGATCCGGTCATTGCCAATGCCATTCGCAGCTTGTATGCATCAGGATTATTTGATGACATCAAAGCTGTTCAGCAAGGCAATACGCTGGTTTTTCAGGTAGTGGAACGTCCGGTCATTTCGAAAATCGAACTGAAAGGCAACAAGCTGATTCCAAAGGAAGCACTTGAAGACGGCCTGAAAAAAATGGGTCTGGCTGAAGGTGAAGTGCTGAAAAAATCTGCTTTGCAGACAGTTGAAACTGAGCTTGAACAGCAATACATGCAGCAAGGTCGATATGATGCAGATGTGACGGTGACGACGACAGCACGACCGAATAACCGGGTTGAGCTGCTGATTGATTTTATTGAAGGTAAAGCTGCTAAAGTTTTTGATATCAATATTATTGGTAATACTGTTTTTAAAGAATCAGATATCAAGCAGGCATTTGCTGTTAAAGAAAGTAGCTGGAATTCAGTGATTTCACGTAATGACCGTTATGCACGTGAAAAAATGGCAGCAAGTCTTGAAGCTTTACGTGCCATGTATCTGAATAAAGGTTATATCAACTTTAATATCACCAATTCCAGTTTGAACCTGAGTGAAGATAAAAAGAATGTCTTTATTGAAGTTTCTGTAGATGAAGGTGAGCAGTTTAAATTTGGTCAAACCAAATATTTAGGTGATGCACTTTATCAAACTGAAGAGTTGCAGGCCTTACAGTTATTTAAACAGGGCGAAACTTATTCTCAGGAAAAAGTAAACGCGGTTAAGCAACTATTGCAGCGTAAGTATGGTAATGCCGGTTACTACTATGCAGAAGTGAATGTTGTTCCTCAAATTAATAATGAAACCAAGTTGGTGGATTTAAATTATTATATTAATCCAGGTCAGCAAGTTACAGTACGACGTATTAATTTTACCGGTAACACCAAAACTGGCGATGAAGTATTACGTCGTGAAATGCGCCAGATGGAAGGTGCGCTTGCCAGTAATGAAAAGATTGATCTGTCCAAAGTCCGTCTGGAACGTACTGGTTTCTTTAAAACAGTAGATATCAAACCTGCACGTATTCCAGGTTCACCCGATCAGGTAGATCTAAATGTTGCCGTTGAAGAGCAGCATTCGGGTACCAGTACTCTGGCTGTCGGTTTCTCGCAAAGTGGCGGTGTGACCTTCCAGGCAGGTTTAAGTCAAACCAACTTCCTGGGAACCGGTAATAGCGTATCGATCGACCTGTCACGTTCTGAAACCCAAGATTACTATAACCTGAGTGTGATGGACCCATACTTCACCATTGATGGTGTACGTCGCGGCTATAACATGTACTACCGTAAAACCAAGCTCGATGATAACTATAACGTCAACAACTATGTCACAGATAGTTTAGGTGGTGGAATCAACTTCGGTTATCCAATTGATGAAAACCAGAGTGTTAGCTTAGGCCTAAATGTCGACAATACTGAAGTAACGACTGGTAATGGTGTTTCCACCTATGTTCGTGATTACCTATTAGCAAATGACGGTAAGTCAATAGGCCAAAGTCCTTACTGTATCGACAATGCTGATCCTTGTAAAACTGATTTAAAATCAGACCGCTTTCAAGGTGAATTTTTAACATATAACTTAAACTTAGGCTGGTCTTACAATACTTTAAACCGTCCAATGTTTCCGACGACAGGAATGTCACATCGTGTCAATGCTGAAATAGCCTTGCCAGGTAGTGATGTTGAATATCAAAAAGTGACTTATGATGCTCAGGCTTTCTTCCCGCTAGGCAAAGATTTTGTGCTGCGCGGTTATGGGAAGTTGGGCTATGGTAATGACTTACCATTCTATAAAAACTTCTATGCTGGCGGTTTTGGTTCAGTGCGTGGTTATGAAAACAGTACTTTAGGTCCAAAATATGACAGTGTCTATGCAGAAAATGCAGGCATTAGTGACTTTGATCTAGAGGAGGTTGGTGGTAATGCATTGGTTCAGTTTGGTACTGAACTGGTACTGCCAGTGCCATTTAAAGGCGATTGGGCACGTCAGGTACGTCCAGTGATTTTTGCCGAAGGTGCACAAGTTTTCGATACAAACTGCGATGTTTCACAATCTGGTGACTTACGTCAATATTGTAAAGATAACTTCGGTTTCGATGCAGGCAATATGCGCTATAGCGTCGGTGCGGGTTTCACCTGGATTACCATGATTGGCCCATTGTCACTGAGCTATGCTTATCCGTTGAATAAGAAAGATGGTGATGAAACTAAAAACATCCAGTTCGAAATCGGCCGTACTTTCTAAGATTATTAGCTAATCCTGAATATAGATTTTGCTCATGAAGTTGCGAGGCTTTATGAGCAAATTTTTTTGAATGAGTAAGAATATGAAAAAAATGATCATGGCGATGAGCCTGGCTTTGGCAAGTGTTGCACCGTTAACTCAAGCAGCTGGTATTGGTGTGATTGACTTGGAGCGTGTTGTTGAAGGCAGTACTTATCTGAAACAGCAAAACACGGCATTTCAACAAAAAATTCAGCCACAAACCAGCAAGATTGAACAACTCAGTAAAGAGCTGGAAGCTTTGCAGCAGCGTGCTCAGTCTAATACCAAACTGAGCGATGCTGAAAAGCAGAAGATGTCTACGCAATATCAGGCCAAATTTCAGGAATTGAATCAGTTGCAACAATCTGTGCAGAATAATGTTCAAAGTTCGATTCAGCAGATTCGGACGGTATTTGATGCACGTGTAAAGCAAATTGCTGAACAATTGCGTAAAGAAAATAACCTGGATGTGGTTTTAAATAAAAATTCAGCACTTGCTTATGATGCTAAATATGATTTAACTGATAAAATGATTCAAAAGGTTAATGCAATTAAGTAATCAATGAATCATCAACAGCTTCAGTTAGCTGACCTTGCTCGCCTGGTTCAAGGCGAGTGCGTAGGTCAGGCAGATTTGCGTTTGAGCGCTTTGGCCAGTCTTGAGCATGCGACATCGCAAGATTTGGCATTCGTCAATGCAGACAAATATGTAGAGCAAGCCAATCAAAGTCGGGCGGCTGCTTTAATTGTCACGGCTGAACTGAAACAACAAATAACGTCACATCAAAACTTTATTGTTGTTGCAAATCCTTATCTGGCTTTTGCGATCCTGACCCATGTATTTGAGAAAAAAAATACCCAGCGTGGTATCGAAAGTACTGCTCAAATTCATCCTTCAGCGATCATCGCCGATGATGCGTATATTGGACACTATGTGGTGATTGGCGAGCATTGTGTTGTGGGCGCCAATACCGTGATTCAGCCTCATGTACATGTCGATAATGATGTGGAAATCGGTCAGGACTGTTTTATTGATGCGCATGTGACGCTGACGGGTGGCGCCAAAATTGGCAATCGCGTTCGTATTCATGCCAATACCGTGATTGGCAGCGAAGGTTTTGGTTTTGCACCTTATCAAGGTAAATGGCATCGTATTGCCCAGCTTGGTTCTGTGCGTATTGCTGATGATGTGCGTATCGGGTCAAACTGTAGTATAGACCGCGGTGCATTGGATGATACGATTTTGCAACAGGGTGTGATTATTGATAATCTTGTGCAAATCGCGCATAACGTCAAGATTGGTGCCAATACCGCACTCGCAGCAAAATGCGGAATCGCCGGAAGCACTACAATTGGCAAAAACTGTGTATTTGCAGGTGCGGTGGGGGTAGTAGGCCACATTAATATCGCAGATAATGTCACAATTACTGGCATGTCAATGGTGACAAAAAATATTTCTGAGGCGGGCAGTTATTCTTCTGGCACACCTATGTTGGAAAGTTTGCACTGGAAACGTGCTGCTGTGCGTTTTAAACAATTAGCAGATGTGCCATTGACCCAGGTGATGAAACGACTAGATCATATGCAATCTCAAATTGAGTCCATTGAATCAACATTTAAGTTGCGTAAATAATTATGATGACAGAGTCGAATTTGCCTACATTCACGAAACCTGAATTGCCAATGAATATTCAAAAGATTCGTGAATATTTGCCCCATCGTTATCCATTTTTATTGGTTGATCGCGTGGTCGAGATTACCGAAAATGGCATTGTTGGTTATAAAAACGTCTCAATTAATGAAGAGTTTTTGCAAGGCCATTTCCCGAATTATCCAATTATGCCGGGTGTGCT
This sequence comes from Acinetobacter sp. YH12106, assembly GCF_013418995.1. Taxonomy (NCBI): domain Bacteria; kingdom Pseudomonadati; phylum Pseudomonadota; class Gammaproteobacteria; order Moraxellales; family Moraxellaceae; genus Acinetobacter; species Acinetobacter sp. YH12106. The sequence continues at coordinate 317,638 of NZ_VPAV01000001.1, forward strand.
GATTGTTGAAGCACTGGCACAAATCTCGGGAATTCTGGGTTTTGTGATGAACAATGAAACACCAAGTGCGGGTTCATTGTTCCTTTTTGCCGGTGCGGAGAAGGTTAGGTTTAAAAAACAGGTGGTTGCAGGCGATCAATTGGTATTAAAAGCTGAATTGGTGATGCAAAAGCGCGGCATTTACAAATATAATTGTATTGCCACTGTAGATGGCGTCGTCGCAACAACCGCGGAAATTATGGTTTCGCATCAAAAAGTCGAGCAGGCATGAGCAATAATCCCCTTATTCATCCAACTGCCATTATTGACGCATCAGCAGTCATCGCTGCTGATGTAGAAATTGGTCCATACTGTATCATTGGGCCAAACGTCACTATTGGTGCGGGTAGCAAACTTCATTCACATGTAGTGGTGGGTGGCTATACGCGTATAGGTGAATATAATGAAATTTTCCAGTTCGCCAGTGTAGGCGAGGTTTGTCAGGATCTTAAGTATGCCGGTGAAGAAACCTGGCTTGAGATTGGCGATCACAACAAGATCCGTGAGCATTGTAGTTTGCATCGTGGTACCGTTCAGGATCAGGGTTTAACCAAGATTGGCAGTCATAATCTTCTAATGGTCAACACGCATATTGCCCATGACTGCATGGTCGGTGATCACAATATCTTTGCCAATAATGTCGGTGTGGCTGGACATGTTCATGTCGGGGATTATGTGGTCATTGGTGGAAACTCAGGGATTCATCAATTCTGCAAGATTGACTCTTATAGCATGATTGGCGGAGCATCACTGATTTTGAAAGATGTGCCGGCCTATGTGATGGTGTCAGGTAATCCTGCGCACGCTTTTGCTATGAATATTGAGGGAATGCGTCGTAAGGGCTGGTCTAAGGCCATAATTGACGGTTTGCGTACTGCCTTTAAACTGATTTATAAATCAGGTTTAACCACTCAGGAAGCAATCGAGCAGATTCGTAAAGATATCTTGCCGGAAGTTACCGAAGCACAACGTTTGATTGATTCTCTTGAACAATCCAAGCGTGGTATTGTGCGCTAAAATATTTCAAGTAAAAAAAGACACCTTTAAGGTGTCTTTTTTATTGCTGAATTAAGGGTTATCTAGAAGATTATTACTTAAAAAATTTAGCTTCTTCAGATTGCGGGTAATTACTGAGTAATTTGTTCTTGTACTGGGTGGCAATGGCCGGTTTTTGCTCGACGTCCTTGCTAATGTTATGCAGTTGATAAAGCGCACGCGAAGCACGGGTCGACTTTGGATAGCGGTCTGCCACAATGGTGTAATTGCGTTTTGCTTCTTCAAAATTTGGCGGATCGATGGCCAGATTGAATTCTGCTAACCAGAAATAGGCATTGCTGATATACACACTATTCGGATTGTTTTTAATAAAGTTCTGCATGGGTGCAATGGCTTTGGCTGCACCGCCATTTTTATAGGCATCTAAGGCTACTGTATAGGCTGCTTTGTCCAGCTCGGTGGGCTGTTGTCCGCTGCTCGCTGTATTGATCTCATTCGCATTTAAACTGGGAGAACTATCCTGTGGGTTGTCCTCCGTTGGGTTTTCTTCAGCCGGTTCAATTTTTTGCTGTAACAGTTCCAGGCGCTGATCGAGATCGGCATAGCGATTGGTCAGTTCGCTTTTCAGTTGGGCAATTTCATTTTCCTGTTCTTCCATTTTGCCGCGCAAGATCCGCAGATCACTTTCCAGTTGCTGGTTTTTTTGCATAATCTGCCAGCTGGTATTGGTTTGCACAGGTGTCGATACGCCGGCAGAACTCGCAGACTGGGTATTCATTGACGCTTGATTGGCAGTCTGGCTCAAGCCACGCGATTCAATTGGAATATTGGCAAATAGCGGTGTGGTAAAGAGTGCTGTCACTGCACACAATACGGTCTTTTTAAACATCATAAAATTTCCATAATTCTTTGTGAGATACGTATCCGCTGCTCATCTTTTAAAGAAGATCATTCATATACATTGCACACATTAAAAACGGCATTTTTAGAAATTGCAACAAGGTTTTACAAAGATCATGCGAATCTGGGTGTTGATGGATTGATTATGAAGATCGCTTGAAAATCAGCAGAAATATTAATATTGTTTTTAAAATAATCAAACGGATAGCTTGATGGATTATTTTAAGGAACAAAGCTTGCAACTTGATTAAAAATCTCTATACTCTGTTTTTGTAATGGTAGCCCTGCTGGTTACTTCGCAATTGTACTCTATGAACCCCGCCAGGACCGGAAGGTAGCAACGGTAATAGAACTATGATGTGCCGGAGCTTTGCTGGTAGGGTTGCCACCATATTTTTAAATAATAAAAACATTTTATCCCAGCCTATTAATCTCAAAGCTCACTTCTAATATCAGCTAATTTTTAATATTTTATTATCCCGATAATTCGTTCTGCTAGCGAACTGATTTTCTCATTTTAAGATCAATCTGCAAACACTTTTGTAGTGGGTCTATTAATGAATCTGAATACAAATTAATCTTCCACTTTATGGTTAATCGCCTTAATAATCGTATCCATTTCAAAACCACGGTACATCAGAAAACGGATCTGTTTGGCCTTGAGCTTCGGATCTTTAGTAACTTCCGCCCCATATTTTTTGACTTTCAGCGCATAGGCTTGCTGCACCCAGTCAGTTTCTTTCAGTTCTTCTGCGATTAAAGCCGTATCAACTTTCTTGTTTTTTAATTTCATTTTAATCTGATTGGGGCCTTTGCCTTTACGCTTTTGGCTCGACAGCATGGTTTCTGCGACACGCTGATCACTCTGATAATTCTCTCGTGATAATTCTTCAACTAATTCCAGCACTTCATCGCGATCCTCTGCATATAGGCATAGCTTCTCGATCAGTTCGGCTTTGGCATATTCCTTGCGGGTCAGTACGGCAAAGGCATACGAACGCAAACGCGAGCCAGTTAAGCCCGGTTTTTTCTTTTCATCATCAAGGGTATCAAACAGGCGCTCTTCTGAGTCGAAAGTGGGTTTTTGTTTCAATGTGTTTTGCTGGGTCGCTTGATCATCAGCATCGCCAAATTGCTGTTTTAAAGTTTCATAATCGAGCAGTTTGCTGAATTTTGCCTCTGACATCTTTCTCTCGCATTTTATCATCTACCCATAATAACAAAACGCCCCGTAGGGCGCTGTGTCGTGATGTTTAAAGACTAGGCAAATAATAGATTAGGCATCTAAAAGATCTGCTTCTTCTTTATTATCTTCTTCAGTGATCACGGCTTTGGTCAGCAGTTGCTCGCGAATCAGCTTTTCAATGGTTTGTGCCATTTCTTTATGCTCTTCCAGATAACGGATGGTATTGTTCTTACCTTGGCCAATTTTGTCGCCTTGATAAGAATACCACGCACCGGCTTTCTGCACGATTTCTTGCTGTACAGCAAGATCGATCAATTCACCTAGATGGTTCACGCCTTTGCCGTACAGAATCTGGAACAGCGCTTCTCTAAATGGAGGTGCCATTTTGTTTTTCACGACTTTGACTTTGGTTTCAGAACCAACGATCTCGTCACCTTCTTTCACCTGACCAATACGACGGATGTCTAGACGTACAGATGCATAGAACTTCAATGCGTTACCGCCAGTCGTGGTTTCCGGGCTACCGAACATGACACCAATCTTCATACGAATCTGGTTAATGAAGATCACCATACAGTTGGAACGCTTGGCATTACCGGTGATTTTACGCAGTGCCTGGCTCATCAAACGGGCTTGCAGACCCATATGCGAGTCACCCATTTCGCCTTCAATTTCCGCACGTGGCGTTAGAGCAGCTACAGAATCGACCACGATCATGTCAATTGCACCAGAGCGTACCAGCATATCTGCGATTTCAAGCGCCTGTTCACCGTGATCGGGTTGCGATACCAGCAGGTTGTCGATATCTACGCCAAGCTTACGCGCATATTGCGGATCAAGTGCATGTTCGGCATCGATAAATGCACATGTACCACCGGCTTTTTGACATTCTGCAATTGCTTGCAGGGTCATCGTGGTTTTACCTGATGATTCAGGACCATAAATCTCGACGATACGGCCCTTCGGTAGGCCACCAATACCGAGTGCGATATCCAGGGTTAAAGAACCTGTAGATACAGCTTCAACAGCCTGAACGGTATTGTCACCAAGACGCATGACTGTATTTTTACCAAACTGTTTTTCAATCTGGCTTAAGGCAGCATTAAGCGCCTTGTTTTTATTCTCATCCATCTTACAACCTCAATACGATGTCACTCAGTTAGTACTCAAGTGGATGTCTTAAATTAGAGCTTTGTTCCACAGGCGTATAGTGACAGAATTTTCCCTAGTGTTCTATCAATGTCAGCGCATGTACGACACATTCTGACGCTTGAATTTAATCGTCATTATACGACCATGACTGATCAAAACTCTGACTATTTTCATTTTTAAATTTACTGATATCCCGGCGATCTTTCTTACTTGGACGATGATCGGGACGAGCTAGATTATGCAACTTTCTTTGTGAGGTAATCAATTCCCGTCGAGCAATACTGACTTCGGTTTCTTCATACAGTTTTTGTGCCACAGGTGCGGGCCCACGAACATCGGAAAGTTCTTTCACCAGGACGGTTTTCTTGTCGATGCCTTGCTGAATCGTCAGTTCCATGCCAACACGAACTTCGCGTGATACTTTGACACGTTCACCATTGTGGTGGACTTTACCACCTTCAATTGCATGTTTGGCAATGGAACGGGTCTTGAAAAACCGTGCTGCCCAAAGCCATTTGTCTATACGCATGCCTACCGCATCTTCGGGTAAAGACGATTTACGCATATTTTTTCTCTACCTCAGCCTGATTTAAATAAGTGATTAAATCTGTTAATTGGTGCAGCATCGGATAATTGCAAGTCTCGCGTGCGACTTTGGCCGAAGAGGGTTGCTGGATACTGAGCAGGTTTTCAATCCCGTAGGCTTTGGCCCCATTCAGGACTTTTTCAGTATCATCAATAAAATAAGCATGTTGCGGATCGAAGGGATGCATGGCGTTCAAGCCTTGCCAGAATTCAACAAATTCTTTGGCGTGCCCAATCGTTTCTGAACTGACAATCACATCAAAATAATGGCTTAAATTTAAGTGATCCAATTTAAAGGCCAGTCCGGCACAATCGGCATTGGTGGCCAGCCAGATCGGGTAGCCATTCGTTTTCAGATAATCCAGTAATTCGAGACAATACGGGCGTAAAGCGACTTTGTCTTTATGTTCAATCTGCATCGCCAGAACATCAACTTCGACTTTAGCCGTCCAGAAGCGTGAGGAGTACCAGTTTAGGGTATGATTATGTTCCTGATAGAATGCGGAGAGGGTCGCCTGACTGTGTTCCATGCTACAGCCATGTGTGGCAGCATAACGCACAGGCAGCAACTCATTCCAGATGAAATCATCGTAGGCAAGATCAAGTAAAGTTCCATCCATATCGAAAATTATGGTAGGTTTTTCAGAGCATTTTGACATATTTAGGTTTTCTATGTTTAAAGCAATAGCAGCACCACAAGATCCGATGATTTTGCAGTTTGTGCCCATTTTGACACAAGCCTGTGAAATTTTGCGAGAAGAATATCAGCGTTATTGTTCTGGTGCGGCTTTTGATGTCATCCAAAAAAATGATAATTCTCCGGTAACTCAGGCAGACTTAAGGGTCAATACTTTTCTAACTCAGGCTTTGGCAGATATTTCAGACTTGCCTTTATTGTCAGAAGAAGGAAAAGAACATGAGCGTCGTTCATGGCCAGAATTCTGGTTATTAGATCCGCTAGACGGCACCAAGGAGTTTTTGCATCAGCGGCCTGAATTCACCATCAATTTGAGTTTGGTTCGTGGAAGTTTGACGACTTTTGCCATATTGGCAGTACCAGAACAGCAAATGATTTATTTCTGTGCAGAGCAGGGGCTACCTTATAAATATGACCTTCAGCGAGATACGTGGTTTGGCTATGAAGCAGCGCCAACAGACCAAAGAATTGCGATTGGTCTGAGTCAAAGTAGCCAGCAGAAACCGAAATATGTCGACTATTTACAGCATCTGGCCAAACTTACCGAATATACAGAGTTCAAAGCGGGCAGCGCCTACAAGTTTTGTATGATGCTGGAAGATCAGGTGGATATCTATCCACGTTTTCATCCGACTTCGGAATGGGACACTAGTGCTGGTCAATGTATGCTGGAACGGATTGGTGGTGGTTTGGTCGATTTAAAAGGACGGCCATTTATTTATAATCATCGCGATACCTTGCTCAATGGCGGATTTATTGCCTATAAAAATAATAATATGAAAAATATTGCATTACAGGCGGTGGCTGACATGCAGGCCGAGCATTGAGCAAAATCCTGAGCATGGTATAGTGATGATTAACTCATTACCAATCCAGTTGGCTGTCACGTGTCCCTGAAACTGCTTCCACCGAGTATGTTAAGTGCAATTGATTTATTGCCTGATGTACAGACGCCTGTCACCTTATTCACACGCCATTCGGTTCGTGAAGATGTTCCGGGTCAAGGTCTGGCAGGTTATGACCTGCAATTGACTGGTCAGGGGCGGGATCTGGCACAGGAATGGGGCGCTTATCTGGCTGATCAGACAGATCGTGTAATTCATCACTGTATTTCGAGCCCGATCCAGCGCTGTATTGATACTGCTGCGCTCATGATTGAAGGTGCGGATGCGGTTACCCCTGAGCAGAATACCCATCGTATTGAAATTATCGAACAGGGATTGCTGGTCGAGCCGGGCAGTTTTGTGCTGGATATTCAAAAAGCCGGTCCTTATTTTGCCAAGCAGGGCGCTCTCGGTTTTGTGAACAGTTTTGTGAATAATGCCTTGCCGGGGATGAAACAGCCGATTCATGGTGTGGTGGATGTGCTGGAACTGATTTATAACACCCATCCGCAAAATAAGTATGGGCTGAGTCTGGCGGTCAGTCATGACACGATTCTGGCAGCGATGATTGCCGTAATGTCCGGGCGTCAGGACATCAGCCGAGAAGACTGGCCCAAAATGATGGAAGGTCTGTTTGTCTGGTTCGAGGGCGATGTTTTTCTGGAATCAAAACTGAAATGGATCTGGCGTGGTCAGGTACATGAGCTGGATATTGCTGATTTTAAGCGTTCCCAGTAATTTTAATTCAATAGGTATTCATTTATCATAAAGGAAGCCCAATCGCAGATATGATTGGGCTTTTTACATATAGGTCTGTTTTTTTCTAAATATTGGCTTTTAAACGCTGAGGATAGGCATTGAGATCAAGCAGGTCACCTGTATCATTCAGCGGCCAAAGAGGACTATTGACTGGAACCTGTTGCTGATGAATGCGACTATATTTGTCGGCGGCGATCAGTGTTGCGATGTCATGTTCCGGAAGGCTGTAAGCTGTAACGACTTGTTGGGGATAGCGGGTGCGTATATAAAAATCTACTTCATTTTCACCCTTATATCGGGCAAAGATATATTCTACTGCGGGCAAATACACACCATAGCCTAACCAGGCATCTACGCCTTGAGATGCCTGAAGTTCAGCAGTGCCTTTCATATTGGAAATCACCCGGCCTAAAATGTCTTTTTCACCTTGGGTCTTAAAGTATTCAATATATTGCTGTTCGATTGCTAGAAACTTCTCTAAAGATGGTAAATATTTTGTAATCATGGTTTTTACTCCCTTCACAGCCAGCAAAATAGTGACAAGCTTAAAATTATAGTGATGTAAGCAATATGATTTAGAATACCATAATTTTTATATGGGATTGTATCAGAGTAAAAAATTGAAAATAAAAATGAGAAACATACAGAATCAGTTTTTAGCAGACACAAAAAAAGCCCTAAAAAGGGCTTTTTTCATTGCAACAAATTAGTTAGCTAATGCTTTAACTTGTGCGTTCAAGCGGCTCTTGTGACGAGCTGCTTTGTTTTTATGGATGATGCCTTTGTCAGCCATGCGGTCGATTACTGGAACAAGCGTTTTGTACGCTTCAGTAGCAACAGCATAGTCATTAGTGCCGATAGCAGCTAATGTACGTTTAAGATAGGTACGAACCATAGAACGCAAGCTTGCGTTGTGTTTGCGTGCTTTAACGTTTTGACGAGCACGTTTTTTAGCTTGAGCAGAGTTTGCCACTCGTGCACTCCTTGAAATAGATTGGTCTGGGCGGGCTGAAACTCAACTGAAAACCATCATCAGAGGAATTATCACCAGCCCGTAAACAAGTGCCATATTTTGATTAAACTGAGCACCGAAGTCAAGTCTTGACATGCTTTGACAACATTTTAGATGCAGAAAAATTCTAAAGAAAACGTTAGATTAGTATTCTACCTAGGAGATCGTATAAAAAATGACTAAATCGCTGATTCATCCCATCGTCATAGGTGCCACCGGTTTGGTGGGAAAACAACTCTTAAAACGTCTGCAAGACGAGCCAACTTGCCAGCATATTACTGCAGTGGTCAGAAAATATCAAAATGATCTGGATAGTTTGGATAAAGTCCAGCAATTGGTACTTGAAGATTTTCTGATGCTGAATGATCAGGATGTCAGCGAGCACAGTCACGGTTTTAGCTGTTTGGGCAGTACCATGAAACAAGCCGGATCCAAGCAGGCCTTTTATAATATTGATTATACTATTAATGCCCATTTTGCCGAATTGCTGCAACAGACTTCAGCGCATTACTTGCTGTTGAGTGCGATGGGCGCCAACTCCCAGTCTCATTTTTATTATAATCAGGTTAAAGGCCAGCTAGAAGAATATGTACAGACCTTGAGTCTGGATAAAATCAGCCTGATTCGGCCTTCATTATTAATTGGCGAACGTCCCGAGCAGCGTTTTTTGGAGGATGCCGCACAGCAGGTTTATCATAAAATATCGCGTTTTATTCCGGATAGTTTTGCGTATAAGCCAGTGACAGCCGATCAGGTGGCTCATACTATGGTCGAGGCCGCGCTAACTCAGACGGTAAAATTTGAAATTTATGATAATTTACGCATACAAAAAATGAAATGAGGGGAAAACACCGTGTCTACAGCAGCATTTGTCACCTGTGACTTGTTAGATGATCATCCAGACCTAGAGCTTCAGGTGGTGACACCTTGCCTGGACGGTAAATTTTTTAAGAGTTATGGGGCGCGCAAAACCTTTGGCGGTCAGATTGTGACAGTAAAATGTTTTGAAGATAACTCACGGGTGAAAGAGTTATTGGCCACAGATGGAACGGGCAAGGTACTGGTGGTCGATGGCGGTGCATCGATGCGCTGTGCCTTGATGGGTGACCTGATTGCGGAATCTGCGGTCAAAAATCACTGGAATGGTGTGATTATTTATGGTTGTGTGCGTGATGTCGATGCGATTGCTGAATTAGACCTTGGTGTACATGCATTGGCGGCTATTCCACAGAAGAGCAATCGCAAGGGCGTGGGTGAGGTGGATATCACCCTCTGTTTTGGTGGAGTCACGTTTAATGCTGGCGATTATGTCTATGCAGACAATAATGGCATTGTGGTCTCTAAAACAGCCTTAGTGGCTTAATTGGCCAAGTGCTACATTAAAGAATAACAACAAAACTGATCTATACCGCGAAAGACAGGATGCTTAGATTCTGTCTTTCAGTTGAATAAAACAAAAACAGGAAAATATTATGTTGGGTCATCAAATTAAAGTTGCACAAGCTTTGGCCTCTGCAGTCGCTCAAGGTGGACGTGGCATGGTCGGTACACCATTTCCGAATCAGCCTGAAAAAGCCTTAAAGCTCTATGAATATGAGGGTTCGCCATTTTGTCGCCGGGTGCGTGAAGTCATGACTTTGCTGAATCTGGATTATGAAGTCTATCCATGTCCACGGGGTGGTACTCATTTTCGTCCCGAAGTTCAGCAATTAGGCGGAAAACTCCAGTTTCCATTTCTGGTAGATGAAAATACGGGCGATCGACTTTATGAATCGCAAGATATTATTCATCATCTGTTCAAGCACTATGGCAAAACAGGCAAGACACCCAAAAAATATGCTCACTATCCCAAAATTCCGGTGGCTGCAATTGCTGGCACAGTCATCAACGGTTTACGCGGAGGAATGGTGAATCCCAAGATCAAGGATCGGCCAACACCTGAACAGTTACTAGAATTATGGGGTTTTGAGGCCAGTCCTTATACCCGGATCGTACGCGCCGTGTTGAGTGAGCTGGAAGTTCCCTTTATTTTTCACAATGTCGCCAAAGAACGCTGGCAGGATTATGGGCCAGCCAAGTTGCGCTTAAGACCGGGGAAATATGAACCACTACCAGGCGGGAAGCGTGAACATTTATTTGAAATGATGGGAAATAATATTCAGGTTCCTTATCTGGTCGATCCAAATACAGGCGTGAATATGTTTGAATCAGCTGAGATTGTAAAATATTTAAAACAGCAATACGGCGCCGCTTAAAATATTCAGCCTATTAAAACTCTAAAATTGTGCTTAAGAAATGCCATTCACTGCGTAGATGGCATTTTTTTATGCTGGTTTTAAGCAGACGGTATTTAGAATATCCCTATGAGGCTAGAAAGAAATAGCATAAAAATGAAATAAATCATGATTTTTAGAGTTTTTTTGGTTATATTTTACTCTTCAAGGTGACATAACAATAAATATAAGGGGCGTGCTTATGACAGCACTAGAGGCAGTCTTGCCAGTACCTGTATTAATCGTTGAAGATGAGTATGTCATTCAACGACGTTTAAAAATTATATTAACCAATTTGGGCTATAGCGAAGATGTTCTGCTCTTTGCCAATAATCTTAAAGAAGCATATTTCATTTTAAAACAACAGCCGATTTCACTGGCATTAGTCGATTTGGGGCTGCCGGATGGAAGTGGGATTTCGATTATTGAAAAAATTCGCGAAAATGACGCACAAACTCTGATTTTGGTGGTTTCGGCCTGGAGTACGCAGAACAGTTTATTTACCGCAATTCAGGCGGGTGCCACCGGTTATGTATTAAAAGAACGCGATGATGTGGAGGTCACTTTGGCGATCCGCAGTATTTTACGGGGTGGCGCGCCAATTGATCCTTTTATTGCGCGGGAAATTCTCAAGCAGATTTCTATACCTGCTTCATCACCACCAGTCGAACGCAACCACTCGGATGCCGAGCAGGAAGTGCTGACCCATCGGGAAAAAGAAATTCTGTCACTGGTCGCACAAGGCCTGAGTAATCGAGAGATTGCCGAGCAACTTTGTGTGTCACGTTATACCGTCGAAAGTCATATCAAGCATATTTACCGGAAACTGTCCGTCAGTCGGCGTACCAAGGCAGTCAGTACCGCACGGCATTTAGGAATTCTGTGATGCATCCAGCTCGTTCTGGAAGCAGGCAGCGACAGAGATTGCAATGGATCGGTATTTTGCTCTTTTGCTGCTGGCTGTGTCTGTTAAGTGGTATGAGTCAGGCGCAAGACCATTTTCAGGTCAATGATCTCTGTGATGTAAAGATTGACTACATTCAAAAGGTTCAGGTGCAAAATCCTAGCCAGATGCCTGCATCTGGCTGGCAAAGTGTCAGTTTACCGGATAACTGGCAGCGTAACTGGAAAGATTATCATGGTGGGGCCTGGTATAAAATTGTTTGGAACTGGTCATGCCAAGACAATATTCGTCTTGCAGAACCGATTGCCTTTTCCATTGATTATATTAATTCGGCCGGCGCCGTGTTCCTGAATGGTGATTTACTCTGGTCAGATCAACACCTGCAAGAGCCATTGTCAAAAAGTTGGAATATGCCGCGTTACTGGATTTTGCCCATCAGTGGCTTAAACAAGGGCAGTAATGAAATTCTGGTTTATGTACAGGGTTATAGTTTTCAGAACGCCGGACTGGGTAAAATTGAATTTAATAATGTGCTGGTCAATAGCCAGAAGTATTTAGGCGAAATCTGGGATCGCCGCACGCTGTTTCAGATGAATATGATTTTCTCAGCAATGATTGGGATCATCTGCTTCATTGTCTGGCAATTTCGACGTTCAGAAACCACCTTTGGCTGGCTGGCACTCAGTTCATTCCTATGGATTCTGTTTATTTCCAATGTACTGACCACAGAAAGCTTTCCGTTTCGCTCCAGCATCGCGGCCAGCAAAGCCAATATGCTTTGTTTTATTGCCTATATCCACTGTTTTAGTCTGTATTTGATCCGCTTTTTAAAACAGAGATTTAAGTATGTGGAGCGGGGATTTATCCTGATCACGCTTTTATTTGCTCTGCTGATTGTGATGAGTTCCTTGGATTATCTGGGGCAGGTACTGGGCACAGCATTTATTTTCTATGTGGGATTATTTATAAGCTGTATTATTTATGTGAGCTATCACGCACTTAAAACCCGCAATGGGGAATATCTTTTCCTGATGCTGTGTCTGTGGGGGATTTTGTTATGTGTAATCGTAGATCTGATCATTTTAAGTCAAACGGCAATTAGTGATTTTTCACCTTTATCACCCTATACCTCACCGATTATTACCCTGTTTGTGGTACTGATTATGGCCACGCGGTTGAATCGTAATGTCAGGAAAATCGAAAAATTTAATAGCCAGCTAGAACGTAAAGTCCAGCAGGTCGGCGCTGATCTGAATAAAAGCCTGAACGATAAACATCAACTGGAGCTGGATAATGTCCGCTTACAGGAGCGGATTAACTTATCGCATGAACTGCATGACGGGCTAGGAGGCTCGATTGTGCGCTCTATGATTCTGGTCGATCAGAGTACTGACAGCATTCCCAACCGACAGTTTCTTTCCATGCTGAAATTGCTCAGAGATGATCTCAGACAAATCATTGATAGTGGTTCGTCTATCGAAAATAAAGTACCGGAAACCCCACTACTCTGGATTGCCCCGGTACGTTATCGTTTTACCCAGTTGCTGGAAGAGATAAATATTGAGGTTGAATGGTTATTTCCAAAAGTCTGGCAGCGTGAACCGACCGCATTGCAATGTTTGACCCTGATTCGGGTGGTCGAAGAAAGTCTGACCAATATCATTAAGCACAGTCAGGCCAGTCAGGCGAAAGTCAGTCTGGAATATTTTCTGCCACATCAACTCACCTTAAGTATTCAGGACAATGGCGTTGGGTTTGATGCTGAAATAGTGCAAAAAAATGGTCTGAGTATTGGGATGCGCAGCATGAAAATGCGGGTCGAACGTATGGGAGGCGTGTTTCAGATTGAGTCTGAGAAAGGGCATACAGTGATTCAGGTCGTATTAGAACTCTATCAACCCTAATCTTTGCAAATAAAAAGAGGATTATTTAATCCTCTTTTTATTTGGCTTTAGCTTAGAATTAGTCTTGTTCTGCTGGCGGAACCAGCATCAGTACCGCATCATTTAATAATGCCGCGACATCTTCCAGAATATCTTCATCAGCGAAGTTTTCATCGAGCAATATGGTTTCACCGTCTGCAAGCTGCTTGAGTTTTGTGGTAAATGCCTCAGAGATCTCAATCCCTTCACCATTGGCCCAGAACAGAACATCGCCGTCTGCTTCAGTGTAGAGCAGGCGTGAAGCCGGTTCGAGCATCAGGCTATAACCCCGATCCAGTGCTTCTTCCAGATCACCTGTACCGATTTCTTCTGCTTCTGGAAGGTTCTCTGGATATTTGGGTTCTGACATTAAAGTCATAATGGCATCTTCTAAAACATTCGAATTATGCAGTTGCTGCATGATCTGTTCTTTTAGATATTCCAGCTCATTGCCGCTGACTTCACCAATGGCTCCGACCTGGTCACGAATAATATCAACCAGTGGATTGCGTAAACTTTCATTCTCAGAAAATTTATCACCAACACGGTCCATCATATCGCTCACATTTGGCATACGGAAGCCAAAGGAAAAGGTTAGACAATCATCTTCTGCAACGCCGTAATGCGCCAAACCAGGTGGCACATACAGCAAGTCGCCAGGTGCCAGAACTTCGTCAAAATTCACCTCAATTTCAGGCAATAATTTCAGTGGCTGACCCGGAACCAATGCAGTTTCGGCATCACACATTTGTCCGAGCTGCCAGCTACGATGCCCGTAGCCTTGTACCAAAAAGACATCGTAAAAATCAAAGTGCTTTCCTACAGAGCCGCCTTGAGGTGCATAAGACACCATGATGTCATCGCGGCGCCATTGCGGAATAAACGGGAACTTTTTCCACATTTCCGACAGGTCAAATGAATAATGATCTACCGCCTGAACCAAAAGTGTCCACAGCTTGGGCATTTTCTGAAAATCAGCTTTAAGTAAAGGCGAAGATTTCACGCTCCACTGATTCGGATCGCGATCTTTTTGCTTGATTAAACGCGCAGTGACATGTTCCTCAAGCGCAAGTTCCATCACGTCGTCAGGTTCAAGCAGATTGGCGATTTCAGGCATCGCATTACGCACCAGTAACGGTTTTTTTTGCCAGTATTCACTCAAAAATTGTTCAGCGGTGATTCCGCCTAAAACGTCTAAAGGTTGAGACATAGATTACAGCCTGAATTAAGGGGAGATTAAGGAACTAAAATTTTCAATTCACGAAGAATGTGACACAGCTTGATCATCGGCATGCCCATCAAAGTGGTCTGGTCTTGCCCGATCATTTTTTCAAACAGGCTGATGCCGAGGCTTTCACATTTGAAACTGCCGGCACAATGCAGTGGCTGTTCAATCGTGACATAGCGTTCAATTTCGGCTTTGGACAGTTTACGGAACTTGACTTTATAGTGCTCGACCAGCGTTCGTTCATAACCAGTAGCCTGCTGTTGCACACTGAGTGCAGTACTGAAATAGACAATCTTGTCCGAATTGGCCTGTAACTGGCGAATGGCTTTTTCAGGAGTTAAAGGTTTGCCAATAAAAATATCTGGTGCGCCTTCACGCCATGCCACCTGATCCGAACCAATCACAATCGCTTCAGGATTTTTCTCAGCAATATATTTGGCTTTCTCAAAAGCCAGCCGCTTGGCCAAATCATCTGCGTGATTTTCACCGCGAGGAGACTCATCGATATCCGGTACTAGAGAAATATAATCAATATGCAGGCGATCCATCAACTCTTTACGGGTTTGGCTGGAGGATGCCAAAATAATCTGTACAGCATTCATTAGACAGCATATTCCTCAAGAATATTTAAAGGTACATAAGACAGCACCGCTTTATGGCAGGCTTGCAGCTTGATCGGGGGGGCTTGACCTGCTTCATAGGCTTCGACCCAGCGTGTCACGCAGAGGCACCAGAAATCACCGGGTTGCAGGCCAGGGAAGTCCAGCTCTGGCAAAGGTGTGATCAGGTCATTGCCCACTTTTTGCGAGAAATTGAGAAATTCCGACGTCATCTGCGCGCATACCGTATGCTGCCCCAGATCAGTGGTCGCAGTATGGCAAAAGCCATTGCGGAAATAACCGGTAATCGGATCGAAGCAGCAGCTTGATAAAGGCTCACCTAACACGTTCAAACGGTTAAGATTTGGATCAGGATGTATCGACATAGGCACTGAATCTAAAAGAAGCTTTTTTCTATCATAACAAAACTTTGGCATTCAGAATGTTTTCTGCAAAAGATGCTAACCTTTTTCTGCATAATCATTTAAAATCGGCTGGTTTTAATATCTATAAAGTGAGCTCTACATGAACTTTCAGCGTATGACTGACCTCGATTTAGCAGGTAAACGTGTTCTGATCCGTGAAGATTTAAACGTTCCTGTTAAAAATGGTGTGATCACCAGCGATGCGCGTCTTCGTGCAGCATTGCCAACCATTCAGGCAGCAGTTGAAAAAGGCGCTGCAGTGATGGTGTATTCTCACCTTGGTCGTCCGGTTGAAGGTGAGCCTAAAGCTGAACAATCGCTTGCACCTGTAGCGGCTTACTTGACTGAAGCTTTGGGTCAAGACGTAAAATTATTGACCGACTACCTAGATGGCGTTGAGGTTCAGCCGGGTCAAGTTGTGTTACTTGAGAACTGCCGTTTTAACGTTGGTGAAAAGAAAAACAATCCTGAACTTGCTGCAAAATATGCAGCGCTGTGTGATGTATTCGTGATGGATGCATTCGGTACAGCGCACCGTGCAGAAGCATCGACTGAAGGCGTAGCGCGTTTAGCCAAAGTAGCTGCGGCAGGTCCATTGCTTGCAGCTGAACTTGATGCACTAGGCCGTGCACTTAAGACACCTGAAAAGCCAATGGTGGCAATTGTTGCTGGTTCTAAAGTATCGACTAAACTTGATGTGTTGACTTCACTGTCTGACATCTGCGATCAATTGATCGTGGGTGGTGGTATTGCCAATACTTTCCTTGCTGCGGCAGGCTATAACGTTGGTAAGTCACTGTGTGAAAAAGATCTGATCGATACTGCAAAAGCCATTGCTGCAAAAGTATCAGTGCCACTTCCAACTGACGTTGTGGTTGCCGATGCCTCTGAAATCAACTTTGAAGATTTCCTGGGTTCATTGGCTGCTGCGAAAGCAACTGTGAAAAATGTTGCCGATGTTGCTGATAACGACATGATTCTGGATGTAGGTCCAGAAACGGCGAAAGCATTTGCAGAAATCCTGAAAACCTCTAAAACCATTCTCTGGAATGGCCCGGTGGGTGTATTTGAAGTCGATCAATTCGGTGAAGGTACCAAAACTTTATCTTTAGCGATTGCTGAATCTGCCGGTTTCTCGATCGCGGGTGGTGGTGACACATTAGCTGCAATCGACAAGTACGAAGTAGCAGATAAAATTGGCTATATTTCTACGGGTGGTGGTGCATTCCTCGAATTCGTTGAAGGTAAAACCCTTCCTGCAGTTGCTGTACTCTTAGAACGTGCTTGATTGCATCTTTTAAGGTGAAAAAAAAGCTGGCGTATGCCAGCTTTTTTTATGTCTATTTTTTGACAAAGATAGATTCTCCTTCATGGCTTCGTCATGAAAATGCAATAAATCTGTCATAAGATGCAGTCATTAAATCACCAAATGATGAGATCACGTGATGAAAAAACAGTTAACTTTGGCGGCTTTATTCGCTGCATCATTGGCACTGACTGCATGTGCGAAACAGGAAAATGCACCGGTCGCTGAAACAGAAAGCTCGGCAGCAGTGGCCAATGAGACTATAACGCCAGAGCAGAAAGCAGCCATTGATGCTATTGACCAGCCAGTTTTAGATGAAAAAAATACCGATATTCCAGCTGAAATTGCCAATGCGCCAGCAGATGAAGCAACTGCAGACCAGTCAGTTACAGCGACTTCTGAGCCTGTAGCACCTTAATCCAGTGCATGTGAGATAAAATCCCTGCAAAAGCAGGGATTTTTTTTAAATAGTGTTATTTGTTGCTGAATTGAAACCTTTGAACATGTAGAATATGTGGCATTCACTGGGAGGATATTATGGCTCTTATTTCATTGCGCCAGCTCTTGGATCACGCCGGCGAACATGCTTACGGCGTACCAGCATTTAACGTAAACAACTTAGAACAAATGCGTGCAATTATGCTTGCAGCAGATGCAACCAATTCACCTGTTATCGTACAAGCATCTGCGGGTGCGCGTAAATATGCAGGCGCTCCGTTCTTGCGTCACCTGATTTTGGCTGCAATTGAAGAATGGCCACATATTCCAGTGGTAATGCACCAAGACCACGGAACCAGCCCTGACATTTGCCAACGTTCAATCCAGCTCGGCTTTTCATCAGTGATGATGGACGGCTCACTTGGTGAAGATGGCAAAACCCCAACTTCATACGAATACAACGTTGATGTGACTCGTCGTACGGTTCAGATGGCACATGCATGTGGCGTTTCTGTAGAAGGTGAGATCGGTTGTTTAGGTAGCCTTGAAACAGGTATGGCGGGTGAAGAAGATGGCGTAGGCGCAGAAGGCGTACTTGATCATTCTCAACTTCTGACTTCAGTTGAAGAAGCACGTAGTTTCGTTGCAGATACCAATGTGGATGCGCTGGCGATTGCTGTAGGTACTTCACACGGTGCGTACAAATTTACGCGTCCACCTACAGGCGATATTCTGGCGATTGACCGCATTAAAGAAATTCATGCGGCACTTCCAAATACGCATTTGGTTATGCACGGTTCAAGCTCTGTGCCACAAGAGTGGTTGGCAGTAATTAACCAGTATGGCGGCGACATCAAGGAAACTTATGGTGTTCCGGTTGAGCAGCTGGTTGAAGCGATCAAACATGGCGTGCGTAAAATCAACATCGATACTGACTTGCGTTTAGCATCTACAGGTGCAATGCGTCGTATGATGGCAGAAAAACCAAGCGAATTCGATCCTCGTAAATTCTTCAGCGCAACGGTTGATGCCATGAAGCAAATCTGTGTAGACCGTTATGAAGCATTTGGTACTGCCGGTAATGCAGACAAGATTCGCCCAATTTCTTTAGAGAAAATGGTGTCGTACTATAATAAATAATTCCCAGTGAATCATTTATAGAAAAAGCCCACAGCGAATGTGGGCTTTTTTGTAGACTGATAAAGATCAAGAATAAGAGCAGCATATGGAACTGATTTTCGCAGCAGCGCTGTGTAGCGTTGTGGTCTCAATATTATTAAAAGTCGCCAAAAACAGAGGGCTGAGTCCGATCCACATGATTAGCTGGAATTATGCCACCGCCAGCTTGTTGTGCTTTTTCTGGTTCAAGCCGGATATCCAGCATATTTCGCCAAGCCAGACACCATGGTTGCTTATTCTGGCATTGGGTATTTTACTTCCAAGTGTATTTCTGTTTCTGGCTAAAGCCTTGGAAAGCGCTGGAATTTTAAAAACAGAAATTGCCCAGCGGCTTTCTGTAGTCTTGTCACTGGCGGCGGCTTATTTTATTTTTCAGGAACAGTTTAATCAGCTGAAAATACTCGGTATTGCCCTAGGTATTGGCGCAGTGCTGTGTATTTTATTTTCACATCGGCAAGGATCAGGCCAGGGTAATCAGGGCATGTTGTATCTGGGGCTAGTCTGGGTGGGTTATGCACTGATTGATGTATTATTAAAATATACAACCAGTTTAGGTCTGCAGTTCGCCGTTGCACTCAATCTGATGTTTATTTGCGCTCTGATCATATCGATGGGCTATCTGCTGTTTAAATATAAAAGCTTGGGGTCGATACAGAATATCGGCGCTGGTCTGTTATTGGGTGTGCTGAATTTTGCCAATATTGCGTTTTATGTCAAAGCCCATATGCTGCTCAAGGATTCGCCGGCAATTGTCTTTGCTGGCATGAATATTCTGGTGGTGGTTTTGGGGGTAATTGCAGGTGTGATGTTCTTTAAAGAGCGACTCAAACCTGCAAGTGCCGCGGGTTTACTGCTAGGTCTCACTAGTGTGATTTGCCTAGCTTATGCAATGTCTGCTTGACATAAGAAGATGCAAATTCAATCGGATGTCGCAGCAGGTCGCCTGCTTCGGCCAGTCCAAGCAGTAAACCCGCCTGTTGGCAGTCAGGACAGTGCGGATAACGATGCTGTTGATCTTGGTAGTGTTGGAGATAAATTTTATCGCAATGATGGCATGCAAATTTCAGGGATTTGGAGGTAAGGAGCGACATAGATGACCTCTATTGTTATTCTATTGGATGACAATTAAATAAAGCAAAAAATAGGCCCGAACTGATATGGAAAGGGGCGCCTGGCCCCTTTTATAGCATAAGATCCTTACAGTTTGGTGAAAATGTCTTCAGCGGGTAGACGTGATTTCGGCAGTTTGGCATTGAAGTCATTTTCACTGCGATAACCCAAAGTCAGCAAGACAGAAGGAATTAAACCCTGTTCTGCGAGTTGTAATTCTTCACTAATTATCTCTTCATCAAAGCCGCCAATTGGTGTGGCATCGACACCTTCAATTCCGGCAGCCAACAGCATCTGACCGAGCGCAATAAAGGTCTGATTTTCAGCCCAGCGCTGAATGTCACCTTTTTCATTACGATAATAATGAATATAGCCTGCACGGGTGTTTTTCTGACCTTCTTTGGCCGATTCATCTTTAAAACGCCCGCTGAGATCATCGCGATTCAGTAAGTTTTCCAGATGCAGCTCATTAATATCGGCTTTGGTGCAAAATAAAATAGTATGCGAAGAATCCAGAACTTTGGGTGCATTGTAGGCATAAGTACCGATCAAGGCTTTGGCAATGCGCTGTTTGGCGGCATCATGATCGGCAATAAAAAAATGCCAAGGCTGAATATTGATCGAAGAGGGTGCCAGACGCAAAATTTCTAATAAGCGCTCGAACTGTTCTGCCGGGATTTTCTTGCTAGGATCATAGGCTTTAGTGGTATAGCGGGTTTGTGTGATCTTGAGTAAATCCATCAATGGACTCCAATCTTTTTAAATAAACAGCGAGTAGAAGTTTTAAATATATACATTTTTCACATACCCTGATTATTACAATAAAAAAGCATCAGGCAAAGCCTGTTCTGAAATGATCTTGAGTTGGATTCAAGCAAAACTTAGAGTTAAATCAGATTAAAACCCAGTTTTTGTCTATTGGCACTTTTAAGTGAGAAGCGTTTAATAAGAGACATCGCCGGCAACATGAAAATAGGTTAGCGGATGCAAGTCACCAATTATTTTAAACACAAACTGAAAACCCAGCAGCAAATCGGCTTATGGATTGGACTGGCGGATGCCTATGGCACCGAGATTGCGGCAAATGCAGGCTATGACTGGCTGCTGATTGATGGTGAGCATGCGCCCAGTGATTTGAGAACGACTTTGTCGCAACTGCAAAGTATTGCTGCTTATCCCTCGCAAGCAGTGGTACGACCGCCCATTGGTAGCGTGCAACTGATCAAGCAACTCCTCGATATCGGTGCACAGACGCTGTTGATTCCGATGGTAGAAACCGTGGAACAGGCCGAACTCATGGTCAAGGCAGTCCGTTATCCACCTGAAGGGATTCGTGGCGTTGGTGCTGCACTGGCACGTGCCACCCGCTGGAACAGCATTCCAAATTATTATCAGACTGCACATGAAGAAATCTGTCTATTAATCCAGATTGAATCGGTCACAGGACTGGAAAATCTGGATGCTATTCTTCAGATCGACGGGATTGATGGGGTATTTATTGGTGCCGTTGATCTGTCTGCCACTATGGGTTATCAAGGTGATCCGAATCATCCTGAAGTACAAAAAGCTGTAATTGATGCAATTCAGCGGATTCGTGCAGCTGGCAAGGCTGCAGGGATTTTGTCGACCCAGCATGAAGTGACGCAAAAATATATCGAACTTGGCACTGAGTTTGTTGCAGTAGGCGTTGATACCAGCGTTCTGATGAATTCATTGCGGGATTTGTTGGGAAAATATAAAACAGATATAAATGTAATTAAAACAAATACGGGATATTAATCATTTATCAGGTCTGAATGAATGGATTAGATAAGATTCTGAATGATTTTTAATCAGAACTTGTCTGCAATGATCTATTCATTCAAATCTAACAAGATGATTGTCTGTTTTTTGGCCTAACATAAGGCGTAATATGCTTCTTTCCTGAATGATGAGAAGAGCAGAACTGAACTTTTGCTGTCTGCTATTTGTTTTAATGGCCTTGTAGCAGCTGTGAATCATTTATAAAAGTGATATCTATCAAAGACAATTACCTTCATAAAATTTCTGCACAATCATTGTTTTAAAAATCAGGCAGGCATTATTTGTAATGACAATGTATGTTTGCTTTCATGAAAAATAAGGTGTATAGTGATAACACTTCGAGCGAGTATAGTTCTCGCTTTTATTATTTCTAGCTAATTGTGATTCACTTTTGGTTCAAGCCTTTGAGCTTGGATAACATCTAGTAACTACAGAATTATTATACAAATTTGGTTTTATTAATCTCTTTGTACAGTCACAAAAAGCTCATTTTATGAGTAATTATTTTGAATATTTTAAATGAATGGCATACCGCCACTGCCGTAAATGGTGGCGAAATTAATGTTAAACTGGTTCCGTTAAAGCGTAAACAAAACACTCAGGATGGTTTTATCTGGGTCGAAGTTGGAAAAATGATCCAGCTGCAAACTGGTGAAGAAATCCTGTTTAATCTTGATGGTAAAAGTTTCTATACCGGTGTAAACCAGCTTTATCGCTTGTGTTAAACAAATAGATGTCTTAAAAAAGTGGCCGATTAATATCGCCACTTTTTTAGTTTTAGGGTGTCAAAGCTTTGATTTTCCTGAATTTCTAGAATCTCTGCACGATCTTCTTTCCAGTCGCCGAGTACGATTCTTTTTTTCTGTCCTAGCTGGTGAATGGCTGCACGATGTGTATGGCCATGAATCAGAACATCTACATCTGTTAATGCCAACTCAACGGCCTGATCATTAACATCCATCACTTCATAGCTTTTAAACTGCTGCGCCTGATGACTTTGCTGACGAAAGCCATTGGCTAATTTTTTACGGAAAGACAGCGGTGTACGCTTTAATAAGCCTAGCAGAAGTGGATGCCGGATAATCTTTTTAAAGCGCTGATAAGCGATGTCATCGGTACACAGTGCATCACCATGTTCCAGGCGAAAACGTGTTCTTGCAATGTTCAGTTGGTCTATCTCAGGAAGCAGCTTTCCGCCAAATTGAGCTAAAAACTTGCTGCCGAGAACAAAATCCCGGTTGCCTGCCTGAAAATATACCTGATTGCCAGCCTGAATAAACTGTTTTAAGGCAGTGATAATTTCGTCCAGCCATGGGGCTGTATAGTCATCACCGATCCAGGCATTGAACCAGTCACCCAAAATATACAATCGGGTATTTTGATCTTGATATTCGGTCAATAAATCTAAAAACCCCCGAACAAGTCGAGGGTGATCAGGTGACAAATGTAAATCTGAGATAAACAGATAGGTCACGAATCTTTTCCTTTTATTCCTCTCTAGATCCCTCATTTATATGAGGGATTTTCCATTACACTGTTTTAAAGCATCGCTTTAAAACTCATAAAGAACGGAGAGGACGTTTTTTATTCAGAAATGATTTTTGCAGACTCAATAACTACATTTTCTAGTGGAACATCAGCGTGGTAGCCACGGTTGCCAGTACGAACGCCTTTAATTTCGTTGACAATGTCCATGCCGTCAGTCACTTTACCAAATACGGCATAACCCCAACCTTGTGCTGTTTTACCAGAATGGTTAAGGAATGCGTTGTTGCCAACGTTAATGAAGAATTGAGCAGATGCAGAATGTGGAGCTTGCGTACGCGCCATGGCAATTGTGCCCAAATCGTTAGTTAAGCCATTGTCTGCTTCATTTTCGATTGCATCACGGGTCGCTTTTTCTTTGAAGTTTTCATCCATACCACCACCCTGGATCATGAAACCATCAATTACACGGTGGAAAATTACGCCGTCATAAAAACCGTCACGCACATATTCTAAAAAGTTAGCCACTGTTTTAGGTGCTTTTTCAGCATTGAGTTCAAGAACAATACGACCTTTATTGGTGTTTAATTCGACTTGAGGAAAACTCATTGTGTAATCTCCTAATCATGGACGAGTGCCATGGTTTTTTCTGAATGAGTGAAGCATAAGCAAACTACAATCGACTAGGCAAGTAAAAACAT
This sequence comes from Acinetobacter sp. YH12106, assembly GCF_013418995.1. Taxonomy (NCBI): domain Bacteria; kingdom Pseudomonadati; phylum Pseudomonadota; class Gammaproteobacteria; order Moraxellales; family Moraxellaceae; genus Acinetobacter; species Acinetobacter sp. YH12106. Next base: position 341,221 of record NZ_VPAV01000001.1, read on the forward strand.
TATTTTCTTTGTTAAAAGCATAAAAATAGTACCTTATTTATACGTTGATTTATCAAGGCATTTCAGATATTGCCCTATCAGGTACCCTATTTTGAATTGGCGTAAATTAATGATTTTACTGCTTGTACAAGCACTGATATTTTAGTTTCAGGCAACTCACCGTATTTTCATTTTTTAAAATGGGTGAATTGAAATCAAATACCCGAGTTAGCGGTTGAGAGATTATTCACCTCTAGTTAAACTAAGGAACTTTGATAATGAATATGCGTACAACCTGTGCGATTAAATATTCGTTAATCCCTTTTTAACTTTAGAAGTGAATGATTGATCATGAAGCCAAATGATGTTGTGACATCTCTGCCCGAGAACCCGACCCAAAAGAACAATGCAGTCGATTCAGTGCAGCAGCAAGAACAACAACCGGGCTTGGACTTTGTACGTCAGGTCATTACCGATGATTTAGCCGCTGGTCGTACCCAACAGATCGTCACGCGTTTTCCGCCTGAGCCAAATGGCTACTTACATATTGGCCATGTGAAAGCAATTTGCTTGAACTTTGGGATTGCTGAAGAATTCCAGGGTGTGTGTAATCTTCGTTTTGATGATACCAATCCGGATGCTGAAGAACAGGAATATGTTGATGGTATTGCCAATGATGTGAAATGGTTGGGCTTCCAGTGGGAGGGCGAGCCGCGCTATGCATCGAGCTATTTTGATCAACTTTATACATGGGCGGTTCAGCTGATTGAACAGGGTGATGCCTATGTGGATTTACAAAGCCCCGAAGACATCCGTTTAAACCGCGGTAACTTTGTCGAGCCGGGTAAGAACTCGCCACAACGTGATGCAACTGTTGCAGAGAATCTGGAACGTTTTGAGAAGATGCGTAGCGGTGAATATGCTGAAGGTCAGGCTGTTTTACGCGCTAAAATCGATATGACCTCACCGAACGTACATATGCGTGATCCGATCTTGTATCGTATCTTGCATTCAGCGCACCATCAGACGGGCGATACGTGGAAAATTTATCCAATGTACGACTATGCGCATCCATTGTCTGATGCGATTGAAGGCATTACCCACTCGCTTTGTACATTAGAGTTCCAGGATCACCGTCCGTTCTATGACTGGGTGGTGGCAAAGGTTAAATCACCATCTGTGCCACGTCAGTACGAATCTAGCCGTTTGAATGTGGATTACACTATCACCTCGAAACGTAAATTACGTAAACTGGTTGAAGGTGCTCATGTGAATGGTTGGGACGATCCACGTATGCCAACTGTAGTCGGTATGCGTCGCCGTGGTTTTACACCTGAAGGTCTGCGTGATTTCTGCCAGCGTGTCGGTGTATCGAAAGTGGATGGTAGTATTGTCGATGTCGCGATGCTGGAATATTGCATCCGCCAGTCTCTGGAAAATACCGCAGCGCGTGGTATGGCCGTGTTAAATCCACTGAAAGTGACCTTAAGCAACTTGCCAGCCGATATGGATCTGACCCATTCACGTCATCCGAACGTGGACATGGGCGAACGCGTGATTCCTTTAACCACTGAGCTGTTTATTGACCGTAAAGACTTTGAGGAAGAACCACCAAAAGGCTTTAAACGTCTGATTCCAGGTGGTGAAGTACGTTTACGTCATGCCTATGTGATCAAATGTGATGAAGTCATTAAAGATGAAAATGGTGAAGTGGTTGAGCTGAAATGTTCGATTGATCCTGAAACTTTGGGTAAGAACCCTGAAGGCCGCAAGGTGAAAGGCGTGGTTCACTGGGTATCTGCGACTAAAGGTGTGCCTGCCGAAGTCCGTATTTATGAACGTCTGTTCACTGAGTCGGATCCTGAAGTGGGTGATGACTTCCTGGCCAACCTGAACCCTGAATCATTAAAGGTGGTTCAAGCCGTGATTGAGCCGGCATTGGCGCAAGCTCAACCGGAAGATCGCTTCCAGTTTGAGCGTGAAGGTTACTTCGTTGCCGATCAATACGATCATAATAGCAAGAAACCAGTATTTAACCGTATTCTTGACTTGAAAGACAGTTTCAAGCCAGGCAAATAATCAGGTTTAAATCAGATATTAAAAGCCCAACTTCGGTTGGGCTTTTTCAATACAGCAGGGAAAATGCCATGATTGTGCGTGATAAAAACAATAGTATCGGTTTACTGTTTGCCTGGCAGGGCACAATTTTGCCTAAGGTATTGCCGGCTTTAGTCTTGGTGGTCTTTATTTCCGGCCTACTGGTCTATTTGAGTCAGGCACATTTTGTGAATCTTCCTGCCGTACCCGCAATCGGCTTTACCATTTTTGGTGTGATTCTTTCGATCTTTCTCAGCTTTAGAAATACGGCATGTTATGAGCGCTGGTGGGAAGGGCGCAAGCTCTGGGGAGCGCTAATCGCCACCACACGTCATTTATGCCGGGACAGCCATGTGCTGGATGATCAGACCCGCGAGGTCTTGTTATATCGCATGATGCTGTTTAGCCATCTGTTGCGTGACCGGCTCAGACAGCAAGTACAAAGTATTCAGCATTACCAAACAACCACGCATTTTGAAAATATGGCATTCGATCAGTTGCTCGTGCAAATCAATCCTTCACAATGGGTGCTGGAACAGATGCAAAAGGAGTTGGTTCAGCAATATAAGCAGGGCAACATCAGCGATATTATTTATAATAATTTGAATCAGCATACTGTGGCCTTGGGCAATATTCAGGCCGGTTGTGACCGGATACTGTCGACGCCATTGCCATTTTCTTATTCGGTACTGTTACATCGTGCAGTGTATTCGTTCTGTTTTATTTTACCTTTTAGTTTGCAGGCCAATCTGGGCCTGTGGACGCCGATTCTGGTCGGGTTGATTGCTTATATGCTCTTAGGCCTAGATGAGCTCAGTGCTGAGCTAGAAGAGCCTTTTGGGCTACAGGATAATGATCTGCCACTCGATTCAATGGTACGACTGGTAGAACGGGAAACCTTAAGCTCTTTGGGTAAAGGTTTACCTGAAGCGATTCAGGCCAAAAAAGGTTATTTAACCTGATCTGTTCCTTTTAATATCAAAGTTTAAACCCGAACTCAAAATTTCTTACTAACAAAAAATCATCGGCAGGCTGAGCTTTAAATTAACGATGTTTAAGATTAGTCAGGTCTGACACTTTCGTTTTAGCCTGATCTTGCAATTCACGGTATTGTTGCAAACGCAGATTGGCTTTATCTCTAAGCTTCTTCTTGATGTACAAGGCCAAGGCAAAACTCGTCGTGGTCAGGGTCAGGAACATGCTGTTCATGAAACTCATCATCGAGCTGATATAACCAATCGTGGTCAGGCGATTCATCATATAGATCACTTGCGGGCTGCTTTCTACGCCGGTAATCGCCCAAGTACACAGATGTTCGCAATTATTGATAATTAAATGATAATTATTTTCATGCATTCTGGAACGCATGCGACGCACAACTTTACGGCCTTTATATTTCGCTGAGTCATAATGTTGCACATGAATCGCTTTGCCATGACTGAATTTTTCAATAGAGGTTATTTCAATGGGGCGTTTCTTGAATAAATGTGCAAAGCCCGAATAATGAATAACACGACCACGTCCAGCGTATATCCCATGATGGGTATAACCGAAATGTTTAACCATAAGGTGCGCTCCTATGGGAAACCGTTTAGTCTGTTGCATATCAGAATTAAGCCATTTAAAAAAGCATTGTAGTTTAATAACAAGTGTACTGCCTTTTGCTAAATTAATCGACGCTTTGCTTGATTTTAGGCAGACAAGCAATAGGCGTATGCAGCAAGTGACTTGATCACCTGTATGGCAGAATTCAGATGAACATCTGTTCAGTAACACCTATAAATAGCCTAAGCTAACTTTTACATTTCAATAAAATCAGAAAAAGTGAGAGGAAGAAGTGTTCAGATTTATTACCAATTACTCAACAGAAGGCAGAAGGTTGTGTAGTCGGATTTATACAATTGAACTCTCTAAGTTTGGTTCTTCTTCAATGTAATTAAAGCGACAGATATAAAAAAAGCACCTGGTTACACAAGTGCTTTTTTTGATCAGGCTAGAGCCTTTGCCGATTACTGCAAGGGCAAGTGTTGAAGTTCATTCAGTTCCTTACGGCTATAGCCGCGTGATACAAGAACCTTTTTGATTCCGATGATGATCTCTTCATCAGTTGCTTTAGACAAAGCTTCAAGAAGCTGTTCATTTGTCTTGAAAGAGCAATCATTTTCTACACAAGCAATCTGATTCTTGTGTTCATTGTGTTGTTCCACAGAAAACAACTTTTGCCAAAAACTCATAGAGCCTTCATACAACAACCTAACATAGAGTGAAATATAGCCAATTAAATAAATAAAGCAATAGGACCTATGTGATAAAAGCAGCAGTTAGTCTTTAAAATTTCCGATTGAAGCTCAAAGAGCTAACGATATTTTTAGCTGTACAAATGATAATTTGTTATTAAGTTATTGATTTAAGATATAAAAAAAGGAATTTCGAAAAACTCCTTTTTTGTAACAAGAAAATAAATTGAAACAAATTCTTTATCTTCTTTCTAACAATACGCCCGTTTCTACATGGTGCGTATATGGAAATTGATCAAACATAGCGAATTTGCTGATTTTATGGGTTTGAGACAACTGTTTCAGATTGTCATGCAATGTGTCTGGATTGCAAGAAATGTAAATAATGCGTTGGAAGCGCTGTAATAGTTTAAGCGTTTCATCATCAATACCGGCACGCGGTGGATCGACAAATACCGTATCAAAGTCATAAGTCGCAAGATCAATATTGGCTTCTTGCAGGCGGCGGAAAACACGCTCGCCGTTGTAAGCTTGGGTGAACTCTTCTGCAGAAAGACGCGCGACCTGAATATTCTCAATCTGGTTTTGCTCAATATTCCACTCAGCCGCATAGACTGAAGATTTGGCTAACTCGGTTGCCAGAACACGGCGGAACTTGGTCGAGAGTGGCAGGGTAAAGTTACCATTACCACAATATAATTCCAGCAAATCTTGATCAGATTGCTCTGCCGCATCACATGCCCATTCCAGCATGTTTTGGCAGACTTGGGCATTCGGCTGGGTAAAGCTGCTTTCGATCTGTTTGTATTGATAGGTACGATTAAAAACAGAAAGTTCTTCCACCACATACTCATCAGACAGGACAAACTTCTGTCCACGGCTGCGGCCAATTAACTTGATATTTAACTGTTCTGCCAGTGCTTTGGCTGCCGGTTCCCAGCTTTCATCCAGTTTACGATGATAAATCAGAGAAACCAGAACCTGACCACTTAAGGTCGCCAGAAAATGTACCTCAAACAGACGTATCGATAATAACGGATCTGCTTTGAGCGCTTGCAGCAATTTAGGCATCAACTGATTGATACTGAGGTCTGCAACCGGAAATTCATCAATGCGGATGACTTTTTTCTGTTGATCTTCATTGCGCTCGAACATGGCATAGAACATGTCATCCTCAGTATGCCAGATCCGAAATTCAGCACGCATGCGGAAATATTTTTCAGGAGACTGGAATACTTCGAGGGCAGGTGGTTGATATTCGGCAAACTGAGCGCTGATGCGTTCAATTTTGGCATCGAGTTGTTGCTGATAAGATGAAGTCATATGCAGTAAGAAGTCGCAAATATTTTAAAGCGCAAATGGTAGCAAATAATTGCTGATCTGCCTAAGCCTATTGTGGCTGAGCGGCTTTAAAAACTGCATAAAAAAGACCAAACCCTCTGAGGAGAAAAATTTGGCCGTAAAGAGGAAATCATGAACAGAAAAATGCCAAGATGATTCGATTAATTTAGAGATGACTCATCGTCATCAAACTGGCATTGCCACCAGCTGCTGCCGTATTGATGCTAATGGCCCGTTCAAGCACCAATCGCTCCACCGGAATGTCATGATTGCCTGAGTTTAAATGCGTGATTCCTACAATGGGGCCTTTTCGAGCCGCAATACGCTTCTGTAAATCAATCAATTTCGCAGCATCACCATGATGTAATACAGCATCAAATTCCCCACTTTCAATGTCTTGAATCACTTTGAATCGGGCAGCAACTGCTTTTGGCATTGTTTGTAGATATTTCAGCACAAAAGTATTTTCAGCCAATACTGCAGGGCGACTGCCGACCGATAAAATGGCCAAAATTTGCTGAATCTGGTCTTGCTCGGTGTGCGCCAAAGATAGAACACTTTCACGTGGCAAGATCATGTACTGGTTTTCTTCGCCGGTTGGACCTTGCAAACTAAAGCTTTGTCCGGTCGCAATCTGGCTGGGTGCTTTTAAGGAGATTGTGGGGAAAGTTTTAGAGGCCCAAGCCTTAAATTCCTGGACTGGTTTGTGTTCAATAGGGGCTTGATCAGATCGCATGGCATAAGGCTGCGCCAGTTTCTTCTCGGAAAGCTGCTGCATTAAACGGTAGATGTAAAGCGGCCCACCAGCTTTAGGGCCAGTACCGGACAAGCCTTCACCACCGAAAGGCTGAACACCCACAACTGCACCGACGATATTACGGTTGATATACAAGTTACCGACTTCTGCTCGCGCAATCACGGTTTGTATGGTTTCATCAATACGTGTGTGTAAGCCCATGGTCAGACCATAGCCTTTGCTGTTGATCTGTTCCAATAACTGTTCCAGTTCACCATATTTATAGCTGATCAGATGCAGCACCGGACCAAAGACTTCACGCTCCAGATCGTTCAGGTTTGGAAGTTCAATCAATGTTGGCGGAATAAAGGTGCCTTGGGTTAATTCAGTCTCATCTTGGTCAAACATCAGTTGATGGACTTTGTGACCTTTGCTGCGCATCTGCTGAATATGCGTCTGAATATTTTGCTGGGCCTCAAGATCAATCACCGGACCAATATCGGTTTTTAATAAAATCGGATTGCCGACTCTTAACTGCTGCATGGCACCTTTGAGCATCGTGCGCACAGCATCCAGGTTATCTTCTTGCACACAGAGCACACGCAAAGCAGAACAACGCTGGCCGGCACTGTCATAGGCAGAATTAACCACATCAAGCACCACTTGCTCAGTTAATGCAGATGAATCGACAATCATGGCATTTTGACCGCCGGTTTCAGCAATCAGGGTCACACTTTCGCCAAACTGGTTCAGACGTTCTGCTACAGTTTTTTGCAGAATATGGGCGACCTCGGTTGAGCCGGTAAACATGATACCCTGAATGCGTGAATCTGCACTGAGCTGCGCACCAATGCTTTCACCTTGACCCGGCAAGAGCTGTAAGACGTCTTGCGGAATGCCCGCTTCCCATAAAATCTGCACCGCTTGTGCAGCAATCAGCGGGGTCTGTTCTGCCGGTTTGGCAATAACGGTATTGCCCGCGACCAGCGCTGCTGAAATCTGGCCGGTAAAAATTGCCAACGGGAAGTTCCATGGACTGATACACAGTACGGTACCCAAAGGTTGAATCTGTGTATTTTCAGCTAAATCCAACATCTGACCGGCATAGTAGCGCAAGAAATCTACCGCCTCCCGGACCTCGGCAATGGCATTGGAATAGGTTTTCCCAGCCTCACGGGACAGAATCACCATCAGTGTCAGCAAACGCTGTTCCATCAGATCCGCGGCTTTATTTAAGCAGGCTGCTCGCTCATTTTTTGGCAAATTGGCCCAGAAACCTTGTGCATTGACAGCTTGCGTTAAGGCAATTTCAGCCTGTTCCTGAGTCGCTTCATAGACTGTACCGACTACATCCTGATGTTGTGCCGGATTGATGATTTGCACTGCGTTACTTGTGTCGGTCACTGTAAACGCCGTTCCCATGGCTGCTGCCTGAAATTGTGTGTTTTTCAGGCTGGCAGCGACTTCATTTAAGGCGCTCAGCTCTGCATCATTGGCGAGATCCAGACCCGATGAGTTAATACGTGTGCCATACAGATCTTGCGGATAAGGAATATGCGGATGCTTGGCACCGATCATGACTTCCTGCTGTGCAGCTTTTAAAATCGTTTGTTGTGGATTCTCAATCAAATCTTCGATATTTAGGGTTTTGTCGGCAATCCGGTTGACAAAAGACGTATTTGCGCCATTTTCCAGCAAACGACGCACCAGATAAGCCAATAAGGTTTCATGATTGCCGACTGGCGCATAAATGCGACAAGGGACACCGAGTTTATTCGCCGATTTGTCGCCCACCACATTTTCATACAAGGGTTCGCCCATGCCATGCAGACACTGGAATTCATATTGACCCGCATAATACTGCTCAGGTTGCGCCAGTTGGTAAATCGTGGCCACCGTTTGTGCATTATGGGTGGCAAATTGCGGATAGATATAATCCGGTTCAGCCAATAATTTACGCGCACAGGCGATATAAGATAGATCGGTATGCACCTTACGAGTGAATACCGGATAGTCCGACATGCCTTCAATCTGTGCTTTCTTGATCTCGCTGTCCCAATAGGCACCTTTGACCAGACGAATCATCAGGCGTTTCTGACTACGTTTGGCCAGATCAACAATATAATCTACCACATAGAAACAGCGTTTTTGATAGGCTTGAATCACAAAGCCAATGCCTTTCCAGTCTTGTAATTGCGGCTCAAAACACAGGCGTTCAAGCAGTTGCAAGGAAATTTCCAGACGATCAGTTTCTTCGGCATCAATGTTTAAACCGATATTGTACTGTTTCGCCAAGACCGCGAGTTTAAGCATTTTTCCATACAGTTCATCATGTACCCGATCGACCTGCGCGCGCTGATAACGCGGATGCAGGGCAGAGAGTTTGATGGAAATGCCCGGGCCATCATAAACGTCTTTATCCTGCGAGGCTTGCCCGATGGCATGAATCGCTTGCTGATAATCCTGATAATAGCGTTCCGCATCCGGATCGGTCAGTGCTGCTTCACCAAGCATGTCATAGGAATAACGAAAGCCTTTTTCTTCCAGACGTTCTGCATTTTTCAGCGCCTCATCAATGGTTTCACCCGTCACAAACTGTTCGCCCATCATGCGCATGGCAACATCGACAGCCTTACGGATAATGCCGCGACCACTGCGCGCCAACATGCCGGTTAATAAACTGGACAGGCTTTTTTGCTGTGGGGTTTCCATTAATTTACCCGTCAGCATCAAGCCCCAGGCTGCGGCATTGACAAACATCAGCTGGCTTTGACCGAGATGTTCTTTCCAGTTGCCCTGATTGATCTTGTCGCGGATCAGCAGGTCACGCGTGGCTTTGTCTGGAATACGCAGCAAGGCTTCGGCCAGACACATCAGGGCAATGCCTTCCTGAGAAGATAGGGAAAATTCCTGTAATAATCCTTGTACGATGCCCGCTTTACCGCCTGAATTTTTACGTTCACGCAAGGAATGCGCCAGATCAAAGGCAAGCGCTTGAATCTTGTCACTGAGTTCGGAGGAAATTTCACTATGCAGCAAGAGTTCTTCGACGCATTCAGTTTCCGCACGGCGCCATGCAGTGTTGATACGTTGTTCGTATTCATTTTTATCTTTGAATTCGGCGATATAATTTGGCTGCTTCATGGCATCTGAACCATAGGTGGGGCTTAGTGTGGTCGGCATAGTGACATCCTGTACTGCTGCAATCAGATCTAGCGGGGCTAACGAGTTTTAATCTATAATCACAGAATATTTGACGAATATCTCACTATAGTTTTTACATTTTTTAGAGAATAATTCTAATGCAGCCTCCTTATTTAAGCCTAGACCGTATAGATATTCGTATCCTGAGTTTATTACAATCCGATGCCAAATTATCCAATATTAAACTGGCTGAACTGGTAAATTTATCGCCGACCGCGGCACTGGCGCGGGTGCAGAAACTGAGCAAAGAAGGCTATATTCTGGGCTACGAAGCCCGTCTGAATCCAAATCTGCTCAATAACGCTTTTGTGGTTTTTGTAGAGATTTTACTGGATAAAACCACACCGAATGTTTTAGATGAGTTTTCCCATGCAGTCCGGCAGATTCCAGAAATTATTGAATGTCATATGATCAGTGGCGGTTTCGATTTTGTGGTAAAAATCCGCTGCGCCAATATGGATGAATTCCGTAAAATTTCCGGGCAAATCTTATGGCAACTGCCCGGGATCAAGGAAACACGCAGTTATCCGGTGATGGAGGTGATTAAAGAAAGTCAGCAGATCCATCTAAAAATACCGGGAAAATCTAAATAATTTGTAGCGTATTAACGACTAATCTAAAAAACACAAAAGGGACTCGAAAGTCCCTTTTATTGTATTGAATATCCAGACTATTTTTTCATTTCAGCCATTTCTTTTTGATATTCAGCTTTGGCCATTTCAAAACGATGTACCACATCATCACTCGGTACCTTATCCACTAAGCTGACAATCACGATACTCAGGGTAGCCAGAATAAAACCGGGAATAATCTCGTACAGGCCGGTATCACCCATATAGTTTTTCCAGACGATTACCGTCACCGCACCGACCAGCATGCCGACAATCGCGCCGTTGAGGGTCATACGCTTCCAGAACAGAGACAAGATAATCAAGGGGCCAAATGCTGCACCAAAGCCTGCCCAGGCATAAGCCACCAGACCTAAAACCTTGCTGTTCGGATTAATCGCCAAGGCAATCGCAATTAACGCAATTACTAAAACCATAGCACGACCGACCCAGATCAGTTCTTTTTGCGAGGCATTTTTGCGCAGGAAGCTCTTGTATAAATCTTCAGTCAGGGTGGTTGAACAGACCAGAAGCTGACAGCTCAAGGTGCTCATAATCGCGGCCAGAATAGCTGCAAGTACGATGCCAGCGATCCATGGATTAAACAGGATTTTAGTCAATTCCATAAACACGGTTTCAGGGTTCTGGTTCACCACCGAGGCGAATGCTGGATTAACGGTGAAATAGGCAATCCCGATATAACCAGCTGCCACTGCGCCGCCCAGACACAGAATCATCCAGGTCATGCCAATACGGCGTGCAGCAGGAATGGTCTTCACTGAATCTGCTGCCATGAAGCGCACTAAAATATGTGGTTGACCAAAATAACCCAAACCCCAGGCCAGACTGGAAATAATCGCCACCACGCTTAAGCCTTCAAGCATACTGGACGCATGTGGACGGGCAGATTCAAGGATGACACTCACTTGCTGGCTATTGTCACCCAAGGCCAGGAAGGTAATGATCGGGGTCAGCAACAGTGCGAAGATCATCAAACCGGCCTGAAAAGTATCCGTCCAGCTGATTGCCAGAAAACCACCAATACACACATATAAAATTGTCGCCATCGCACCGATGATAAGCGCCGTGGTGTAATTCCAGCCGAACAGGCTTTCAAACAGGCGTGCACCTGCGACCATGCCCGAGGCACAATAAATTGCAAAGAACACCAGAATCACCAAGGCAGACAAGACCCGTAAAATGCGTTTGCGGTCGGAAAAACGGCTGGTGAAATAATCTGGCAGGGTCAGGGCATTATTCTGGTATTCGGTATGCGCCCGTAGACGACCTGCCACCAGTAACCAGTTTAGCCACGCTCCGATAATCAGGCCGATGGCAATCCAGGCTTCTGACAGGCCAGACAGGTAAATTGCGCCCGGAAGACCCATCAGCAGCCAGCCACTCATATCTGATGCACCTGCGGAAAGAGCTGTAACGACACTGCCCAGACTACGTCCACCTAAAATATATTCATCAAAATTGGAGGTTGCACGGTAAGCATATAAACCGATTGCAATCATGGCGATAATATAAAACATGAAGGTAATCAGGGTCGGATTTAAATAAGTCATAGGCAGGGCATCCTGTAAATATGGAAACCATCGTTCCAGATGATTTTTTGTACGGAGATCACAAGGCAGTGATTCAAGCACGGTTTAAAAATTACACTCTGTAACATTTACACAGCTTTTATGTATGTTTATTGTAAATACCAATTTAACTAGATGGAACTTAAGGAAAGTTAAGCCACTTAACACAGAGAGATAAAGTATTGGATTGAGGCAAAAGAAGCTAATTTAGAATAAGCAATTAAAATATTTAAATTTTAGCTTTTTATTTACATGATCTTACAAAACTCACAGCTTTACTGTATTGGTAATAAATATTAGCAAATTTAGGTTAAAGTCCTCCTATTCGCTCTGTATTTGTTTGCTCATATTGAGACCACACCAAATACGGTGCATCGCCAAGGTATTTTTTAGTGGACAATATGCTGCAAATCGAACCGACCCGCATTGAACGTGACTTATTGGGGGAAAAACAGATCCCATTACACAGCTATTATGGGATTCACACTTTACGTGCCATCGAAAATTTCCAGATTTCAGGATTGGCTATAGGGCAACAATCACATTTTATTCGTGCATTGGCTCAGGTCAAAAAAGCTTCGGCACAGACCAACCTGCATTTTCAAAAAATATCCGAGCAGACGAGTACTGCTATTCAAAGAGCCTGTAATGAATTGATTCAGCATCCTGAAAACTGGCAAGCGGCCTTTCCACTTGATCCTTATCAGGGCGGTGCTGGTACGTCAATTAATATGAATGCCAATGAAGTCATTGCTAATATCGCCTTAGAGATCTTGGGGCATCATAAAGGTGAGTATCACATCCTGCATCCGAATGATCATGTGAATACTTCGCAATCGACCAATGATGTCTATCCAACCGCTTTACGTTTGGCAACTTATAGCAGCCTGAATGAATTATTGGCAGTGCTGAAAGCACTGATTGACTGTTTATATACGAAGGCAGCCGAATTTCAGTATGTGATCAAGATGGGGCGTACCCAGTTGCAAGATGCCGTCCCGATGACCATGGAGCAGGAATTCCGGGCTTTTGCGACTTTATTAAAGGAAGATTTAAAACTGATTGAGCAGATGCGCCAGTTATTGCTGGAAGTCAATTTAGGTGCAACAGCGATCGGGACTGGGGTAAACACGCCGCCAGGTTATGCGACGCGAGTCGTCGAAACTTTGGCGCACCTGACGGGGCTGCCTTTAAAAGGTGCAGAAGATTATGTGGAGGCCACCAGTGATTGTGGTGTCTTTATTATCTTGTCGAGCAGTTTAAAACGCCTGGCAGTGAAACTGTCCAAAATCTGTAATGACTTGCGCTTGCTTAGCTCGGGACCACGTACAGGTCTGGCTGAAATTCGCTTACCGGAATTGCAAGCAGGCTCATCAATTATGCCGGCAAAAATCAATCCTGTGATTCCGGAAGTGGTCAATCAGATTGCCTTCCGGGTCATCGGTAATGATTTGACCATTACTATGGCAGCGGAAGCTGGGCAGTTACAACTGAATGTGATGGAACCTGTGATTGCCCTGACCATGAATGAGTCGATTCAATTGTTGACTCAAGGCATGCAAACCCTGAATCAGAAATGTATTGCTGGCATTCAGGCCAATGAAGAAATCTGTTTAAGTTCGGTCATGCGCAGTGTCGGGATTGTGACCTTACTTGAGCCGATTCTGGGGCATGCCAAATGTGATGAAATTGGTAAACAATGTATGCGTGAAAATAAAACCGTGCCGCAAGTGGTATTGGAACTCGGTTTATTAAGCGAAACACAATTAGAAGAAATCTTTGCATTTGAAAATCTGGTGTCTGAAATACCTGTAGCAGAGAGTCAGCTCGAACAGGTTTCTTGATAGCATAAATTGTCTTGAAACAGCTCAACTCAACTGATTGTTGTGATTTTGACAATTTGCCTCAAGTTCGATATGTGGATTTGAGGCATTTTCATCTAGACTAGGGTCTGAACTTTATTTGGCTAGGTAAATGGCGATGTTTGATAAAATCAGTGCATTATTTAAAACTAATAAACCGACTGCTGCACAGTTATATTTAGACGAGCAGAATATCCAGCATGTCGAAGGCACAGGTTATATCGTGGATGGCATTGACTTAAATCAGGAACTGGCCGCACGCTTAGAATATTTGTCCAATCGCCGTCTAAAACAGTTTGATGATTTAAAAGCTTTATACGACACCGCGATGCTGATCAATGAAAAGATTGATCTGGAAATTGCCCATCAGCGTTTTAATGTGACTTTGGGAAATACCGAAGAGAACCTGCTGCAATTTAAAATGATCCTCAAGAAGTTAAATGATTATTATCGTAACTTTCTGCGAGAGAAAAAATAAGTGTTAAAAGTGGCTTGAAATCGAAGCGTATGGATGTGGCAAGACTGCATAAAAATAACAAAATATCCTGAGATCATCGTGCTAGTATAAGCCTCAGGTTATTTAGACTTTAAAGCTATATCCATGTTCCAACAAGAAATTTCCCAACTCAATTTACCACAACTCAAAGCAGGCGAGAAACGCTGGTTAGGCAATCTGCAAGGTTCCTCGACGGCATTGTTGCTCAAAGAAATCGTGCAGCAGCAATCGCGTTTATTTATTGTGATTGCACGCAATAACCAGCATTTGGGTCAACTGGAAAGTGAACTGGAATTTTATGGGATTAAACCCACGATTTTTCCAGATTGGGAAATTTTGCCTTATGACCGCCTGTCTCCGCACCAGGATATTGTCTCGGAACGTCTGGCGATTTTATCCAATATGCCAAAAACTGGCGTGCTGTTACTTTCTGCCTCAACCTTGGCACAGCGTATCGCACCGACTTCATGGATTTTGGGTGAACATTTTGATATTCACGTCGGACAGAAATTCGATCTGGAACAACAGAAGAAAAAGCTGATTCAGGCCGGTTATCATCTGGTCGATACGGTTTATGATCCGGGTGAGTTTGCGGTACGCGGCAGTATCATGGATATTTATGCCTCGGGGCAGGAAGCACCGATTCGGATTGACCTGTTTGATGATGAAATTGAAAGCCTGAAATTTTTCGATTCCGAAACTCAGCGCACCACACAAAGTTTGCAACAGTTTACCGTATTGCCGGCACAGGAATTTCCGCTCAAGGAAGGCCGTGCGACGTTCCGTGACCGCTATGCCGAATTTTTCCCGACTGCCAATCCGAAGAAAAACCCGATCTATCTAGATGTGATCGAGGGCATTGTTTCACCGGGAATCGAGTTTTATTTGCCCTTGTTTTTCAGTGCTGAGGCCATGCAAGACCAAAGCTCACTTATTTCGTACTTACCAAAGAATGGCATTGTCATTACAGATCGGGCTTTAGACGAGAGTTTGACCCAATTCTGGCAAGATGTGGTGCGCCGTTATGAAGATCGCCGTCACAATGTTGATCAGCCGATCCTACCCCCAGACAGCCTGTTCTTTCAAACCAATCAGGTTCTGGAGCAGCTGAATCAATTTGCACGTATTATTGCCGCCCAAACGCCTTTTGACCAAAAAGCCGGCGTGTTGAACCTCGATACCCAGTTGCCACCACGTCTGCCTGTCGATCCAAAACGTGAAAAACCATTTATTGAAGTCAAAAAATATATCGATCAGGCCAATCATCCGGTGCTGCTGGTGGCCGAGAGTGCCGGACGCCGTGAAAGCTTAAAAGATGCGTTACGACCAAGTCTGGGTGATATTCCGACGGTTGATAACTTTGAGAGCTTTATCACCTCCCTGTATGCGATTGCGATTACCAATGCGCCTTTAGAGCGTGGTCTGGTGCTGACCGATCGTGTCAGCATTATTTCTGAAAACCAGCTCTATGAACATCGCGTGGTACAACGCCGCCGTAAACGTCAGCAGGAAGTTTCAGAAGAATTTCTGATTCGCAGTCTGACTGAACTGACCATGGGCGCGCCTGTGGTGCATATTGATTATGGAGTGGGGCGTTATGCCGGTCTGGTCACCTTAAGTATTGATGATCAGGATCATGAATTCTTGCAGCTGGATTATGCCGATGCGGCCAAAGTCTATGTGCCGGTGACCAATCTGCATTTAATCAGCCGATATAGCGGTGGTGATCCGGATCTGGCACCATTGCATAAGCTCGGGACAGATGCATGGAATAAAGCCAAACATAAAGCGCTGGAACAGATTCATGATGTTGCGGCCGAGTTGCTGCATATTCAGGCACGCCGTGTCTCTAAACCCGGCATCAGTTTTGAAATTGATCAAAGTCTGTACATGCAGTTTGCTAGTGGCTTTGCCTATGAAGAAACACTGGATCAGGCCAATGCGATTGAAGCCACGCTGCATGACATGCAACAAGCCAAACCGATGGATCGACTGGTCTGTGGTGATGTCGGCTTTGGTAAAACGGAAGTGGCGATGCGTGCTGCATTTGTTGCGGTACAGAATAACCGGCAGGTGGCGATTCTGGTGCCGACCACCTTGCTGGCACAGCAGCACTATGATTCATTCAAAGACCGCTTTGCCGATTGGCCGGTCCGGATTGAAGTGCTGTCACGTTTCGGTTCTTCCAAAGCACATACCAAGACCATTGACGACCTGATTGAAGGCAAAGTGGATATCGTGATTGGTACGCATAAAATTTTGCAGGAAAATGTCCAGTTTAAAAATCTTGGCCTGATGATTGTCGATGAAGAACATCGCTTCGGAGTACGTGACAAGGAGCGGATCAAGGCGATGCGTGCCGATGTGGATATGTTGACCCTGACAGCCACTCCAATTCCGCGTACACTAAATATGGCCTTTAGTGGCATGCGTGATCTATCGATTATTGCCACACCGCCGGCACGCCGTCTTGCGGTGAAAACCTTTGTGCAAGAACATACCGATGACACCATTAAAGAAGCGATTCTGCGTGAACTGTTGCGTGGTGGTCAGGTCTATTTCCTGCACAATGAAGTCGATACGATTGACCGTGCCGCCGAGCATATCCGTACATTGGTGCCGGAAGCGCGGGTGATTGTGGCCCACGGGCAGATGCGTGAACGTGAACTGGAGCAGGTCATGCAACAGTTCTATCATAAAGAATACAATGTTCTGGTGTGTTCGACCATTATTGAAACCGGGATTGATGTCCCGAATGCCAATACCATTTTGATTGAACGTGCAGACAAACTGGGCCTGGCACAATTACATCAGCTCCGTGGCCGAGTCGGGCGCTCGCATCATCAGGCCTATGCCTATTTAATGGTGCCGTCTTTAAAAGCCTTAAAAGGCGATGCCGAAAAACGTCTGGATGCGATCCAGCGTGCTTCGACCTTGGGGGCCGGATTTATGCTGGCCACCGAAGATCTGGAAATTCGCGGGGCAGGTGAATTACTCGGTGAACAGCAGAGCGGTTCAATGCAGGCGATTGGTTATAGCCTATATATGGAAATGCTGGAAAAAGCCACCAAAGCCATTCAAAAAGGTAAAACCCCAAACTTCGATGCACCCTTGTCATTGACCGCAGAAATTACCCTGCATATGCCAGCGCTCATTCCGGATGATTATCTCGGAGATGTGCATCAGCGTCTGTTGTTCTATAAGCGTATCAGTAATACTGATACTCAGGAAAAACTGGACAATATCCGGATGGAATTGATCGACCGTTTTGGCATACCGCCACAACCGGTCAAACAGCTCTTTGCCGTACATCAGATTCGTCTCAAAGCCGAGCAGCTTGGCATCACCAAAATTGATATTAGTGCTCAAGGTGGGCATGTGGAATTCGCGCCAGATACCCCGGTTCAGGCCATGACCATTATCCAGATGATGCAGAAACATCCAACCTATTTCCGGATGAATGGCGGGCAACGTCTTAAGGTCATGGTCATGCTGGAAGATTACCAAAAGCGGATTCAGTTTATTCAGGATTTGCTGGACAGTCTATTGAAAGAAGTGGGCTAATTTGATTTAGACTAAATCAGTTTAAAACTTCATGATACATTTCATTTTCATTGAAATTTTCAGGAATGATAAACCAGATTTTTTAATGAAATGTTCGAACAAATTCTCGTGATGCGCCTTGCAACAAATCATGAGAATTTGTCTTTAAACACATTGCTTTCAATATTCAGCTTCGGTTGGATATGTTAGTATTAGCCATCATTCTAATTTTGCATCATTTATAAAGATATGTTTAGTTTGCATCCACAACTTGCTCAAGATACTTTTTTTGTAGGCGACTTTCCTTTGTCAACATGTCGTTTGATGAATGATATGCAATTTCCCTGGCTGATCCTGATTCCACGTGTGCCGGGTGTCTCTGAATTATATGAATTGAGCCAAGCTGACCAAGAGCAGTTTTTACGTGAATCAAGCTGGTTATCAAGCCAGCTGGCACGTGTTTTCCGTGCGGATAAAATGAATGTCGCGGCATTGGGCAATATGGTTCCGCAATTGCATTTTCATCATGTGGTTCGTTATCAGAACGATGTAGCATGGCCGAAGCCTGTTTGGGGTACACCAGCTGTTCCTTATAGCAGTGAAGTATTAGCACATATGCGTCAAACACTCATGCTGGCGCTACGTGGTCAAGGCGATATGCCATTTGACTGGCGTATGGACTGATTAGCCCCAAGTATTCCGAGATCTATGAACGATTGCGGATTTCAGGGAGTGACTGAATGCAATTAGACGACTGGATTCAAAAAGAACCACAACAGTTTGAATATTTTCATCGCTTGATGGGCTATATCATGCTGTCTCTGGTTTTGGTCGTCTTTCATTACACTGAACCGGATACTCAGTATCAGCTCTTTGTTCCTGTGTTTTTATTCCTGATTTTATTGATTAGCTCGAAACTGTCGCGCTGGTTGATCTATCGCCATGATTATCGTATTCGGCGCAATGTTCTTTT
Organism: Acinetobacter sp. YH12106; assembly: GCF_013418995.1. NCBI lineage: Bacteria > Pseudomonadati > Pseudomonadota > Gammaproteobacteria > Moraxellales > Moraxellaceae > Acinetobacter > Acinetobacter sp. YH12106. Next base: position 359,886 of record NZ_VPAV01000001.1, read on the forward strand.
TCTGATTGATGTTATTGTCATTGTAGTGGTTTTAGCCGCAGTACAGCTGGATTTGGTATTGTCCTTGCTGGGTTTGGTGGCAATACTCTATACCGCGATCAGTAATAAAATTTCATTGATGATGGCTTCTCTGGCCAGTCTGGTCGGGATCACCGTTTTTTATCTGGCCAATATTCTGGTCTTTGGTTTTGGGACTTATTTTGAACCGACAAGCAGTGAACTAACGGTTTTAGGCTTCATCTGCCTGATTACCTATTTTGGTGTCGGAAGTTTTTATCAGAGTGGTCGTGTGCAGTATATGACCCAGAAGAAAAATCATTATTTTGAACAGATGAACCGTTATATGGAATTTGCCAATCAGCTGAGTCGTTATGCGCCTGTGCAGTTGTGGCAATCCATCATGAAAGGTGAATCTGAAGCGAAAATTGAATATAAACGTAAAAAGTTAACAATTTTCTTCTCGGATATTCAAGGCTTTACAGAACTGTCTGAAACGCTTATTCCAGATGATTTAGCATTCTTGCTCAATGATTATTTGCGGCACATGACCGAAATCGCCAAAAATTATGAAGCGACTGTCGATAAATTTATGGGTGATGCCATCCTGATTTTCTTTGGTGATCCAAACTCTGAAGGCGTAGAGCAGGATGCCAAGAACTGTATGGAAATGGCGATTGCCATGCGTCAGCAAATGAAACTGCTGCGTGAGCGCTGGATTAAAATGGGTTATCCGCCACTGCATATCCGTATGGGTATTTCGACCGGTTATTGCCACGTCGGGAATTATGGTGCGACGCATCGGATGGCCTATACCATTGTAGGACGGGATGCCAATCTGGCAGCGCGCTTACAGAGTGCAGCTGAAGTGGATGAAATCCTGATTTCAGAAGATACTCATAATCTGATCAAAAATGATTATTTATGTGCGCCGAAGAAACCAATTTTCTTGAAAGGCATTAAAGCACCGGTAAGAACCTGGCAGCTAATGGAAAAATATGCATCGCAGAAAATTGAGTATCAACGTTGGTTCGACTATGAATATAAAGGCTTTCATTTACTGCTCAATCTGGACGAAGTACAAAACTTTGAATATCCAGAATTGATTCATGTACTGGAAAAAATGATTAAACGCATTGAAACTCAGCAGAAATTGACCAACTCTCAGGGCATCGTCAAGCTTAAACTTGAAGATGAAGTGATTGAGCATCTTCAACCACAAGACGAATTTGAATCACTCAAAGACTCCAAAATAATTTAATCATTCTCATAAATATAAAAAACCACGTCTAAGCGTGGTTTTTTATATGATCTTTCAAGAAAAATCTTAATGATTTTCCGAAGCGTGATTGATGGTGTATTTTGGAATTTCAATTTCCAGATCTTCATCGACCAGTGTGACCTGACAAGAAAGACGCGAATCAGGTTCCAGACCCCAAGCGCGATCCAGTAAATCTGCTTCTACATCATCCATTTCTTCGAGGCTGTCGAAGCCTTGACGTACCACAACGTGGCACGTTGTACATGCAGCTGACATATCGCAGGCATGTTCGATTTTAATGCCATTTTTGAGCAGGCTTTCGCACAGGTTGGCATTGTGTTCGACTTCAAACTCAGCACCTTCGGGGCAAATCTGCGCATGTGGAAGAACTTTAATACGTGGCATAGTCGTTACCTTAAATTAGTTTGAGTTTGACCAGTCGTCGAGTTTAGTGCCCTTAAGAGCGGCATCAATATGTTGATTCATACGTGCTGCTGCAAAAGCATCACTATGTATTTTAAGCTGTTCAACTGCAGATTCAATCGCTTTGATGTCTGAACCTTGAAGCTCGGTTTCAAGTTGTGCCTGTGCAGTTTGCAGTGCTGCCAGTTGCTCTTCAGTCAACAGAGCGGCATCTACTTTTAGTGCCTGAACCAGTGCTTCCAGCTCACGCTGGGCTTCAACTTTGGTTTCATTCAAATGACGCAGATTTTTATCTTCCTCGGCAAATTTATAACCGTCAAGCAACAGGCGCTCGGTATCTTCACCAGATAAGCCATAAGATGGCTTAATATCAATTTGCGCATGCACGCCAGATGTTGTTTCTTTGGCAGATACCGTCAACAAACCATCAGCATCGACCTGGAAAGTTACTTCGATACGTGCCTGACCGGCTGTCATTGGTGGAATGTTATGCAAGACAAAACGACCCAGACTACGACAATGTTCAACCAGATCACGTTCACCTTGAACCACATGGATCAACATGGCAGTCTGGCCATCTTGATAGGTAGTAAATTCCTGACGACGTGCTACAGGAATGGCAGTATTACGTGAAATCAGACGTTCCACCAGTCCGCCCATGGTTTCAAGACCAAGAGACAATGGGGTCACGTCTAATAACAATGAACCATCGGTTGAGTTGCCTATCAGTTGGTTTGCTGTAATCGATGCGCCAATGGCAACCACTTCATCCGGGTTAATCGTGCACAGCGGTTCTTGGCTAAATACGTCACCAACTGCTTTTTGTACGGCATAAGAACGGGTTGAGCCACCCACCAGAACCACATTTTGAATGTCATCCAGTTCAAGCTTGGCATCACGCATCACACGTTTACATACGCTGATGGTTTTGTCCAAAGCAACTTTAATGATTTCTTCAAAGGTTGGACGGTCAAGGTTTAAAACTTGATCGAGTAATTTGAGTTGAACTGAATCTGCATCAGACAAAGCTTCTTTGGCCTTACGTGCTGCCACAATAAAATGTGCATATTCAGCATCATCTAAAGTTTCGATGTTTAGCTGTTTCTTGGCCCATTTCAAAATTAAACGGTCCAGGTCATCACCACCGAGGGCAGTGTGGCCACCAGTCGCAAGCACTTCAAACACGCCTTGCGAAAAACGCAAAATCGAAACGTCGAAAGTACCGCCACCCAAGTCATAAATCACATAGTTGCGATCTGTACTCAAGTTGCTTTCCTGATCGAGGCCATAAGCCACAGCAGCAGCGGTTGGCTCATTCAATAAACGTAAAACATTCAAACCGGCAAGCTGGGCAGCATCTCGGGTTGCCTGACGCTGTGCTTCATCAAAATACGCTGGAACGGTAATCACTGCACCATTCACCGGATTTTTCAGACTTGCTTCAGCACGATCTTTGAGCTGCTTTAAAATTTCTGCAGAAATTTCAACCGGAGTTTTACGACCTTGTGCGGTTTCAAAAGCCGGCATTTCATTCGCTTCGCCGACCAAGGCATAAGGATGCTGGAATTTGATATCCGCTTGAGAGCGCCCCATGAAACGCTTGACTGAAACGATGGTATTTTTAGGATCGCTGGTAATAAAAGGCGCGGCTTCATTACCATATTGAGTCTGCTGTTCTGCATAATGCACGATAGAAGGAAGTAGCACACGACCTTGTTCGTCATTCAGCACTTTGGCTTTACCTGAAAGAACCGTGGCAACCAAAGAGTGGGTGGTGCCTAAATCGATACCAATCGCAATGCGGTGTTCATGTGGTGCACTTGATTGACCTGGTTCTGCAATTTGCAAGAGAGCCATAGTGTTACATCCTTTGCACGTTAAATATTAAAAATTAGAAATCATCATCAAGGTCAAAGCTGTCATCGTCCAGGAAGCGGTCTTCCGCCTTGTCGATATCTGCCATGACTTTAACAAAGAAGCGTAGTTTACGCACTGTATCGCGTGCTTCAGCCCAGTCTTCATCGGTATAGTCAATTTTAAACTCACGAACCAGACCGTCAATCCATTGCTGTACTTCAACTTTCAGTGAAGTTAAATCTTCAGCAGAGGTGGCATCGTCGAGTTGTTCACGAATTTCCAGAGCGTCCTGCAAGAATTCAAAATCACTGATCGATTGATCTAAGTGATAATCCTGTTTCTTGAGGGATAATAAATACGCTGCACGGCTATCGACCGCTGACAAAACTTTAAAAGCCTGATTGATATCACTTGATTTAATCAGGGCCTGATCTTTGTCTTCAGCTTTATCGGGATGATATTGTTGCTGTAACTTTAAAAATTCAGTTTTTAAAGTTGCCAAATCAATATCGAGTGCTACTGGAAGATTGAACAGCTCAAAATGATTCATGGGAGATGGGGTCCGCGATTAATGTGCAAAAATAACTGTATAAATGCAATTAAAACAGTGTGAAACACACTGTTTTAATGTCAAAAGAGAATAACTGCCGGGTTTATACAGTGAAGGATTCACCACAACCGCATTCGCCTTTTTTGTTGGGGTTGTTAAATTCAAAGCCTTCGTTCAAGCCGTTTTTAACATAGTCCATCTCCATACCTTCAAGATAAACCAGACTTTTCGGATCAATGAATACTTTAACCCCAAACTGCTCAAATGCTTGGTCATGTGTATCGACTTCGTCAACGAACTCGAGTACATAAGCCAGACCAGAACAGCCTGAAGTTTTCACACCAACGCGAATGCCTTCACCCTTACCGCGATTTTTTAAATAATTGCTGATATGAGTTGCAGCATTTTCAGTTAAATGGATCATGAAAACTCCGTTAAAATTTCAAAACGTGGAACAATTAAGCTTTAACTTTCTTGCTACGGTAGTCTTCTACAGCTGCTTTAATTGCATCTTCTGCAAGAACAGAGCAGTGTACTTTTACTGGTGGAAGTGCCAGTTCAGTTGCAATATCGATATTCTTGATTGCTTGAGCTTGATCCAAAGTTTTACCTTTGAGCCATTCAGTCACCAAAGAACTTGATGCGATTGCTGAACCACAACCATAGGTTTTAAAACGTGCTTCTTCAATTACGCCTGCATCGTTGACTTGAATCTGTAAACGCATCACGTCACCACATGCGGGTGCACCAACCATACCCGTACCAACGTTTTCAGCATTTTTATCTAAAACGCCAACATTACGAGGGTTTTCGTAATGATCAATTACTTTTTCGCTATAAGCCATGTTGCTTCTCCAAACCTCGGGGTCAGCCTTAGTATTATTAAATATGGGGGTTAAAAAACTTTTCTCAATGAGATAGCAACCGATTGGTCACTATCTCAGAATGAAGATTAGTGCTCAGCCCATTCAACTTTAGAAAGGTCGATACCTTCTTTAAACATATCCCAAAGCGGAGAAAGTTCACGTAACTTCTCAACAGCAGCTTTAGTGATACTCAATACATGGTCGATATCTTCTTCAGTGGTGTATTTACCAAAGCTGAAGCGGATCGAACTGTGTGCAAGCTCGTCTGAAAGACCCAATGCACGAAGTACATAAGAGGGTTCCAGTGTTGCAGAGGTACATGCTGAACCTGAAGATACCGCAGCATCTTTCAAGGCCATCATCAGTGATTCACCTTCAACAAAGTTGAAGCTGATATTCAAGTAGTTCGCTACGTTTTGTGTAGGATGACCATTCAAGAACACCTGTTCAAGGTCTTGTACGCCATTCCAAAGCTTGTCGCGAAGTACACGTAAGCGGGTTTGTTCAGCTTCCAGATTCTTGCCTGCAAGTTCGAATGCTTCACCCATCCCCACGATTTGATGCGTTGCCAGCGTACCTGAACGCATACCACGTTCATGACCGCCACCATGCATTTCAGCTTTAAGGCGTACACGTGGGCTACGACGTACAAACAGGGCACCAATACCTTTGGGGCCGTAGATCTTGTGCGCAGAGAAGCTCATCAGGTCTACTTTTAAAGTTGAAAGATCAATTTCAACTTTACCTGCCGCTTGTGCTGCATCGACATGGAAGAAAATTTTGTTGGCACGAGTGATTTCACCAATCGCTGCAACATCAGTAACCGTACCGATTTCGTTGTTCACCATCATCAGTGAAACCAGAATCGTATCTGGACGAATTTCTGCTTGAACCATTTCCGGAGTAATTAAACCGGTTTGCGGCTGTGGTTCAATATAGGTAATCTCAAAACCTTCAGACTCTAACTCACGGCACGTATCTAAAATTGCCTTGTGTTCGATTTTAGAGGTAATGATATGTTTACCTTTCGATGCATAGAAATGAGCCACACCTTTAAGCGCAAGGTTGTCTGATTCGGTTGCACCTGAAGTCCATACGATTTCACGTGGATCAGCTTTAATTAAATTAGCGACCTGTTCACGTGCATATTCAACTTTTTCTTCTGCTTGCCAGCCATAAGCATGTGAACGAGATGCAGCATTACCGAAGGTACCTTCGAATGTTAAACATTCCATCATACGTTCAGCAACCTGAGGATCTACCGGAGTCGTAGCTGCATAATCAAGATAAATCGGACGTTTCATGTCAAATACCTGTAACCGATAAAAGGGCTGAATCAAAGGATGCTGAATTTTGGCGTAATGACACTGTTTGTACATTGTCACGTGCAACCAGATCAGCAAGCGAGATTTTTGCTAAATAATCGGCAATGTGGTGGGAGAGTTCCTGCCATAAATCATGAGTCAAGCACATCGCACCATTCTGGCAGTTGCCTTTATGGTCACAGCGAGTCGCATCAACTGTTTCGTTTACAGCTTCGATAATTGCTAACACAGTAATTTCATCTGCATTACGTGCTAAATGGTATCCACCATTTGCTCCACGAACACTTGAAACTAAGCCATGGCGCTTGAGTTTCGCAAATAACTGCTCAAGATAGGCAACAGAAATAGTTTGACGTGCCGCAATTTCGGCGAGCGTAATCGTTTTTTCAGAAGGCTGCAAAGCTAGATCAAGTAGAGCAGTCACAGCGTAGCGACCGCGAGTGGTTAGGCGCATGATTCGATACACATGGTTAGACTAGATGTGTCGATTTTAAGAATCCCGACTAAATTAGTCAAGTTATTTTTAGTAGACCTTAGTGGGATTTAATTTTTTCATAATGAAAGATTTAGATACTGAGCCAATTATACACTAATAACGTAATCAAAAGTATGCTACTCAGGCCAAAAACAATATTAATGCGCTTTTGACGGCGTTCGATCCGTTTCAGGCGGTTTTTATACTGTTTGACTTCTACCTGCAAGGTATTGATCTTGGAACGCTGCTCTTCAATTTTCTTTAAGAGTGGTGCTATACGCTTTTTGGACGCAATAATTTCCGTTTCATCAGTGGGTGTTTCAGACAGCCAGTGTTTCCAGTCGGCTAATACTTTTGGCAAGCTGAATACGGTTAATAAATCACGAAATTCGTCTTTCAAAACCTGATGACCATCAATGCGCATACTACGAATGCTACGACGATTGCCAAAAATAAAAATTTTGATCAGATCGGGAAGTGTGGTACGCACATCCAGATCTACAATGCGACCCGGTGCTTTATGGTCAAATAAAAGACCATTTGTGGTGAATTGCACATAAAAGTCGAAATATGGAATATAGCTATTGATTTTAATCGAGATATTTTCATCTACAAACTTCTTGGCTTGTAATGCAACGACACGATCATGCTTGAGAATGAAGGTAAATATTGTTTCTAAAACAATTAACGTCATCGTAAGCAACAAATGCGGTTGATTTTGACTTTGTTGCGATTCGCTCATATACAACCAATCCTTACCTGAAATATAAAGTGAAAAAGCTTCCTGCCTGTGAAGAGATTTCAGGGTTAAATCAAATTAGACTTGAAATAAATTGCTTTGTAGAACAGTTTAGCAAATCTATCAAGTACTAAATTTGCTATTATGCAGTGATTTTGTAGAATAATTTATAATAATTGAGCAGAAAACAAACAGGAGCCGTGCACATGGACAAGTCAAAAACAGCACAAGACTCAGCTGAAGCTTTAAACCAGAAAACAATGAAAGCCAAGTCCAAATCTGCCTCGGAGCGCAAATCGGCTCTTGATTTTCGTAAATATACCAAACAGATCTGGCTGGCTGGACTGGGAGCATTTTCACGTGCCGAAGAAGAAGGCAATAAACTGTTTGACTCACTGGTCAAGGTTGGAGAAGAACTGGAGTCTAAAACTGCAGATATTGCAGATCAAACTGTAGAAAAGGTCTCAGAAAAGGCCAAAGAGTCGGTCACAGAGACCAAAGATAAAGTGGAAAAGCTGATCGACAACTCTGTTCATCACTCATTGAATCGTATAGGATTAGTCACACTCAAGGATGTACAACATTTGGAACGTTTAATCCTTCAGTTACATGCCAAAGTTGATCAGTTGACTGCGGAACAAGAAAAAATGCAGGAAGAATTGTCGAAAAAAACACAAATAAAATGACTTTATTTATTATTCAATGTTTTTTTCGCATATTTTTTGAAAAAAAAGAGGTTCTTAAGTATTGCGTTTATACCTAAAGCATTGCTATAAAGGCGTTATGGCATGTTAAACAAATTCTTGAACCTTAAATAAACGATATTAAGAGGACGTAATCTTCATGAATAAATCAGAATTAATTGATGCAATTGCAGAGAAAGGGGGATTATCTAAGGCTGACGCAGGTAAAGCTTTAGATGCTACAATTGCTTCTGTTACTGAAGCTTTAAAAGCGGGTGATACAGTTACTTTGGTCGGTTTTGGTACTTTCGGTGTAAAAGAACGTGCTGCACGTACTGGCCGTAACCCACAGACTGGCGCTACTCTTGAGATCAAAGCAAGCAAAGTGCCTAGCTTCAAAGCGGGTAAAGGCTTAAAAGACGCTGTAGCTTAAGCTTACCCAGCGATGAAACGCGCCTTCTTTGGCGCGTTTTTTATTGATAAAATAAATTGTGATGATTAACACATTCATTCAATGGGTATTTTCGGTTAAAATCCTTTGCAAATAAAATATTGGAATACTTATGGAAGCTTTTCGTAAAGTTATTAAGGGTTGGTTGGGTAAAGTTTTACTCGTTCTGTTTTTGACCCCGTTAGCGCTTGTAGGTATTGAAGGATATTTTAGCGGCGGGAGCTCTGATGCGGCAAAATCCGTGAACGGAACTGAAATATCTCAAAAAGAATTAGAGTCACTGACGAAATCATTTAAAGAACAATATCTCAGTTATGCCAATGGCGATGAAACCTTGCTGAATCAAAGCTTCATTGACCAGAAAGCCATGGATACTTTGGTTTCACGTACCTTATTGCTACAACAGGCAGAAGAATTAGGCATCAGCCTGAGTGACCAGCAAATTGTACAGATGATTGCCCAGCAGCCGACTTTCCAGCAAGATGGGAAGTTCTCTGATGCTTTATATGAGAACTATCTTAAATCAATTGGCATGACCAATCGTGCTTTAGTCGAAAGTTTGCGTAAAGATCATGCGCTGAAAATGCTGTCTTCGACATTCTTGGACTATCCACTGGTGAGTCCGGTCGAAATGCAGCAAATTGCCGATTTACAGACTGAACAGCGTCATATTCATATTTCCAGTATTAATCTGGACAGTTATAAACAAGATGTCAAAGTCAGCGATGCTGAAGTCGCTGCCTATTATGAACAGCACAAGGGATCGTTTACACAGCCGACCAGTGTCGATGTAGACTATGTGGTGTTGAAGCCAAGTGATATTCAAGCACAGGGTTTGGCAGTGACAGATGCTGAACTTCAGGAAGCGTATACAGCCTTTGTTGCGACACAAAAACAGGCAGTTAAACCAGAGGTGAAGCATATTTTGATTACGGCGGACAGTCGTAGTGATGCTGAAGCACAAAAACTGGCTGCAGAAGTGGCAGCGAAAATTAAAGCCGGTAACACTTTTGCACAGGCTGCAGCACAATATTCTGAAGATCCTGAATCCAAGTCTAAAGGCGGAGCAATTGCAGTCTATGAAACTGGCGTATTTGGTAGCACATTTGACCAGACTGTTAGCTCTTTAAAATCAGGTCAGGTCTCTGCTCCTGTGAAAACAGATTATGGCTATCATATTATTTCTGTGCAATCACCTGATGTGGCTGTGCCATCTTTTGAGTCACAAAAAGCACGTTTATCTGAAGAGGTTTTGGCTGCTAAAAAATCCAATGCATTCTCCGATACGGTGAATAGCTTGAATGATATGGTGGTGGGAAGTGATTCTCTGGAGGTTGTTACACAAGAAGTGAAAGGCGTGCAGGTTCAGAAAGCCCAAGGAGTAAAACTTTCAACCCGTGACCCAGTGTTGAGCGATGCCAACCTTAAAGTCAAACTGTTTAATGATGATGTCAAAAATGGTGATCGTAATGCTTCATCAAGCATTCAGTTGGCCAATGGTGATGTGGCCTGGATCAAGGTGCGTGACTATCATGCAGCTGGTGAACAAACACTGGCAGAAGCGAAACCGCGTGTTCAGGCTCAATTGATTGAAGACAAAGCCGCTGCTTTGGCAAAAGCAAAAATTCAGAAAGCTCTGGATGAGTTCAAAACCAAACCTGCTGCATCAGTCGCCAAAGGTGCTTTGATTTTTGAAGATGCTGGCGTGTATACCCGTGCTGAAGGTTTGCTAAAACGTGATGTACAACGTGCCGCTTTTAGTCTTCCGACACCAAAAGCAGGCCATTGGTCAGTGACCACAGCGAAAATGCCAAATGAGCTGGTCGTGGTTGCGGTATCAGAAGTAAAGAAAAACCCGGTGGATGTATTGAGTGCAGAGCAACGTAGTGAGTTGGTGAAGTTGTATCAGCAACTTCGTGGTCAGCAAGAATTTGATGACTATACGCGCTACCTGAAATCTCAGGCAAAAATCAAATAAGACGATCTTGAATAAAAAAACCAGCCTGCGGGCTGGTTTTTTATGCTCTAGCCAAATGAGGGTTTAAGCACGAATAATCAGTTCATAACCGGTATATTTACGCATATTGATTACACCGGTATCCAGAATTAAATACTGACCTTTAATACCCTGTAATTTGCCACGAATCACCGGAGTTTTATCCAGATTATGTGATTTAATCTTTTCTGGATATTGCTCGACCGGATAAATAAACTCGCGTGCCAATTCCTGCTCAAGCACTTCAATATTTTCATTAAACTCAAGATTCTGATTAAATTCTTCACGAATGCTTTGAATTTTAGGTGCAAATTCTTCTAACAGCTGTTCACGGACTTCAATCAGATTCAGTGGTTCTGCTTCACCTTTGAGCAGCTTGCGCCAGTCTGTTTTGTCTGCGACCTGCGTACCAAACATGACTTCCAATTTGCCAGAGAGGCGACGTGAGCCAACTTTCATAATCGGCAGGGCTTGGGTTGCGCCCTGATCCAGCCAGCGGGTCGGCATTTGGCTGGTACGGGTAATCCCGACCTTTAATGCACTGGAATTGGCTAGATAGACAATATGCGGTTGAAAGCAGACATTCTGGGCAAATTCATCTTCGCGGCAAGTGCCTAAATGATAATGACAGGTTTCTGGCTTCATGATGCACATATCACATGAAGCATTGGTCTTAAAACATTTAAAACAATGACCTTGCGAGAAAGATTTTGAGGTTTTATTGCCACAAGATACGCAATAAATCTTCCCCGTCCATTCAATCTCGATGTCTTGGCCTAAATTAAACGGAAGATCAATTTCTGCACGATCCAGAATTAATTTATACTCAACATTTGCCCGCTGTATCTGTTGATCAGTTACACTAAGGTCTTTGAGGCCGACATGCATTTTATGGCAAATGCCCTGAAGTTCCATAAAGATTACTCACTTAAATCATAAGGATGCAGTTATGGCTGAGCAGAATGTCATTACTTCAATGCTAGACGATTTCGCACAGGAACAGCCAATTCATACTGCTATTTGTATTGGGCAGGACTTAAGGCAAGTCCAGTTTCAGCCATCTATTCAATGGCACTATTTTAGCGTATCTGGCTTTTTAAATCTGCCTTTTCAGCAGCGTTATGACCTGGCTGTGGTAATGCTGGATACGATAGAAACCGAAAACTTGTCTGAACAGATCATGAGTCAAATCTTGGTGAAATTGCGTGATTTATTTGCTAAACGTCTGGTGGTGATCAGTCGGCTGCAAGATGAAAAACTATTGAGAGCTTTGGGGTTTACCCAGCTGATTGACAAGACCACGCACGGAGCGGATTTTGCGCTGTGGCAGTTTAATATTTTAACCTATAAGCATGTGCCCGACTGGTTTAACTCCAAGTTCTGGGCCAATCCGGAAAACTGGGATAAATTTCGCTGGTAAGCCTGTGCCTGCTTAATTGCAAATATTAACACAATCCTGCCTAGACAATATGAGAACAGACCGTATTCTGTAACTATGATGCATACAGGATATAGAGCATGACGAATCTGAGTAATATCGTGGAAATATTGGCCAAGCAGGCATTGGGTGGCGGGCAGTCTCAAAAGCGATCTTCACAGCAGGGTGGTCTGGCAGATATCCTGGGATCGGTATTGGGTCATTTGAATAAATCTCAGACTCAACAAGATCAGAGTCAACACAAGCAGAATCAGCAGAATCAAGCCGGCCAGCAGACCCGACAAAATGGTTTGGGTGCAATTTTAGGTTCAGTTCTCAGTCAGTTAGGTGGTGCAAATCGTCAAAGTACTGCTCAACCCCGTTCAGGATTGGGAGGAGGTTCGACTGGCAAAACCTTATTGATTGCTGTGCTACCTCTGGTACTGGCCTGGATTCAAAAACAGGGTGGTTTACAGGGTGCATTGGATAAGCTTAAAGGACAGGGGTTGAATAGTCAGGTTGATGACTGGGTGTCGACTGGCCCGGGTGAAAATGCCAATGTCGATCCGCAGCAGGTACAAAATCTGTTTGATGATCAGGAAATTGAAGAAGTTGCACAGCAAACTCATGCGCCTAAACAGGATGTGTATAGTGCAATTTCACAAGTCTTGCCGCAGATTATTGACTCACTTACGCCACAGGGTGAACAGACCAGTAAGCAGGAAGCCAATAATGATATTCAAAATGTCTTGAATATGGTCTCAGGGCTTCTCAAAAAATAAATTCCATCATGTAAAAATCCCGATTTGAGTCGGGATTTTTTAATGCTATGCAGACTTTAAAATCGCTAATCTAGGTTCAGGCTAAACAGCTGGTTAGAGTCACAGATTTTTTTGGCAATATAATGAGATTTTCGGGTACGAATTAAAATAATTTGCGATTGAAAACCCAGTTCACCAAACTCTGGCTCTACCTGTACATAATGCAGTTGCCCATATTCATCTCGAACCCGCGCTTGAGCAGAAAATCCAGGGCGGGCATTGCCACTTGAAATCGTTGCCAGACGGCCGAGCAAATTGACATTATTCTTTTTATATTTGGGTGGAATGACCTGATCCAGACAATGAATCATGAAAATCGTAAAAAAAGTGGCAATAATTAAAGCCGGAATAATCAGATAATAAGCCGGCAGAAACTCAAACTCCTGAGAATAGATCAGGAATTGTAAAACATAGCCAGCAAAGCTGAAATTCATCAGAAAGAAAAATACAATTAGAGTTTTGGAGAATTTGACATTCAACAGGTCTAATTGTTGAAAATTATAAGGTGAAATTTTTTGCAAAAATTTGCTGGATCTGAGTCCAAAATAGAAACCAATGGTTTTCACCACGCCAAACAAAATAATCGCCAATAAACTGAGATGAAAAGGCATCAGATTATAGTCTAGAAAAAATGCAGGCATGGTGAAGTCCGTTTTAGGTCTTATTCTGTGAGGTAAATTCCACCATCAGAATGCACGGTAATTTCTACTTTTTCAAGTGACTGACCTTGGCAAGGCCCGGAAATACATTCACCGCTTTCTACCAAAAACAGTGCACCATGCGTTGAACATTCAATAAATTCCTGATCACGATCCAAAAACTGGTTTTCCAGAAATTCCAGCTCGACTTGCAAATGCGGACACAGGTTTTGATAGGCATAAAAGGCTCCATCGCGCTGGGTAATAAAAATAATATCCCCATTCTCCAGTTCAAAAGCTCGGGCTTCACGCTCTGGAATATCTTCGGTCATACAAATTTTAAACATTAAGCACATTCCTTCTGAAAGTCTTGTAATAATGCCGTATAGTCTTCAATCGCTAAACGTGGGCCAAATTGCGAAACCACCTGACTGGAAATTAAAATCGCCAGTTCAGCCGCAGTTTTAAGACCTAGGTTGGCATTCAAGGCATACAGGAAAGCCCCGGCAAATGCATCACCGGCACCATTCGCATCTACTGCAGTAACTTTGCGGCCAGGCACTTTAAATGTATTGTCGTGATCCGAAATAAGTGCACCCTCGGCTGACAATGTAATGACAACGTGTTGACTGAGTGTTTTTAATTTAACTAGAGCCGCGTCAATATTATCGGTCTCTGTATACATCAGGGCTTCTTGCTGGTTACACAGCAACAGGTCGACACCTTCTGCAATCATTTCATCCAGACCGGCACGCGCATATTGCACCATGGCAGGATCCGATAAAGTTAAAGCAATTTTAACTCCGTTAGCGCGGGCAATTGCACGTGCCTGTTTGACGGCATGGCGTGCTGTTTCAGAAGTCGATAAATAACCTTCGATATATAGCCATTTCGCAGTATTTAGCGCACTAAAATCAATTTGTTGATCCGTGAGTTCAGCAGTAATACCTAGATAAGTATGCATGGTACGTTCAGAATCAGGACTCACCAGAACCATACAAGTTCCCGTTACACCTTCGCTGATCGACTGGATTGTGGTCTGAATGCCTGCATCATTTAAACCTTTCAGATAGATTTGCCCCAGTTCATCATTACCAACACGGCAACCATAAAATGCAGAACCGCCAAGTGCAGAAAATGCCACGGTAGTGTTGGCTGCTGAACCGCCTGAAGCCTGACCCTTATAAACTTGAGTCGCTTGAAGATTTTGATAAAGTCTGGCCTGAGTATCACCATCTGTCAGCTGCATGGTGCCTTTTTGCAAGTGATGTGCAGTTAAAAAGTCGTCAGACACTTTAAATTCTTGGTCAATCAGCGCATTACCAATTGCAAAAAGATCAACATTTGCCATGTTCAAATATCACATTAAAAATGAAAGTGCCAAGTTTACACGATTGCTTGGGATTGCTGTAGTTTGCTGAATCATTTTCAAATATTTTCCAAAAATGCTGTATTTTATTCAGTGACTATCTTTGGTCTAAGATTTGACTTATTTTTATGCACTACGTTGCTGTAGCATTGATTTAAGCATCAAATTTTATTTATAAGGATATATCGCGTTCGACATGATACTTTAAAGTCGTTCTGCGAAGATCATTCTTCACAATCATTTCAAATAGTGTGCGTATATGGATATTAAAATTGTAAAAGTTGAACAACTTCCTGACCAAGTCGAAACGCTAGCGACCCTTGCGCGTAAAGAAGGCTTAGATGTGTTGGATAAGTTAATTGAAGAATATCGCACCGGTAAAAACTGCTTTGCTCAAGCCAATGAACATTTACTGGTCGCGCATGATGGCAAAAAACTGATTGCCTGTGGTGGCCTAAACCAGCAATGGGGCGATA
Source organism: Acinetobacter sp. YH12106 (assembly GCF_013418995.1). Lineage (NCBI taxonomy): Bacteria > Pseudomonadati > Pseudomonadota > Gammaproteobacteria > Moraxellales > Moraxellaceae > Acinetobacter > Acinetobacter sp. YH12106. The sequence goes on from NZ_VPAV01000001.1 coordinate 375,230, forward strand.
ATGGCATTGAAGAGCGGATTGGTCGTGTGCGCCGTTTTTATGTCCATCCAAAATATCGGCTGCATGGGGTCGGTAAACAGCTTCTGGCTTATCTGGAACAGTTGGCAGCTCCGCATTATTCGGCCTTATGTCTGCAAACAGATACCCGACTGGCTGCCAGCTTCTATCAAAAACAGAATTATGTATTTGTGGAAAATAATCCAAGTTATAACTACTTCAAATATTTGATTTCGTGATCTTGCGGCTGTTGAGCCAGACTTAGCCAGTAAATTTGATGATTTAATTTTCAAATGATCAAGTTTACTTAATTCGATCAAAATCCTCGGTTTTCAACGTGAATAATTCAGATAACTAAAGCTATAATGTCCTTAGTTATTTTAATTAAAGCATTAGGAGATCGCATGACTGTAGATGTCACTGAAACCATTTCTCAAACTGTACATCCTGCGTTTCAGTTGTTACGTCAACAACATGTTGAAGCTTTAGACATTTTTGTGTCTGAATATAAACATAAAGTGACTGGTGCCACACATTATCACCTGGCGACCAATCACGATGAAAATGTCTTTCTGGTGGCGTTTCGTACCCAGCCGATGGATTCTAAAGGCGAAGCACATATTCTGGAACATACGGCACTTTGTGGTTCAGAAAAGTTCCCGGTGCGCGATCCATTCTTCCTGATGATCCGCCGTTCATTGAACACCTTCATGAATGCTTTTACTGCGGCAGACTGGACGGCTTATCCATTTGCAACGCAAAACAGCAAAGATTTTCAAAACCTGCTTGAAGTGTATATGGACGCGGCATTTGCTGCGAACCTGAATCCACTGGATTTTGCTCAGGAAGGCATTCGCATTGAACTGGAAAATGGCGAGCCAGTCTATAAAGGCGTGGTCTTTAATGAAATGAAAGGGGCGATGAGTTCGCCTTCAGACCAGCTTTATCATACGCTGGCGCATCATTTATATCCGCATACCACTTATCATTATAATTCTGGCGGTGATCCAAAAGATATTCCTGACTTAACTTACCAAGAGTTAGTCGATTTCTATAAGTCACATTATCATCCAAGTAATGCAGTCTTCATGACTTTTGGTAATCAATCTGCATTTGAACTGCAAGAACAGTTTGAAAAACTGGCATTGTCCAAATTTGAGCAAGGTCAGACCTTATATCCAACGCCTGAAACCCGTTTGACTGCACCATTGACTGTGACAGACAGCTATGCGGTCGATGCTGAAGATTTGCAGGACAAAACCTATCATGTGCTGTCATGGTTATTGCCAGAAGCCAGCGATATTAAACTGCGTTTGGGTATGCGTTTAGTCGAAGGGATTTTGCTGGAAGATTCAGCATCACCACTGCGTCATTATCTGGAAACCTGTGATTATGCACAGTCTAGTGGTCCATTTATGGGTGTGGATGATTCTAATTTTGAAATGACCTTCTACTGTGCGGTACAGGGTTCAAATCCTGAACATGCGGAAGAATTTAAAAATGGCGTGTTTAAAGTTTTAGAAGATGTCGCCTCTAAACCGGTCGATCAGAACATGGTCGATGCAATTTTGCATCAAATTGAATTGCATCAGCGTGAAATCAATGGGGATGGCACGCCTTATGGTCTGAGCCTGATTCTGAGCGGTTTGGGCAGTGCGATTCATCACCGTGATCCGGTGGAAGTCTGGGATGTGGATTCCGCGATTGCTGCGGTGAAAGAAGAACTGCAAGATCCAATGTGGTTATCCAACCTGATTCAAGAGCATCTGCTGGATAATCCGCATCGTGTACAACTGACCCTGGTTCCGGATGCGACCAAATCTGCCAAAGAAGCGGCCGATGAAAAAGCCCGTCTGGCTGAAATTGGCAAGAATCTGACCGAAGAGCAGAAAGCAGACATTATTGCCCAGACTGAAGCATTGAATGTGCGTCAGGATACACCGGATGACTTGAATTTATTGCCAAAAGTCGGTCTGGAAGATGTACCTGCGGAATTACAGATTGTTCAGGGCCAGTTACGCGAGATTATCTGTAATCAGGTCGATACGCCGTTGAACCTGTATCATGCCGGTACCAATGGTATTTATTATCAACAGGTTTTAGTGAATATTCCGGATGAAGTGGTGCAGTCGCCATACTTCAACCTGCTTTCGATCCTGATGGGCGAAGTCGGTGCGGGTGAATATGATTATCTGGAATTCCAGCAACTGCAAACTGCAGTAAGTGGCGGTCTGGGTATGGGCGCATCGCTGCGCTCTAAAGTCGATGACAAAAACAAGATCACGGCTTGGCTGACGCTGACCACCAAATCACTGGTGAATCATTTAGATGCCATTCGTCTGTTGAAAATCGGTTTTGAACAGCTACGTTTTGATGAAAAAGACCGTATTATTGAACTGTTACAACAGCGTAAAACACGTTGGCAGTCACGTGTTTCCGGTTCGGGGCATAGCTATGCGATGCAATCTGCATCTCGTCAGCACAGTGCCTTGGCATTGCGTGATTATCACAATACTGGTCTGGGTGCATTAAACTGGCTGATCGAGCTGGTCTCTAAAATTGAAAAAGATCCGGCTGAATATGATCTGCTGATTGACGAGTTAAAACGAATTCATCGTGTCTTGTTGCAAGCCCCGAAGCAGTTCCTGCTGGTGTGTGAAGAGCCGCAATCTGATAGCTTGATTGAAGAAATCCAGAATGTCTGGGACAAACTGGCGGTTGATCCTGCACCGGTTGCACTGACTCAAATCGAAAAAGTGACGCATGATCAGCATGAAGCCTGGTTAATTCAGGCCAATGTCCAGTTCTGCGCGGCTGCTTATCCGGCGGTCGAAGTGGCGCATCCTGATGCTGCTGCCTTGATGGTGCTGGCGGGTTATTTACGTAATGGCTTCCTGCACAGTGCAATCCGTGAAAAAGGTGGTGCTTATGGCGGTGGTGCCAGCTATGACGGCAATGCCTGTTCATTCCGTTTCTACAGCTACCGTGACCCGCGTCTGGCAGAAACCTTTCAGGACTTTGATGCCAGTATTCAGTGGTTACTCAATGCGCCGCAACAGCCGCATCAACTGGAAGAAGCGATTCTGGGTCTGATTGCCAGTATGGATAAACCGGGTTCACCAGCGGGCGAGGCAATCACTGCATGTTATGCCTATCTGCATCAGCGTACACCAGCATTCCGTAAGAAATTACGTGAGCGTCTGTTAAATGTCACACTGGATGATTTAAAGCGTGTTGCACAAACTTATCTGCTTGAGCAGCAGGCTACTAAGGCAGTCGTGGCGCCAGTGGCAAAACGTGAAACGCTGGAGCAGCTTGGTTTTGTAATTCAACAAGTTCTATAAATAAAAAAATGAGGATAAGGGATGGCGCTTAATTCGTTTAGGCGCTCAACTCTGCAGCTGAGCGTTGTGCTGGGCTGTACAGTTGGGACGCAAGTGAATGCGGAAGAAAAAATAGTGGTGAATAGTCCCATGCCGGCAACGGCTGAAGCCTGTGCAGCACTGGAAATCAGTGCAGAACGTCTGGCCTGTTATGATAGCTTGTTTAAAATAGCGATTATCGATAAGCCGGTGATCGTTTCTGAACGTCGTGCAGCAGTAGAAATTGCGCCTGAACCTGATAATTTAAAAGCCAGAATGGGACAAACCGTTTCTAATATTTATGCTTCTGAAGGATCAAAGCTGACACCAAATCTGTCTTTGCTGGATAGTCGCTGGGAATTGTCTCCGGAAAGTAAACTGGGTACCTGGAACATCCGTTCTTATCAGCCAATTTACCTGATGCCCGGTTTTTGGACTTCAAAGAAAAATGAATTACCCGAGAGTGAAAATCCCAACAATATAGAGACAGAGAAACAGAATCTCACCTCGACTGAAGCTAAGTTTCAACTGTCTTTAAAGACCAAGGCGGTTGAAAATATTCTGGGGAATAATGGGGATCTCTGGCTCGGTTATACTCAGTCTTCACGTTGGCAGGTCTATAACTCGGAAGAGTCACGTCCGTTTCGTGAAACCAATTATGAGCCCGAAGCAAGTTTTGTTTTGCGTACCAATTATGACCTTTTTGGTCTTAACTGGCGTATGTTGGGACTAACCATTAATCATCAGTCCAATGGCCGTTCTGACCCGTTGTCGCGTAGCTGGAACCGCGTCATGCTGAATCTGGGCTTTGAAAAAGACAATTTTGCCCTGATGGTTCGCCCTTGGTATCGCTTTGAAGAGAATCGTGACGACGATAACAATCCCGAGATCAAGAACTATATTGGACGCGGCGACATGACGGCTTTTTATCGTCATAACGAGCATGATTTTTCTTTAATGCTGCGTCATACCTTAAAAGGCGGAGATGACAATCGTGGTGCAGTCCAGTTCGACTGGTCATTCCCGATCAGTGGCCGTTTACGTGGTCAATTCCAGCTTTTTGATGGCTATGGCGAAAGTCTGATTGATTATAACCATCGTGCCACTTATGTGGGCTTGGGTGTTTCCTTAATGAACTGGTTCTAAGTTTCCAGGCTTCATCATTTTAGAATTAATATAAAAAAACCATGCTGTGGCATGGTTTTTTATTGGGTGGTTTAACCAATCTGGATTTCTGAAGGCGGATGTTTGATTCGGCTCTTTTTCGGGGTAGCAATGAAATAAGCTAAAGTCAGTGGCCCTAAACGCCCTGCAAACATTAACAGCATCAAAATAATCAAACTGGCAGGTTGCAGCTCTTCGGTTATTCCTCGGGTCAAGCCGACCGTGCAGGCTGCTGACACGGCTTCAAACAACAGATCGAGAAAGTCATGTTCAGGTTCCAGAATTAATAAACTCATAAAGCCCATCACAATTAAGGCCGCTGTAATACAGACCACGGCCAGTGCCTTAAACGTGGTTTTTTCGGGAATAGAATGATTAAACAGACGGATTTCATCTTCGCGTCTTAAAAAACTGATCACGCTAATCAATACAATAATAAACGTGCCGACTTTAATTCCGCCCGCCGTACTTAAGGAGCCGCCGCCAATAAACATCAGAAACATGGTGACGAGGGTCGATGCATCACTCATTTGCTCCATCGGTAAGCTATTAAAGCCTGAAGAGCGGGGAACAGTGGCATGGAACCAGGCATTTACGGCTTGATCGCTTAGACTCATCAGGCCCAGAGTTTGCGGATTAGAGGCTTCGAGTAGCCATAGTACAATAAACGCACTCAGATTGAGCCCCAGAATCGTCGAAAGAATGAGCTTGCTATTGGTACTTAACTTGCGCCAGCGTCTATGTTGCTTGACATCCATCAGCACCAGAAAGCCGATACCACCAATGATATACAGCATACTGATAGTAAAGGTGATCAGATACTGCCCTGAAAAGCTCATCAAGCTATTGGGAAAAAGTGAAAATCCACCATTATTGAACGCTGACACACTATAAAAGGCAGCATAAAAGAGCGCTTCACTGAACGGATATTCCCTGAGCCAGGACAAGGTCAGAATCAGCGTACCGATAGCTTCAAAAAACAGGGAATATAAAAATACCGCTTTAATGGTAAAACTGACTTTTTTCAGGCTGGTCTGGCCAATCGATTCCTGTGCCATGACTTGCTGTTTGAGCCCCATCTTGGGTGCCAGACTCATCACTGCCAGAATGGCAAAAGTCATAAAACCCAATCCACCGCATTGCAGCAGAAACATAATGACAACCTGGCCAAATACCGTATAGGCTTCACCGACATTCACTACGGACAGTCCGGTAATGGTCACCGCAGAAGTAGCCGTGAAAATGGCTTGCAACCAGCTGATATCACCCTGATGGGCAATAGGTAACATCAGTAGCAGTGAACCGATCAGGATTAATCCGAGAAAACCCAAGGCCAATAAACTCGGCGGGCTGAGATTAATGGTTCTATGTTGCTTTAAGTCAGAACTTCTCATAGCGCTTTAAAATATCTGGCGAGATGGCGTAAAGGCTCCAGTAATCCTTCAACCACAAGAATATCGCCTTCCTGCAGAATCAGGTCGGATGCGACCTGGTATTGCACCACTGATCCGCGCTTATGTAATAAGGTGGTGATTTCAGGGGCGTGCTTCATCAGCTGGTTGAGCGGCGTAGCATGATGATCGGCATGAATCTGAATTTTGACAATATAATGATCATCTTCCAGTGCCATATAACGACTGACCATTGGGTAGCTTAAAGACTGAGCCACACGCACGCCCATATCTTCTTCAGGATGAATGATTTTCTCGACATTGAGATGGGTCAGAATCATGTGATGAGATTTGGATTTGGCTTTTACCCAGATTTTTTTGACGCCCATATTTTTCAGGTGCAATACACACAAAATACTGGCTTCAATATCTTCTCCGATCGCCACGACTACGGCATCACAACGCTGTACATTCAGTTCATCCAGCACATGCTCATCGGTTGCATCGGCAATTACAGCATGGGTCAGTTGATCAGAAATATTTTCTACATATTTTTTATTCAGATCGATTCCGATCACTTCATGATTCAGACTGATCAGTTGCGTGGCCACAGTCGCACCAAAACTACCCAGCCCAATCACTGCAAATAATGCCATGAATATTGTCCTAACTATTTTTATTACATCTCAATTTTAGTGTAAGAGAATTTCGTAAAAATTGCGCTGCTATTCAGCAAGCTATGCCGAGATAAATAGTATGATCATGATTTTGAGTTGCACATAAAAAACCGCCTCGAAAGGCGGTCTATATTTTAACAATTACTTCAGGAAGCGCTGATAGCCCAGATTATTGGTAATTTCCTGATATGGATAGGTAATGGTTTCAAGGGTTTCAATCAAGCCATCCGGATTCTGCTGCGCATCGGTCGCCTCCAGACCCACCAGAACACGCCCTTCCGCAGCGCCGTGGTTACGGTAATGGAACAGGGTAATGTTATGCGTTGGGCCAAGACGTTCCAGGAACATTAATAAAGCACCAGGACGTTCTGGAAATTCCACCCGGAACAGGCGTTCATTTTCAATATCGGCATGACCACCAATCAGGTAACGAATATGCAGTTTTGCCACTTCATCATCAGACAGGTCATCGACGTCATACTGGAATTTTAGCGTTTCATAAATTTCCTGACGTTCTTTTTCACCATTTTTTAAGCTGATCCCAACAAATACTTGAGCAGCAGAGACATCACTGGCACGGTAATTAAATTCGGTAATATTGCGACCTTGCAAAGCGCGACAGAAGTTGAGGAATGAACCTTTCTGTTCTGGAATCGTCACGGCAAAAATCGCTTCTTTACGTTCACCGAGTTCGGTACGTTCGGCGATATAACGCAAACGGTCGAAGTTCATATTGGCACCGCATACAATCGACACCATATTTTTGCCTTCGATTTTATGTTCTTCGACATATTTTTTAATGCCGGCCAATGCCATAGCACCTGAGGGTTCGACAATGCTGCGGCATTCGTCATAAGTATCTTTAATGGCTGCACAAATTTCGTCGGTATTGACCAGTACCACATGTGGTTCTACGATCGGGCCAGAATTATCTGACTTTTGCAGGCGAATCACTTCAAATGGTTTTTCACCAATTTGTGCGACGGCTGTACCGTCAGCGAATAAACCCACAGAAGGTAAAATGACACGTTCATTGGCCTCTAAAGCTGCTTTTAAGCATGCCGATTCGTCATACTCCACCGGAATGACTTTGACATGCGGGGCAACATCACCCAGGTAGGCTGCCACACCTGCGATCAGGCCACCGCCACCTACCGCTACAAATACATAATCAACATCGCGCCATTGACGCAAGATTTCATTGGCAATGGTACCTTGACCCGCCATCACCAGCTCATCATCATAAGGCGGAATAAAAGTCATGCCATCTTCTTGAGCACGTTGAATTGCATATTTGTTGGCAACGTCGAATGAGTCACCATGTAAAACAACTTCACCCCCAAGGCGTTTTACCGCTTGGACTTTAATATCTGGTGTTGTTTTTGGCATTACGATAATGGCGCGAATACCCAATTTTTTACCTGATAATGCCACGCCTTGCGCATGGTTGCCTGCTGAAGCTGTGATGACACCACGTTCCAGTTGAGATTTCGGCAATTGACTAATGCGGTTATAGGCACCGCGTAGCTTGAATGAAAAAACCGGTTGTAAATCTTCACGTTTAAAGCGGATGTTATTATTGAGTCGTTCGCTAATTCGTGGTGCTGCTTCGAGTGGAGTTTCGATTGCAACATCGTAGACCGTTGCTTGTAATATTTGTCGAACCAAACGAGACAGCATGTTAATTTTCCATCTAACAGTTTAAAATAGGCGCTTATTGTAACAAACCATACGGCTTTGCGGTTCGAAAATACTGCAAAAGTCCAAAATAGTTGAGTGAAGCCATGAGTCTATATGCAACCCAAGATGAGAAAAAACAAGCAGCGGCCCGTGCTGCTCTGAAACACTTACCAAAAGGCGGCATTTTAGGCGTAGGTACCGGAAGTACGGTTAACTTTTTAATCGATTTATTGCCAGAACTTCAGTTAGAAGCGGCTGTGGCAAGTTCTGAAGCAACGGCGCAACGTCTTAAGAAGTTAGGCATTGAAGTGGTCGATATGAACTCTGTCGGCGGACTAGATGCTTATGTCGACGGCGCAGATGAAATTGATCGTCATTTACATATGATCAAAGGTGGTGGTGCAGCACTGACACGTGAAAAAATTGTGGCATCGATTGCGAAAAAATTTGTGTGTATTGTCGATGATTCAAAATGGGTCGGACAATTGGGACACGATTTCCCGCTGCCAGTTGAAGTGATTCCTATGGCACGTTCTGCGGTTGCACGTAAAATTGTCTCTTTGGGCGGTGATCCTGCATATCGTGAAGGTGTCGTGACTGACAATGGTAATGTGATTTTAGATGTGCATAATCTGAATATCTTAAATGCACTTGAGCTTGAAAAAACGCTCAACAACATTCCTGGCGTGGTCTGTAACGGAATTTTTGCGATTAATAAAGCGGACATCGCAATTGTGGCAACCAATGACGGTATTGAAGAACGTACTGCGGTTTAATCCTTTAATTTTATAAATTAAATTCCCCTAAATCTCCCTGAGCGAAGTTTTAAAGCACTGCTTTAGAACAAGTGCAAGAAGGGAGACTTTTAAAAGCCCCTCTTTGAAAAAGGAGGGTTAGGGAGGATTAAAAATAAAATCAATAAAATATGACCCCAAACCTCCCTGAAATCCAAATTACTCGAAAATTACGCGCAACACGCTTGAGACTGCGTGTAGAGCCAACGCAAATTAAATTAACTGTGCCGCAGTTTTGCACACAGCGCCAAGTTCAAGAATTTTTAAAACAATCAGAACAATGGCTGATTAAAACCTGGCAATCGCAGCAGGAAAAATTCCAAAAAATAGACCGAACGCTACCAACTGAGCTGCAGCTGTTTAATTTAAACGTACCAGTTCAGATTCATTATCAAAGCCAGAAACATAACTTTGTTTTCGATTCTGAGAAGTTACAGCTCTGTGTCAGTGATCGACATCCTGAAGAATATTTAACAGCTTTTGTCATCAGCTATGCCAAAGAACAGCTTCCCCTATATTTAAATCTTGTCTCACAGCAATGCAATCTGCCTTTTAAAAAGTGCAATATTCGCCAACCCAAAACCCGCTGGGGCAGTTGTTCTGCTCAGCATGACATTATGCTGAATAGTGCTTTGGTGCTATTTCCCGAAGAAATTACCCGTTATGTCGCGGTACATGAACTGGCACATACCCAATATTTTGATCATAGTTCACTTTTTTGGGCGGAAGTTCAGAAACATGATACAAATTTTCAACAGCATCGGAAAATGCTAAAAAATACGCCGTTGCCATATTGGTGGGAAGCTTAAAATTGAACTGAATAGAGAATGAGAGGGAAATAAAGGCTTAAAATAGCCTAAGCAATATAGATATTACTTTTCCATCTCTCTTTAATTTTGAAATTGTGTTCAGTACTTATAAAAAACCAGTAATCCCCGCTGAAACAGTTTAGAAAACCTCAACTTCCTGTCATACTACGCAGTTACGAAATGGAAACTTTGATTTGAGGTAGTGATCGTGATTACTGTTGGTATTGTCGGTGGTACAGGTTATACAGGCGTTGAATTGTTGCGTCTTTTACTACGACACCCAAATGTACAGGTGAATGTACTAACATCACGTACCGAAAATGGTCGCCGTGTAGATGACATGTTCCCAAGTTTACGCGGACATACCGATCTTCAATATTCAGATTTAAATATCGATGAACTTAAAAAATGTGATATCGTGTTTTTTGCAACGCCGCATGGTGTTGCCATGAAACATGCCGAAGCGCTTGTGGCTGCAAAGACCAAAGTCATTGACCTGGCTGCAGATTTCCGTTTACAAGATCTGCAACAGTTTGAAAAATGGTATGGCATGCAACATGCTTGTCCAGAACTGTTAAAAGACTCTGTTTACGGTTTATCTGAATTGAATCGTGAACAAATTAAACAGGCCAATGTAGTTGGAAACCCGGGTTGTTATCCAACCACGGTTCAGTTGGGTCTGGCGCCAGTATTAACATCAAGTGACGCATTAGTGAAACCTGAAAGCATTATTATTGATGCGAAATCAGGTGTGTCGGGTGCAGGTCGTAAAGCAAGCTTGGGCGGCATCTATACTGAAAATGCCGATAACTTTAAAGCCTATGGCGTAGCAGGTCACCGCCATCATCCTGAAATTGTCGAAGCTCTGGAAAATATCTCAGGTCAAAAAGATGTGTTTGATCACATTTTATTTGTTCCGCATTTGGTGCCAATGATCCGTGGTATGTTGTCGACCATCTACATCGATCTCACTGAAGCAGGACAAGCAGCAGATTTACAGGCATTGTATGAACAGTTCTATGCCAATGAAACTTTTGTCGATGTCATGCCAGCAGGCAGCTCACCAGAAACCCGTTCAGTGCGTGGTGCCAATCAGTTGCGTATAGCCTTGTACAAGCCGCAACCGACCAAGCTGGTAGTCCTGGTTGTACAGGATAACTTGGTGAAAGGTGCAGCAGGTCAGGCCGTACAAAACATGAACCTGATGTTCGGATTTGCCGAAGATGCTGGCTTAAATAATATTGGTTTATTACCATAAGAAACGTATTAGAACTTCACACACATTTAGATTTGGATTTAAATGTGTGTCTTGAATAAAGCAAACAAGAGATCAAAATGCCGAATAACGAGTCAAATACGACCATTCCTCAGGAACCAGCTGCAAAAAAATCTTTGATGAAAGGCAATACGCCCTTGGTCATTGGTGCGGCTGTATTGATCTTGAGCAGTGGTGTGCTCGGATATACCGTAGGACACCGTCAGGGTTTGACTGCGGCGGGTTATGATGCAGATGCAGAGCAACTGGTCGATGTGGTACAGACACAAAAAGCCAGTCTGGAAACATTAAATAAGAATCTGAATACTGCGGTTCAGGAGCGTGATCTGGCGGTGAGTAATGCCAATGATCTCTATCTGGCCATGACCAAGGCGCGTGATGAACAGGTGCAGGCTGAAAGTGTCGGAACCATTTATCGCGAGGTCTTACGTCAGCGTGGCGGTTTGGCTTTGGCCGTGCAAAACCTGTCGATTAAGCCTTTGCCTGAAAATGCCTTTGAATATCAGATTGATCTGGTTCAAGTTAGTCCGGGCAAAAGGCGTGCCTCCGGGAGTATTGAATTACGCTTGATTAAAGGGACTGAAATTCTGGTGGTGCCACTGGAAGACAAAAACTTTAATTTTGAAAATTATGAGCGTTTAACCGGTCGCTGGAGCATGCCAAAAGGCTTTAAGCCAGAATTTATTGAGATACGTCTCAGCGGTGCCAAACCGGTGATCCGTCGTTTTAGCTGGGAACAGGGCAAAGCAGTTGAAAATCAGTCTGCCGCCTTGTCAGAAATTCCGAAAACCGAAGCAAATGCAAATTAAGTGTGAAATATAAATCTTATGCCAAGCAATAAACGTCAAATGTGTTTAAGTGATATCAAAAATTCTTTTTATGAATCTGGAATTGTTGATTGGCATATCAGCCCGCGTTTAGCAAATGAACCTCTGGAAGGTGATGATTCTGACCTTGCTGTGCAGACTGCACCGCCAGAACTGAAACGTCCGCCCTTATATGCTGTCGTTTTAATGAACGACGACTATACCCCGATGGAATTTGTAATTGAAATTTTACAACAATACTTTGCAATGAATCTTGACCAAGCTACACAAGTAATGCTAACTGTACATTATGAAGGAAAGGGTGTAGCTGGGGTCTATCCTCGAGACATTGCGGAAACCAAAGCGAACCAAGTCAATAATTATGCTCGATCACAAGGTCATCCATTACTTTGCCAAATAGAGCCTAAAGATTAAGGGGGTTACATGCTCAGTCGTCAATTAGAAGTATCACTACGTTTGGCTGTCAGCATGGCTCGTCAAAAGAGACATGAGTTCCTGACCGTAGAACATTTATTATTAGCCTTGCTTGACAATGACTCTGCCGTAAATGCGCTTAAAGCATGTGGCGCAGACATTATCGTGTTGCGCAAGGAATTAGAAGAATACGTAGAACAGCATACCCCTAAGCTTGGTGAAAATAGTGATCAGGCACCACACCCAACAGAAAGTTTTGACCGGATCTTGCAGCGCGCGATTTTTCACGTGCAATCTAGCGGTGGTGATCGGACTGTAGAAGGTGCTGATATTCTGGTTGCGATGTATTCTGAGCGTGACTCATTTGCCGTCTATCTATTGAAACGTCATCAAATTAATCGCCTTACGCTAACTCAGTACCTGTCTCATGGTACGCGTAAAGAAGAAGTACAGGGTGAAGAAGAAATTGAAGACCTCGATGGTGAGTCTGCATCTTCAGCCAGTTCAGGTCCGCTTGAACTGTATACGACTAATCTCAATATCGAAGCGCAAAAGGGCAAGACCGATCCACTGATTGGTCGTGAAAAAGAAATTGAACGTGCCGCTCAAATTCTGTGCCGCCGCCGTAAAAATAACCCACTTCTTGTCGGTGATCCGGGGGTCGGTAAAACCTCGATTGCAGAAGGTTTGGCATGGTTGATCGTTAATGGTAAAGCGCCAAAACCACTCGAAAATGCTGAAATTTTCAGTCTGGATATTGGAGCATTGGTTGCCGGAACAAAATACCGTGGTGACTTTGAAAAACGCTTGAAACAGCTTTTAAATGCGCTGAAAAAGAAACCTGAAGCTGTGCTGTTTATTGATGAAATTCACATGATTATTGGTGCAGGCTCCAGTATGGGCAGCACCATGGATGCATCGAATCTGATCAAGCCTGCATTGGCCAATGGCACTTTACGTTGCATTGGTTCAACCACTTTTCAGGAATACCGTCAGGTCTTTGAAAAAGATCATGCTTTGTCACGCCGTTTCCAGAAAATCGATGTGAATGAGCCATCTATTTCTGAAACCATTGATATCCTACGTGGCTTGAAATCGAAGTTTGAAGATTTCCATCATGTGCAATATGACGATCAGGCATTGGTATCTGCGGTTGAACTTTCTGCGAAGTTCATCAATGACCGTTTCTTGCCAGATAAAGCCATTGACGTGATTGATGAAGCAGGTGCGCAGCGCCGTTTAAAAGCTGAACAAGATGACAGTTTGATCACGGTAGAAAACATCGAAGATATCGTGTCGAAAATTGCGCGTATACCACCAAAAACGGTCTCTAAAGATGACAAGAGCGTACTGGAAAATCTTGAGCGCGATCTGAAACGGGTGGTCTTTGGTCAGGATGAAGCGATCGAAGCTTTAGCGTCTGCCATTAAACTGTCTCGTGCCGGTTTGAAATCTCCAGATAAACCTGTGGGCAGCTTTGTTTTTGCTGGCCCAACCGGTGTCGGTAAAACCGAAGTGACCAAGCAGCTGGCTAAGCAGATGGGCGTAGAGCTGGTTCGCTTTGATATGTCCGAGTACATGGAACGCCACGCAGTGTCGCGTTTAATCGGTGCACCTCCGGGCTATGTCGGTTTTGATCAGGGTGGTTTGTTGACTGATGCGATCCATAAAAATCCACATTGTGTGCTATTGCTTGATGAGATCGAAAAAGCGCATCCAGATGTCTTTAACCTGTTATTGCAGATTATGGATCATGGTTCCTTGACTGACAATAACGGACGTAAATCGGATTTCCGTAATGTTGTCCTAGTCCTCACCACCAATATTGGTGCTGAAAGTATTTCACGTATTAGCATTGGCTTTATGGAACAGGACAATAGCAACGATAACCAGGAAGCGATGAAGAAAGCCTTCTCTCCGGAATTCCGTAACCGTCTTGACGGCGTGATTCAGTTCAAGGCATTGCCAAGCAGCATCATTGAAAATGTCGTGGATAAATTCCTGACCGAACTTCAAGCGCAACTTGATGATAAGAAAGTCATGCTGGAAGTGGATCAGAGTGCGCGTGAATGGATGTCAGAGCAAGGCTATGACCGTTTAATGGGCGCACGCCCAATGCAGCGTCTGATTCAGGAACACCTGAAAAAACCATTGGCAGAAATGATCCTGTTTGGTGAACTGGCTGAAAATGGCGGTAATGTTGCAGTGTCGGTGAAGAAAGAAAATGGTAAAGCTGTTGGCTTAAAACTTGAAGTCTTTGAAGACCAGACTGCTGAACCTGCTTAATCAATATGAAAAAATAAAACCCGTGCAAGCACGGGTTTTTTCATGCACTCATATTTTAAATCATCACATTCATTCATACAGTTCAAAAGACAAATCATGGATATTCAAATTACCAAGCTGCTCACCACTTTTTGCCTGTTTCTGGTCACGGCATTGATGGAAATTTTAGGCTGTTATTTTCCCTACCTGATTTTAAATCAGGGAAGAAGTCACTGGTTGTGGATTCCAACAGCTCTGGCTTTGGCGGCTTTCGTCTGGCTACTCACCTTGCATCCGGCTGCTTCTGGACGGATTTATGCCGCTTATGGTGGCATCTATATTTTTTCGGCGCTAATGTGGTTGCGCTTCGTTGATCAAGTCACACTGTCACGTTGGGATTTGCTTGGCGGGATGGTGGTAATACTGGGGGCACTGATTATAATTCTACAGCCGCAAGGTTTGGTGCGTTAGCAGGATATAACAGCAAACCTCATCAAAAAGAGGCAGCTATAGCGACCTCTTTGTTTTCTTGATGTTTTAATCCTGAATAAAAGCCAATATCTTATTTCTTTAGACTATTTCAATTTGCAATCTTTCTGGGAAATATCAGTTTTATAGGTTTGTGTTTGCGAGCTCAGGCTGAGCTCGACCTTGTATGGGTTTTCAATCTGATAGCGATGCTCAAAGAAAATCTCGCAATTATTGAGCAGATTATTACGGATCATTTTCATCACTTCTTTGCGGCCCAGATCTTTTTCAAATTGGCTAAAATCCGGTGTGGTGATTAAACCTTTCAATGTGGTTTTATTGGCACTTAACTGTAATTGTTCAATAATTGTATTCTGATCGATCTGTAAAGGTAAAGTTCTGGAATCTTCTGCACTGAGTACCGCGAGTAATTCATTCAGTTCAGCTTTTTTCTGAATTTTAAATTTGCTGTCAATAATATTTTTTTCTTGAAGATATTGGTCAAATTCAGAAGCATGAACGGAGAAGGTGGCACTGCTAAAACCTGCCAATAGTGCCAAGGCCCAATATTTATTTTGCATTGTATAACATCACTTTTTATTCCATTTCAATCATGATTATAAGAGCTGAGACAAAAAAAGCACCAGAGATTGGTGCTTAATTTGTGAAGATTCAGCTTTTAATTTAGTCTTTTTTCAGATTTTCATTAATCAGGAATTCAACCAGGGCTTTTTGTGCGTGCAAGCGATTTTCAGCTTCATCCCAAACCACGGCATTTTTATGGTCAAGCAAGTTTTCTGAAATTTCTTCGCCGCGGTGCGCAGGTAAGCAGTGCATAAACAAACAATCCGGATGCGCAAGATCCATCAGGCGTTCATTCACTTGATAGTCTGCAAAGGCTTTCTCACGGATTTTTTGTTCTTCTTCCTGGCCCATGCTTGCCCAAACGTCAGTCACAATCAGGTCAGCATTCACGGCTGCATCTTCCGCGGTATCGACCAGTTCAACACAATGCGCAAATTCAGACAGGAATTTTTCTTGTGGTTCATAACCTTTTGGCGCTGCAATTTTCAGATTAAAGCCCCACATGTGTGCTGCTTCAATATATGAATTACACATGTTGTTGCCATCACCGATCCAGGCAACAGTTTTACCTTCGATTGAGCCGCGTTGCTCTACATAGGTCTGCATGTCAGCAAGTAACTGGCAAGGATGGTGATCATCTGTTAAAGCATTAATCACAGGAACTTTTGAGTAAGATGCAAAACGTTCCACGATATCATGACCGAAAGTACGGATCATCACGATATCTAGCATGCTTGAGATCACGCGTGCAGAATCTTCAATCGGTTCACCGCGGCCTAACTGGGTATCGCGAGAAGACAGGAAAATTGCGCTACCACCAAATTGGCTCATGCCAGCTTCAAACGAAACACGCGTACGGGTACTCGATTTCTCAAAAATCATGCCCATCACTTTACCAACAAATGGTTGGAACACTTCATTGTTATGCTGTTTGCGCTTAAGCTCAATTGCGCGTTGCAAAATCTGGTTAAGTTCTAAAGTTGATAAATCGCGTAAGGTGAGAAAGTGACGGAGAGCCATTCGTTACTCCACAATAATTGCCGAAAAACTCGATCAACAATCAGTTGTTGGTTAGTTTAAGAAAAAATACGGAATCGGCTAATATACTATAAGCAATGAAAAATGCAAAAAAACTAGACTTTTTGATGACCGTCTAAAAAGCGATCCACACAATAACTGATGTATTTGTCGATTTCCTGATCATCTTCTTGTATGGAAATTCCCATCAGGATGCGCCATTCCAGATTACGCAAAATACCAAAATATAGCTGAGCCGAATATTGCGGATTTTCACAATGCAATAAGCCTTGTGCATCAGCCTGTTCTAAAGCAGTGGCAATCGCACTCTGGACATGTACAGGACCATGTTCATTAATATGCTGAGCCAGTTCTGGATTACGCTGACTCTGTTCCAGAACCAGACGCATAAAGGCTGAGTTTTCAGGTTGCATGATCTGATGATAAAAATTCAGCAAGGTGTGAACCAGATAACTACGAAAATCCAGTGCCATCAGTTCGATCGGAATGCTGATATCTTCAAAAAACTTGATACGACGATAATCACAGATGGCCTTAAACAAGCCTTCTTTATTGCCAAAGTACTTATAAATGGAGGCTTTGGAGCCACCTGCATGCTGAACAATATCATCGAGAGACACAGCATCATAACCCCGTTCCAGAAACAGCTCGGTTGCACTGTTCAGCAGCGCAATACAGCGCTCATGACCACGTTTGGTCTGCGGCAGGTCTTTGGCGAGCGGTTCTAGGACGAGGTCTTGCATAGGAGATAATACATCAACATGTCAATAAAGATTGAAATGCCATCATAGCAAATATATGTACATATTTCATAATTGCACCGCATAAGCGCAGTATTTGCCGGATTAGGTAAAGTAAAACTTAAAAATTTGACTAAAGTTTTAGAGTATTTGTTCTATCAGATTGTGGAATGAGCAAGTCAAATGAGTATACTCGAGTTTCAATAATTATAGCCAAGACTGTGGAAAAGGAAGATGACAGAACAAATGTCTGCAGGTCTAAGATTTAGACAAGCACTTGAAGTCGAGAAACCATTGCAAATTATGGGTACGGTAAATGCCTATGCTGCCATGATGGCCAAACAAGTCGGTTATAAAGCCATTTATTTATCAGGTGCGGGTGTCGCGAATTATTCTTATGGTTTGCCTGACCTGGGCATGACCAGTCTGGATAATGTTCTGGAAGATGTACGCAGGATTACAGAACGTGTTGATACACCTTTATTGGTCGATATCGATACCGGTTGGGGCGGCGCATTAAATATTGCCCGCACGATCAAACAGATGATTGCAGCTGGTGCAGCCGCAGTGCATATTGAAGATCAGGTGGCACAAAAGCGTTGTGGTCATCGTCCAAATAAAGAAATTGTGTCACAGCAGGAAATGGTCGATCGTATTAAAGCGGCGGTCGATGCGAAAACCGATGCAAACTTTGTGGTCATGGCGCGTACCGATGCGCTACAAAAAGAAGGCCTGCAAGCGGTGATTGATCGTGCTTGTGCCTGTGTTGAAGCGGGTGCAGATGCAATTTTTGCCGAAGCGATGACCGATATCACCATGTATCGCACCGTATGCGATGCAGTTGGTGTGCCAGTCTTGGCAAATATTACCGAATTTGGTGATACACCGTATTATACGGTAAATGAGTTGGCAGAGCAGGGGATTGGCATGGTGCTGTATCCATTATCAGCGACACGTGCCATGCAAAAGGCAGCCCTTGAAGTGATGCGTTCGGTGCGTGAACACGGCACTCAGGTGAATGTGCTGGATATTATGCAGCAACGCAAAGAACTCTACGAATTTTTAGATTATCACAGCTTCGAAGACACATTAGATAAACTGTTTAAACAGGAGAATTAAAAAAATGGCTGAAGGAAAAGTACTCACCGGCGCAGGATTGCGTGGACAAGTGGCAGGGAAAACTTCACTCTCAACTGTAGGCAAAAGTGGCGCAGGTCTGACCTATCGCGGTTATGACGTACAGGATCTGGCTGAACATTGCCAGTTTGAAGAAGTGGCTTATCTGATTTTCTTTGGCGAACTGCCAACTTCAGAGCAGTTAGTTGCCTATAAAGCCAAATTAAAATCTTTGCGCACGCTACCTCAAGCCTTAAAAGAAGTGCTAGAGCGTATTCCTGCCGATTCTCATCCGATGGATGTGATGCGTACTGGCGTGTCGATGCTGGGCAATCTTGAAACTGAACTGTCTTTTGAACAGCAACAGGATATTGCAGACCGTATTCTTGCCACTTTACCGGCAATTATCTGTTACTGGTATCGTTATAGCCATGACGGTGTGCGTATTGAAGAAAATACGGATGATGATTCAATCGGTGCACAGTTCCTGCATTTATTACGTGGCGAAAAGCCAAATGAACTGCATGAACAGGTGATGAATGTTTCTCTGATTCTATATGCAGAGCATGAATTTAATGCTTCGACCTTTACGGCGCGTGTATGTGCATCGACTTTATCTGACATGCATTCTTGTATTACCGGTGCAATCGGTTCCTTGCGTGGCCCTCTACATGGCGGTGCTAACGAAGCTGCAATGGATATGATCGAAAACTGGACTTCGCCTGAAGAAGCTGAACGTGAAATGCTGGGCATGCTGGAACGTAAAGAAAAAATTATGGGCTTCGGTCATGCGATTTATAAAGACAATGATCCGCGTAATGGCATCATCAAAATCTGGTCTGAGCGTTTAGCCAAAGATGTCGGTGATACGGTACTTTATCCGGTCTCAGTGCGCTGCGAAGAAGTGATGTGGCGTGAGAAGAAATTATTCTGTAATGCCGATTTCTTCCATGCTTCGGCTTATCACTTTATGGGCATTCCAACCAAGCTGTTTACCCCGATTTTTGTCATGTCACGTGTCACAGGTTGGGCAGCACATGTGATGGAACAGCGTGCAGACAACCGTATTATCCGTCCAAGCGCGGATTATACTGGGCCTGAACTGCGTAAAGTAGTACCGATCGCCGAGCGTTCTACAGCGGCTTAATATTTATTAATATCTTGAATAAAAAATAAGGTCTCAATCGAGACCTTATTTTTTATCGACTTAACAGGACTGGATCTTCAATGCTATAGCCTGTTTCAAAAGGAATCCCCAAATACTTGACTGTCACCAGCGTTTTATTCTGTTTAGGAACTTTATAGGCCTGGCTAATTTTTAGACCTTGCTGATAACTGACCGCTTGATGAGTCGGACTTTTTTGTGAGCCAGATTTTACTTGATATTGATAAGTCCATTTTGGCACTTTTTCTTGTGGATCGTACCAGGCAGCTGCCGTCCCTGTTGTGGTTTTTAAAATTTTAAGTTGTGGCTTTGAACTTTGAATCGGACTCAGTGGAACTAAACGTTTTTTGATTTTGGCAATGTCCTGATCAAACTTGCGACTGTCTTGGTCATAATCAATACGTTTGGTTTTTGGATTGATATATAAGGAGTTGACCTGAATCAACTGATTCGGTTTTGCGGATTTAAAATTATAATAATACAGCTGTGGCAAGCGCCCACGACCATCAAGGTAATGACGCATGACATAGAGCTTTTGCTCTTTGACTTCATAGCCTAGAATTTCAATATTTTGTGGGCCACCGACCGTAGCAAAAGCCAGACTGGGCAAGCCAAGAGGGAGCAGAAACAGCGCAGTTTTAATATTCATGGTTATTCTACCCGCAAAAAATAGATTAGCATTTGATCATGCTAATCTATCTTAAAATACAGTAGAAATAATGAAGCTTGTTGCGGCGTAATTATAAAACTAGATTAATGATTGAGTAGATTAATCATATCGTGTGCAACCACGGCAGACAGTTTATTCAGACGTTCGAGTGGAGTACCTTTCAAATAATACTGGAATTGATGCACTTGAGTACCATCATTAATTGCTACAAAAAAAGTCCCTTCCGGTTTCTCTGGTGTCGCACTACCACCGGGTTTAAGCAAACCTGTACAGGCAATAATCCAGTCTGCATCCCGGAACATCTTTTTACCCGCTTCTGCCAAGGCAACAGTAACTGGCATGGATTCGGCAGTGTAACTATTGATCAAAGTCTGGGGAATGTTTAATACCGAAGTTTTTACACCAACATCGTAGCAGACCAATCCGCCAGCCAGAATTTCGGCGCCGTCACTTTTACAGATGGAAAACTGGCTACATAGATATCCAGAGCTCGCACTTTCAATAAAGGCAATTTTTATATTTTTCTCTTCGAGTAAGTTGCAACAGGTCTTTATCATAGTCTCTATATTTTCTTTATGATCCGAGTGGTTTTAGCTTAATTTAGACAGATTTTTTCTGTCGTTCAACTCCGAGTATATTTATATTTTTATGAAAGTTAAAATTTTTCATGGATTAGTACAATTTGATACTGATTTGATCACAAAACCTGAGTGGTTAAAGCTTAGACTATTTTTTCAAATAGAGGTTTCTTCTCAAGCTGAACAGTGGTAAAAATAAAAATAAAGTGCTTAGTGAAAGTAGGGCGTTAGAATGAAAACCACAGTAAAATATGTAGTCTTAAAAAGTCTTGACTACCAATTGGGTACACCATTATTTCAGGAAGAAATTGATGCTGATGGTCAATATTTTGATCAGATTCCAAGCACGATTTCTTATCAGAATTTACAGTTCAAAGTAAAAAGCAAAGAGCTTAAACGTTTACATCTGGCTGAAGAGCAGGAAGATACCCAAACGATTATTGTTAAAGTTGTGAATATCTAAGATAAACCTTAAAGTGAATAAGCCTCTTTTTTTAAGAGGCTTATTATTTGGCTAACATTAAGTTAATAAAAGCTTTTTAAAAATAAAAAATTACCAAAATTAATATCAGTCTGATTGATAAATATCTTTTATTAAAATCAAGATAAATTGGAAACAACTTAGTCGTTATACGTGATTCAATGTTGCTTATCGTATGTTGGTTTATTAAAAAACTGTTTAGAACATTACCTTTTGCATGTTTTATTCCATTTTGAAGAATATTAATGCTTAGACTGAGTTATTGAATTTAAGCATAAATATCATAAGCATAGGTTTTTAATATATTTTACTTGATAATATATTGTTATTTTTTAAAATATTTTAAATGTCTTTTTTATATATTTTACTCAGGTTAAGTTATTCCTTTTATTGAATAATAAAAATTTCGAAACATATTATCTTTCATCATGTGTCTATTTTATTGGATAAAGTAATTTATGTTGCTTATTAATCTTGATTTCAACTACTTGGCTTACCATTTTTTACATTGAATTAATCCGTAACAGGTTATAGGTTGGAGAATTCTGAAAAATGCGTAGAGTAGATATTAAGTCGAAACTCTATCGGCTTTTAATTAATTTAAAGCAAATAGTAAGGAGTTACACCATGGCTAATAATCAACAGCAAGACCAACAGAAACAGCAACAACAGCAAAACCAACAAGGCACGCAAGATCAACAGCGTCAGCAAAACAACCAGCAAAACCCAAACCAGCAACAAAATAACCAGCAGCAACAACAGCCGCAGGGACAAAATAACCAACAACAGCGCGATCAGCAGCAACAACAGCAGCCACAGCGTAATCAGCAAAAAAACCAGCAATCTCAACAAGATCTGGAATAATCAACAGAACTAGCAGCCATAATAGAATTAACTAGCAGCGTGGGTATGATTCATAAGATCTGCCAAAACTGTAGCGTTAATTCTGTTTAAGCTGTACGTTCATAAAAAAACCGCCTGAATCAGGCGGTTTTTTTAGGGTAAAAATTTGGTTATAGACGTTAATCAGTATGAATTAACACTGGATATTGGCTTTCTGCTTATAAAAGCTTAAGGCATTGTCTAAATCTGTAAGCAGTCCTTTTTCTGTATATTCCTGAGGCATAAGTTTTAATAAAGCCGGCATATAACGAGTTTTATATTCTTTAGGATATTGTTCACAGAGTATGCGTGTTCTTTCTTCTGGACTAATACTGGAAGAATCTAGTTTGTCCAGATAAGCACTGAGTTGATTATCTGATTGTTCAAATTGGGCTTTGAGGGCTTGATCAGGTTCCGCTGAACTGTCGGCTTGCTGCTTTTGGCAGCCACTTATTGTCAGACTTATCAATAAAGTAATCAGTATACGATTTATCATGATGTCAAAATCTTGTTATTTGTCATATCAAAAATTATAGAGAGAAATAGCCAAAAAGAAAGCAGTCATCTACCAACTTTAGAAGAAGTCAAAAATTCCTGATATTCACATACAGTACAGCAACAGGGAATTTTATCCTAAAAAATGAACAAATTTATTGTTATGCATATTGATCTAAAGTGTCCATCTGTTTTCTCTTAAGCATAAAATTTAACGAATAAAATATATTTTGCCTAAATTAAAGCCATTCAATTAAGAAAAGTAACGCTTATTGCACATTTAGAAACATAGCCTCTATATATCACACACAGATTGACTGCTGGGCCAGTGATATCTTGGCTTCATTCCAAGAACTTAATGAAAATAATTAGAAAATCAGCACATTATAAAGCCTGCTTAATTTAGGAGAGTTAAGCAGGCTTTTTCTTGTTTATAAACACGGATTGCTCAATGAGAGCTTTTTACTTTAATTATTCTCTTTCACATAAGTTTTCATATACAACATAAAGCCTGAAAATTCTCTCAAGAGTGAAACATGAATAGATGGTATTTATATATCTCTTTTTATAAAAAGACAGGGCAAAGCTATGATGAGATGTATATGTGCATTTGGCATGGGCGTGATGGTAGGTTGTTGTTTTAAATCTTGCAAAGAAAAAATGTGTCATATGATGGGCAATGATCATTGTAAGAAGGATCAAAAGACTAAAAGTGAAGAGCCTGCACGAACTTAAATGCCAAAAACTTAACTTTGCTTGAATTGTGAAATGTATTCAGGCGGTTAAGTTATTACTCAGGTCGTGATCCGATTATTCCGTATCGAGTTATTGAGTCTTAAAATCAATACAAGCTTAATCACTGATTAAGCTTGTTACATTCAGGAGAAAAGCATGATCCAGTTTATATTTTGTTTATTTGGCCTTCATGGTGCGACTGAAATCAATTACACCTGTGATCATGAAGAGGTGAAAGAGTGTCGTGATTGCTTGAAAGATATTGAATAATGTTCCAATTCACCGGATGTATTAATGAAGCTCAATCCCCGTTCAATCATCACTTGGCGGGGGTTTTGTTTGTGGGTGAAATTTTTATAATAAAAATCCAAGATAACGATTGAACTCAACTGGATTTAAATGATACGGGTCACAATCTATACTTTATAAGAGTATGATTTAAATAGGATTACATGCCGATAAATGATTAAAATTGAGAACTAAAATAGTCGGATAAGAATATATTGCAAAATGCGATAATTTATATATACTAGAAATATAGCAAAATGCGATAAAATATATGCATGTGATCACCCACGCTCGAATTCTTGAAGCAACGCAAAAGTGGCCACAGGCTGGAACGGCATTAGATGGTTGGTATCGACTGATGAAGGCCAATCATCCTAAGGATTTTGCTGAAATGAAGAGACTCTTTCCCGCAGTAGATAAGGTTGGAAAGTTTCATGTATTCGATATCGGTGGAAACAAGCTTCGGCTGATTGCTGTGGTGATGTATCAGGCAAAACGCGTTTATATTCGCCATGTCTTGTCTCACCATGAATATGATAAAGGTCATTGGAAGGAAGGTTAGAATGAATGCAATGATTAAACAGGCCGTTGATCACTGGCGTTATGTTGCACCATTGCTCAGCAAGCCGGAAAATGAGGATGACTTTCATACACTAACTGAAGCCCTAGATGAGCTTTTGGACATTGTCGGTGATGATGAATCACATCCTTTAATGGGGCTTATTCATCAACTGGGTGATCTGGTTTCGGCGTATGAGCATGAACATCTACCCATGCCAGAAGGTGATGGACGAACGGCCTTGGCCTTGTTGATGGAGCAACACGGGCTTAGTCAAGCAGACTTGTCTGATGTCGCGACACAATCAGTAATTTCAGAAATATTGAATGGCAAACGTCAGCTGAATATCCGTCATATCAAGGCCTTGTCTGAGCGCTTTGATGTATCGGCAGATACTTTCTTTTAATCGATGCCCGCCTAAGCTGATATTTCCATGCTGTGCTGTCTAATCAGGTAGCGCTGCTCATTTGATTATTTAAATTTCAAGTGTCGTGAAAGGTGAGAGCGCCTCCAGAAAAGTTTGCTTTTCTAAAAAGTGAATGTGAAACATAAATAATATTGATGTTTAGGATCAGATGTCATATTTATTTCTTAATGGATCGATAAAGGAGATACACATGACCAATAAATCAGAGCAAGAATCAAATCCGCAAAAAGAATCTAATGATGATAAAGGCAATCAGGATTCGTATAAGGGCGTGAAGCCAGAGAAAAAACCCAATGCAGAACCGGAAAATCCATTGAGAGAACAAAAATAGCTCTTTCACATTTTAAAAGCCCTAACTTGCTTTAGGGCTTTTAGTTTTTCGACAACCGGTGATCTCTGGGTTTCGCTCTAAACTCATCTCTCATTTCAAAGAAAAACTCATGAGCTTGTTCATGATCGCAGCATAACCAATCATGGCGTGATTCTTCAGGAATCACAATAATCGAGCGCTTCTCGTCATCTGGATGGTGGAACTGTTTCATCAATAGGTGTTGATCGGAATTTATAGTCAGCATCGAAAATGATCTGATTTTTTCACCCTCAATGAGCACATCATCATAAATGGCTGCAACGGTAAAAGGATTGCCATCTTCACGTGAAATACCAAACCAGTGCGGTTTTCCATCGATATATTTAGGTTCATAGAAAGTATCCACGGGCACTAAAGCAAACTGGTTGTTTTTCCAGGCATGTCGAAAACTTGGCTTGGACGCTATTGTTTCAGTTCGGGCATTGTAAGTATGTCGACCATATTTTAATTCTTTCGCCCAAAAGGGAATCAGTCCGAAACGTGCAATATCTAACTCAAACCCCTCAGCACCTCGCATCATGATAGGAGCAGGTGCTAAGGGGTAAACATGTGATTTCATGTTCAATTCAAGTTGTTCTGCATGAAGGTCTAATAAAGAGAGCTGACTTTTTGAGGGGAATTCATAGTTTGAACACATGACCGACCTCTTTGCTTAGCATTCTGATCTGCGATAACAATTAAACTATAAGAATGATGACCTCAAAACAATTCGAAATCGTAAATGTAGTTGGGTCTGGAAACGGAATTTTTATGGTGAATATGAATGTAATTTTTCGCCAATGGATGAAAAATAATCTTCGATAAAATGAGCGCCCAGATTCCATTGCTATAGTTTTATTTCCAGTTTTGCCTCCTTTGCCTGAAGGAGCTATCTTTTGCGCAGAAAGGTCATGCTGCATTTTATCTTTTGTTTATTCGGTCTTCATGGTGTCACAGAAATCGAATGCCAAGCGGATGGTAAAGAAGCGAAAGTATGTCGTGACTGCTTGAAAGAAGAAAGGGTTACATAAACGGTAAGAAAAGCTTAAACATTCTTATCACTATTAATTCAGAATAGGCATTCACAATAAAACTCATAATTTTAGAGAATACAGAATGCCTAGAAATAATTATTTACCCGCTCTAGAACAAGTTTATGAGTTTTTAAAAGAACGTCCTGGCTTTAAAGAGAAAAGTGAGTTTGATAAGTCAGTAGAGTATTTTAGAACGCTGCACGAAGGAGAGCCTCAGGAATTTAAAGTCCAAGCATTCCATAACATTAGTGGTAAATTTGGAAATAAAGAAATACTGAGCATAAGTTCTGCACCTAAATTTACAGATAAAAACAGCTTCCTTAATTGGGTTGATATGCACATCAACAATTAGGCTTTGACGTTAGAACAGCTTATCCAATGGTCAGCTTTGTTATTTTCTACCCATACATTAATTAACATGGAGTACAAAAAACACTCTAAAGTGGGTTGGAAAACTACACGTTTGAATGCTAATTTTTGTATTCAAATCTGACAGTTAATGAGGTGAGCAATGAAGTTGTTGACTTTGTTTGGTGTAGGCGTAGCCGCAAGCTATTGTTATAAATCTATGAAAAATGGCAAGCTCGCTCTTTCCAGACCAAATTTTGATGAAAGTGTAAAACGATTTGTACTGCAAGAATTCGCAGCTTCGTAAGAATTAGATCTATTGGATTAAAGAGCTCATCATAGGATGGGCTTTTTTATTTCTCAGGCTTTTATGGAAAATGTTTATCTTTTGAATACAAAAAGCCTATCAGGGAGATAGGCTTCTTTTATTAATTCAACATAATATTATGAGTTTTTCTTATCCGCCTGATCTTTTTGATCATTTTGCTCTTTGGTTATAGGAGCTGGCTCTCCTTGATTCGGTTTTTGCTCTTGCTCATTTTGCTTGGGTTTGTTCTCAGTCGCATTATTAGAAAATTGATTGAAAGACGCTTTTTGAGCAGTATTTGTATTAACTAACATAAGTTTCTCAATTTTAATTGTCGAAGATTCGACTTGCCTAGAATGGTATATTAAAAGCACTTACAATGAGATGATTTAGAGATGCGAGTGTAGCGATATGTAGGATTCCGAGATTTATATCTTATTCATATTTCGGCATATTTTTGAATCATGGTGCAGGTAGATGATTTGTCTACTAAAGTGCGAAGTCAGTGGAATTATCGGATATTGCTTCGATACCTAAACTCCACAATGAGTATTTTAGTTCTAAAAATAGGCCTCTTAAATAGAGGATTGAAGATTTTAAATCAGTGGCTTAGCTATTTGGAGAGAAGATTTAAAGCGTGTTTTTATTTCAAAAGTATTCAATATTCCCGTAACTTTGCTTTATTAAGTATCAAAGGTGAATTGAAATAACTCCTTCTTAAAAATATTCCCATTTTTATCCGAGGTTGCTTTATAAAAATAGATTCATGTTTTTACGTATTGTAAATGCCTTTCAATATTGATTTTTTACTTTAGCCACATTTAGCCATAAACTTACGAAAATTTCGTGCCTTAGGGTGCACTCTACAAATTTTTTTAAAATATATTTTCTGTGGATTTGTAGACCTTTGAACAGCAAGTAAGGGCAATTCAATGCAATATGACGCAACTATTAGTATTTATAAGCCATTGAAGATGCAAGGGAATACAATCTAATGCAAGCACTTGCAATCAGTACCAGACTGGGAGGATTCTATTTTTTCTACTATGCGATTGTGGGCGCATTCATGCCGTTCTGGAGTCTGTATCTGGAAGATCAAGGCTTTAACTATCAGGAAATCGGTATTTTATCTTCTATTGCGATTCTCACTCGGTTTTTTGCGCCTTTTATTTGGGGCTGGATTGCAGATAAATCTGGTAAGCGCATGTTGCTGGTACGGATTGCCACCTGGATGGAAGCCTGTATCTGGTTGATGATGTTTATCATTCCTAACAGCTTTCAGTCAGTGGCTTTACTGATGCTGATTTTCAGCTTTTTTCAAAATGCGATTTTGGCACAATTTGAAGGCGTGACTCTATTCTGGCTCGGGGAAAAAAGAGCAGAACTTTATGGCAAAGTCCGGAAATGGGGTTCGGTTGGATTTATTATCGGTGTATTCGGCTTGGGCGCCATCTTTGAAATTATCAGCATTAGCATGCTTCCAGTTTTATTGCTGTGTATTTCATTTCTGGCTTTTCTCTGGTCTTTTAGCATTAAAGAACCTACGGCGGCGCCTACTGCACAGAAAAAGCTGGAAGCCCTCTGGCCGATTTTCAAGCGCCCGGTTGTATACAGTTTTTTTCTGATTGAACTGATCATGCTGTTTTCACATGCGCCGTTTTATAGTTTTTATAGTAATTATCTTAGTCAGGCGGGATTTAGTAGCAGTCAGATCGGACTGCTTTGGTCCATTGGGGTTATTGCCGAAATTATTATGTTTGCTTATGCTACCTTCTTTCTGACACGCTGGTCATGGCGTCATTTGGTGATACTTTGCCTGTTGATGACTGGCTTAAGATGGCTGATTGTAGGCGTATTTCCATCTGCATTTGTGGCACAATTTTTTGCCCAAACGATTCATGCCTTGAGTTTTGGTTTATTTCACATGATCGCCATGCGGGTTATTTTCCAGAATTTCTCTGCTGCACAGCAAGGCCGTGGACAGGCTTTATATAGCACCATGTGGGGCTTAGGCGTAGCAAGTGGCAGCATTCTGGCGGGCTATTATTGGGATAAAATTGGCGGAGAAACCATCTTTATGTTTGCCGCCGCATCGACTTTGTTTGGTTTGTTATTGATTTTTGGGTTGCCCAATAAAGTTGAGCAATCAAAGATATCTTCATGATGCCTCTGATGCTTAAAATTTAGATCCGAATTTTGGCGTACTGATTAACCCAAGGCTGTGCCTGTTCCAGTTGAGCAGCTAATTGCAATAGCCGGTCTTCACGGGCAAAGGGTGCAATAAACTGCGAACCGAGCGGCAGGTTTTGTTCATTCCAGTACAAGGGCACCGACATGGCCGGAAGCCCGGTAATATTGGCAAGTTGAGTAAAAGGTACCCATTTCAGGTTTTCTTTGACAATCTGATCGACCAGTTTACCTTGTGCCAGCAGATGGGCCTTACCTACACCCAATAAAGCCTTCAAAATTGGCTTCTGCCATGCAGGTGTTTTGACTTCGCCATTTTTCGGTGCGACGGTTGCGGTTGCAGGCGTCAGATACAGATCATAATCATCAAAGAAATGATTCATCTGGGTCACGTACTGGCCCCAGTTATTCAGGTTCTGGATATAATCAAGTGCGCTGGTTTTAGCTCCAAAAGCCGCCAGTGCTAAAGAGTCCAGTTCAAAATCCTTCGCTTTAGACGGGTAGCCTTTCTGGATTTCATCCAGCATAAATGAAAACTGGCTAAACCAGGTGGTAATAAAATCCTTGGCCAGTTGCATGCCATCGATGGCCGGACGGTCTTCAACCACCTCATGTCCCAAAAATTCCAGCAGTTTGGCCGTCTGTTCGATGGCTTTCACAGCATCCGGAGAGACAGGCGTGCCAATGGTAGAATGGGGATTAAAGGCAATTTTCAGTTTTTTCGGTGGTTGCTGAATCACATCCAGATAATGATGCTGTGGACGCTGAATCTTAAATAGCGAGCTGTGATCTTCACCATGCGTGGCATCCAGCATTGCAGCACTGTCCCGCACTGTTTTAGTCAGGACATGCTGAATCGCTGCACCATGCATGGCCTCACTCATTTGCGGCCCCCAGGGGGTACGGCCACGACTTGGTTTTAGACCAAACAGCCCGCAATATGAAGCGGGGATACGTATCGAACCGCCGCCATCGCCTGCACCCGCAATTGGTACAATGCCGGCAGCCACAGCAGAAGCCGAGCCACCCGATGAGCCGCCGCTATTATGTTGTAAATTCCATGGATTTTTACAGCTACCCCAGGCATCTGGTTCGGTAATCCCTTTAATGCCAAATTCAGGCGTATTGGTACGGCCAAAAGTGACAATTCCAGCTTTTTCCCAACGATTGACAATCTCGGCATTGGTTTCGGCAATATAACCGATCCGTTTTAAGCCCTGACAGCCATAAGAGGTTGGATAACCTGCATATTCCTGAAACAGGTCTTTGACCAGAAAAGGCACACCGGCAAAAGGTCCGGATAAATTCTGCTGGGTCCGTTTTAATGCATGCTCATGCATGGGAATAATAATAGCATTCAGTTCGGGATTGGCAATTGAGCTACGCTCTAAGGCAGCGGATAAAAGTTCACTGGAATGTACCTGTTTATTGGCGACCAGTTCAGCGAGTCCTAAACCGTCATATTGCAGATATTCTTCAAATTTCATAGCCATTCCCTAGCGTTCATGCTGTTTCAAGGTTGTAGATGATTTAAGCTTAAGATGCAAGTACCACCTGATTGCGCCCACGATGTTTGGCCTGATACAAGGCTTGATCTGCAATATTGATCAGGTTTTGCAGGTCTTGGGCCTGCGGTTCATTTTGATGAGTGATGCCCACACTCACGGTAATATACAGTGGCGAGCCATCTGATTGATGCATCGGGGTTTTTTCCACCAGATCACGAATTCGTTCTGCAATAAGACGTGCTTCTGATGGTTCGGTATTCCAGAGTAGTAGCACAAATTCTTCGCCACCAATCCGTGCAAACAGATCTTGAGCACGCAAATTGTTACGTACAATCTGCGCAAAGTGTTGTAAGACTTTATCACCGACATGATGGCCAAAATGATCGTTCAAGCGTTTGAAATAATCGATATCCAGCATGATGACTGAAAATTCCATCGTCTTGGCATATTGCAGTAAATATTCACCTTTCTGAAAGAAAAAATGACGATTCATGGTACGCGTTAGACTGTCGTGATTGGCCAGATACAAGACCCGTTTAAACAGCTCATTGCGGTTTTGACTAATAATACAAAGAATAAGCGGCGATAAGGCCAGCATAAACAGCCCGATCCGGAGCGAAATATAAATCGTAGAATCTGCCAAGGTGTCATGCGTTGTGGCATAAAACCGCGTCAGGCTGTAATAGGTCAGGATAATCACAAAAGCGTTGATCATGGTCATGGTAAACAGGCGATAGGTCAACGCAGCCCAGATCAGTGCAGCCAGAGGGTAGAGCATTGCACCCGGGCCTGCAAAAATATTGGTAA
This sequence comes from Acinetobacter sp. YH12106, assembly GCF_013418995.1. Taxonomy (NCBI): domain Bacteria; kingdom Pseudomonadati; phylum Pseudomonadota; class Gammaproteobacteria; order Moraxellales; family Moraxellaceae; genus Acinetobacter; species Acinetobacter sp. YH12106. The sequence continues at coordinate 406,653 of NZ_VPAV01000001.1, forward strand.
TGATGACACAGGCCACGACTGAAGATGCAGGTAAAAAATAGCTGAAGTAATTACGTTTTTGACGACGGTTTTTAAATAAGTACTGCATGTCTTTTATTCTTGGGAATGCCAAGATTAAAGGAAGAAACACAATATAATTCACCATTTCACCGGTCCACCACAGACCAAAATCAATCCATAAATTTTCTTTGGTCATGAATGAATTGGGTAGATTGGGCAAGGTGATAACTGCAAAAGCCGCACTGGCCAGGCAGCCTGCAAAAGCGAAGATGCCAAATAAATGAACGAAGGTATAACCGGTATTATAGTATTTGTAATTAATCTTGAAATATCGAATAAAAAATATCGAAACAATAGTGCTGATCAGATTAGACAGGGTAAGAAACAGGCTTTGTAATAGGCTGTTTCCGGTGACCAGATCTGCAAACATAAAAGCACTGAATGCACCAAGCCAACCGCCCATATTGTTTAAATGTGGAAAGCGTAAGAACAGGGCTAACAAGGCAGCATTGGCCGGCCACAATAAGGCCAGGTACTCAATCGGTCTGGTTGCGATCCCAATAAAACAACAGACTAAAACAGCGAAAACACTGACAAAATAAGCATAGGTTTCATGATTTAACTGTTGTTCTGTTATTCGAGCTAATTGCAAATTTAAAATCCTATTCAAATTTCTAAGTGTGAATGATCACTTTGTTCAGTAACTAAGTTTGACCCAAAATATAATTTTATTGTTTGATTAATCTGTTATTAATACGAACTATTAAGATTCTTATATACGAAATATATACAAAAAAAGTCAGAAAAGAAATCCATGTTTTTAAACAATGTGATAAATAATTTCTGACTCTGTATTGAAATTGCGTTAGAGCGGGACACGATCCCAAAAAATATGATAATTTAGAATCAATTGTTAACAAGATGCCGGTAAATATGAAAAAAATATGTCTTAGCCTTATCTTACTCATGAGCTCACCTTGGCTAATGGCGACAGAAAATAAAAAACCAGCGAATGTTCCTGCTAAAGCTGCTGAAATCCCAAATACATTTACCGTGAAAACCCGGCCTGAAATTGTGGGGTTGTGGGGGATGGAAATTCCGGATAATAAAAAATGTATCGAATATTATAATTTTAAAAGCAATAATAATGTCGTAATTAAAAGTGGTGAAGAGTGGACTTCAGGATTATATGATTATCAGCCTGCACAGGATCCGACCGTTCAGATTCCCGCACTGATTCTTCAGGTTAAATATGATAATAATGAAAAAGACTGCTCAGGCAATCAGGTTGATCAATCCGGTGAAATTTCCCAGTATTTTGTGAAATGGCAAAATCCGTACACGATTAATTTCTGTGCCAATGACAAGGCCGAGCAATGCTTTGCCGTGCTCAGACGTGTATTACCATAAATGAATCATCAACATAAAAAAACCGCTGAATTTCAGCGGTTTTTTATAAGCTTTAAGCTTATTGAGTTTTGTCTTCAGCACCTTCTAGCTGTTTCAACAAATGTTTTTCCAGATAATGAATGTCCATCGCCTGTTTGCAGAAGTTTTTATCCTGAAGGATTAAATCTTTGTGCAAAGGAATGTTGGTTTTAACACCAGTCAAAATCATTTCTTCCAAGGCATTTCTCATGCGAGAAATAGACGTCTCACGGTCCTTGCCATGCGAAATCAGTTTGGCGATCATCGAATCATAATAGGGTGGAATGCTATAACCTGGATAAACATGTGAATCCAGGCGAATGCCCGCACCCCCTGGTGCATAAAAGTTTTCGATCTTGCCTGGTGAAGGTAAGAAGGTAGAGGGATCTTCTGCGTTAATACGGCATTCAATCGCATGCCCCAAAACCTTGACATCTTCTTGCTGGATATCGAGACCTAAACCACCCGCAATACGCAATTGCTGTTCAATAATATCAATACCCGTAACCATTTCTGTCACCGGATGTTCAACCTGAACACGCGTATTCATTTCAATAAAGAAGAATTCATCATCTTCAAACAAGAATTCGAAGGTACCCGCACCACGATATTGCATCAGCTTACATGCATTCACACAAGCTTCCAGAATGTCAGCACGTGCTTGCTCTGGCAAGTTTGGTGCTGGAGCTTCTTCCAGTACTTTTTGGTGGCGGCGCTGCAGCGAGCAGTCACGATCATACAGATGAATCGCATGGCCATTACCATCGGCGAGTACTTGTACTTCGACATGGCGTGGCTTTTGCAGGAAACGTTCCATATAGACCGTATCATCTCCAAACCACATTTCTGCATCACGCTGTGCAGCCTGAACTGATTCCAGCAGAGTATCGACATTTTCGACGATACGCATACCGCGACCGCCACCGCCAGAAGCAGCTTTGACGATCAGCGGGAAACCGATTTCTTTCGCTTCAGCCAAGGCATTGTTAGGGGTCACTGCATGGGCTGAACCTGGTACAGTCGGGACGCCGGCTTTACGCATGGCCATAATCGCAGAAACTTTGTTCCCCATTAAACGAATATGTTCAGGACGTGGACCAATAAAGATAAAACCAGAATTTTCTACGATTTCGGCAAATTCTGCATTTTCAGCGAGAAAACCATAACCAGGATGGATGGCATCTGCGCCAGTAATTTCAGCAGCTGTAATAATCGCAGGAATATTCAGATAGCTGTCACTGCTCGCACCCGGACCGATACACACGGCTTCATCACAGAAACGCAAATGCATCAGGTCTTTGTCTGCGTCAGAATAGACACCTACGGTTTTGATCCCTAAAGTTCTGCAAGCCCGGGTGATGCGTAAAGCAATTTCACCACGGTTTGCAATTAAAACTTTTTGCAACATTATAAATCCCCGGGGTGATTAAGCGCGGTAGCGGAAAAGTGGTTGGCCGAATTGAATCACTTCACCATTTTTCACTAGAATTTCTTCGATCACACCACTTTGAGTTGCTTCAATCGGGTTCATGATTTTCATGGCTTCGATAATACCTAAGGTATCACCCGCAGAAACGGTTTGACCCACTTTGACAAATGTCGCTTCGCCTGGGCTTGGTGCAGAGTAAAACACCCCAACCATTGGAGAGGTTTCAACAGCACCGCGCGGAGACTTCGCCGCAGGTACTTCAGCTGCAGGTGCAGGCATTGCAGGAACAGCCGCTGCAACCACTGGATTACGACGAGTTAATGCAATCGATTGATCGCCTTCTTTAACTTCGATCGCCTGTAAGTCAGATTCAATCATCAAGTCGATGAGTTTCTTGATTTTACGGATATCCATGAGACAGTATTCCTAATTAAGATTTTGTAGAAGATTGTATTTTTTCAATGACATAGTCGAGCGCAGCAGCATAGCCTTTTGCACCCAGACCACAGATCACGCCGATGGCTTTATCGGACAAGTACGAATGATGTCGAAATGCCTCGCGTGCATGGACGTTTGACAAATGGACTTCAATAAAAGGAATGGCGACACCAAGCAGGGCATCGCGAATCGCAACAGAGCTATGTGTCAATGCTGCCGGATTGATAATTATATATTGCACGCCGTCGAGTTGGGCTTGATGAATTCGGTCAACGATTGCGCCTTCCCAGTTGCTTTGGAAGGTATCGAGCTGTAATGTGGCCTGTTGAGCCTGAGCAGTCAGTTGCTGATTAATATCGCCAAGCGTAAGATGACCATAAACTTCTGGTTCGCGCTTTCCAAGCAAATTTAAATTCGGTCCATGAATAACCAAAATGGTCGAACTCATCCAGCATGCTCCAATTAAAAAGTATCGAGGTTTGTTTGCAAGATAGCTGCAAACTCTGCTTATTATTGCATGATTTTCTACATGACTATTTATAATTTCTTTGAATTGACGTAGAAAGCATATCCTAAACAGTGGCGCTATAATGAAAACTTTGCAGAGATTTGGCAATGTTAAAAAATTACAATTCGCAGGGTATTCAGATTGTTTTCATTGTAAACCCAATTGGCAAAAACAGTTAATATCCTTTATGTAACTGTATCTTCATGTTAAGGATCAGCTCTGCTGTTTGATCATATTTTAATCTTGCAAAAATTCATGTCTGGCCAAAACGATTAGGACATTCAATCGAGAGATCCTTGACTTGCGTGAGAGGATGACTAGCCTAACTTTGCCTTTAACCGTGCTTCCCTTAATGTCAAAATCTCATCTTGAAAAGATGGAGAAATACTTAAAAAGGCAAGATAAGACAATATGTTAATAAGCTTATTTTAATATTTTAGTCTGTGTTTTTATATGCATTTTATTACAAAATACCAGATAAAAATAAGTTACTTCAATTTAGAGATCAGTTTTATGTTCTGTTTCTAAATTTATAAAGCTGACTAAGAAACAGACATCGAATTTAAAGAGATTTATAGCGAAGGATTTGGAAAAATTTAGATTGTCGATATCTTGATGAAATGACGAATATGTTCATTTCAAAGCATTCTAAGTCGCTAGGCACAGGCGCATCTGATATCTAGATAGTGGCAAAAACACATATCTTTGTTGGTATTTTACACGCCACTCTCTTTGTAAAAAATCTCAGAAACAGCTTGTAGTCATGCATATGGAGCAGAGGTATGGGGCAAAAACATTAACTTCTTGAGCGAATATTTATATACTAAGGCGATCAGACTTGAGCCAGAAGTATTATGACACCTGCATGTAAACTCTTAAAAACTCAAAAAATTGAATATAGTATTCATGAATATGAACATGATGCCAATGCGAAAAGCTTTGGTTTAGAGGCTGCAGAAAAATTAGGATTACAAGTCGAAGAAGTCTTTAAAACGCTATTGGTAACGGATGAAAAACAGTATTTCGTTGCCGTGTTACCAGTCAATCATCAGCTTAATCTAAAAAAAGTAGCGGCAGCTTGTGGTTGCAAGAAACTGCAAATGGCAGATCCGAAACATGCCGAACGTTTAACCGGTTATCTGGTCGGTGGAATCAGTCCAATCGGACAAAAGAAGCGTTTAAAAACAGTCATTGATGTATCGGCAGAAAAGCTCAATAAAATATATGTGAGTGGCGGTAAAAGAGGCTTGGATATCGGACTGAAACCGGCTGATCTTGCCAAAGTGCTGAATGCACAGTTTGTCGATGTACTGGATGTATAAGGTCAAATTCCCCTGAAGATTTAAATGAATAGCGTTTGAAGTGATCTTTTTTTGGTCGGAAAAATCAGCAAATCATTTTATACCTTTGTATATTAGATCACGAATAAGCACAGCGGAAATGTGCGCAATAAAGAATTAAAAATAATAAAAATGATTATGCGGAGCATAAAGGATGAAAGTTCAAAATAAAAAATGGCCACAATTCTGTCTGACCTTATCTGCAATGGCGATGCTGTCTGCGTTTCCGAGTGTACAGGCCGCTTCTGCGCCTTCAGCTGCACCTGCCAATTCACAGCAGGTTTTCTTTGTCGGAAACAACTGGGATGGCACAGTGACTGTGATTCGTCCATCGGGTGATTTTGGCAAAATTGGCGTCATTAACATGATTCCTGACCGTAAAGAGCGTCTCAAAGAAATTCATTTCAATCCTATCAAGCTGATTGCCTATACCTATATTCAGGCCACAGCGGGTGAAGGTAATGATCAGTTGGTAGATGATATGTACTCGACGCCAGATGGTCAGTCCATCGTGGCATCGCGTCCAAGTTTCGCCGATGTGGTCTCTATTAATATCAAAACAGGCAAGATGAACTGGCGTACACCGGTTGAAGGTTTTCGCGCCGATCACATGGCGGTTTCGCCAGATGGTCAACGCGTGGCGGTGTCAGCATCTTCAGGCAATGTGGTACATGTCCTGGATATTCACACTGGCAAAGAGTTAGGGCGTTTTGCTACGGGTGATAAACCGCATGAAAATATCTACTTCGATGATGGTAACAAAATCCTGAACTCCGCGATTGGCAATGTTGAAACGTCAATGGATGCACAGTGGCAGGATTTCACCAAAGGAAAACGCTACATTAGCATCGCGGATGCCAATACCCATCAAGTGCTGAGAAAAATTGATTTCAGACCTGCACTCGATGCATTTGGTCGCAAGGATTTATCCAATTCAGTTCGACCAATGGTATTTAGCAAGGATGAAACGAAACTTTATGCCCAGGTTTCATTCTTTAATGGTCTGATTGAGTACGATCTGAATCAGAACAAGATTAGCCGGATCGGACAGCTCCCTGGTAGTGATAGTATCCCGAAAGACCGGACAAAATGGGTCAATGATTCGCGTCATCATGGTTTGTCAATCAGTGCTGATGGTGAAAAGCTCTGTGTTGCAGGAACCATGGATGACTATGCCACAATTGTAAATCGCAAGACGCTGACTGCGGGCAAATTGATTCCTGCCGGCAAACCCTATTGGGCAACGCGTAGTCCAGATGGTAAAAGCTGTGTGATTTCCGAAAGTGAAACCGATGTGGTGACCGTGATTGATTTTGCCACAGGGGATAAAGTGCTCAGTGTACCAGTTGGGAATCATCCACAACGTGTCCGGATCGGCTATGCACCAGTAGACTGGTCAACGCCGTAGTCGAGCAACGATACAGGCGGCGTTTTGATAAGAGCTGTCTTTATTGGGTTGAGGAGATCAAGATGAAAGATAAGACCGTTCTTTTATATCTCATCATCGGATTACTCTTGTTCGGCATTTTGGTGGCTATTGCTTACCAGATACGACAAGACATCTATCGGACTGATTTTGCCAATCAAGTCCAAGCCCATCGTGATCAGGTTGCCCGACTTGAAAAATCACCCAGCTATATGTCTCTGAGTTTTAAGAGCAATAGCCAAAATACACAGGCTGAACCAAATAATGTAGCTACAAAGCAAAGCCTATTGTTAAAGCAACAACAACAGTTATATCTAGACTTTGCTCAAATCATCAGTGCTTTAGGTCAGGGGCAACAACCAGATCCTAGACAGGTCAGTTTGCTGGTTAGTCTACAGCAGACGCTGGTAGAAGCTAAACTGGTGACTCGAGACGAGGCGAAAGCACAAATTGAGTTTCTGCTGAAAGTTCTGCCAGAAATGGATCATGAATTGCATCGGGCTTTGCGAACCTTAGAACAAATCCGAAGTTGACGAATTCAAGCCACGAAGATCTTTTATTATTTTAGATGTGAAAATTGCTTTCATAAAAAAGCCCAAATGAGAATTCAGGCGTTTAGATATAAGTATTGAAGACAGCGTACTTTTATAAACAATTCGCAGGCTTGGGTACGCCGGCCAAACGGCTTAAATGCCGCGCGACCAGACCCGTATTAAACTTTTCCTGAAGCATGGCATTGTTAATGTCAGCACTAACCGTTTTCATTAGGAATTTAATTAAGGGACGTGTGGCCGGTGAATGGCCAAACTGCTGATAGAACTGACGCACTGCTTGCAGAATTTCAAAATGCCACGGGGTTAAGTTCAGTTCCAGGTTATTGGCCAGGACTTGCGCGACTTCTTCATTCCAAATGGTGTAATCGATCAGATGACCATCTTGATCCAGTTCTAAATTCATATTTAACTCATTGATTATTTCATTGAAATACAGCGATTAAACCCGAGGCAAAGATCGGCAAAATCGGCAAAATCGAGAAGCTTGACCTGATCCGGCAAAGGCTGTGTCAAAAGCTCTGCATCATTTTCCAGCATGTAAATTTGCGGCAAATTTTGTAGAAATGAATGCTCCAGCTGTAATACGGCTTCACCCATCAGTACGATCTGATCACCTGGGGTATAAATTTGAGCGAGTTGTTTCAGAATCTGCGCCGTTGCCGCATAGTTCGATTGGATCAGATAAAGTGTGTGATTTGACATTTTATATATCCTTTATTCCTTACCAATACAGCACATGATCAAAGCCTTGAATAAACGCTGGGCTTAGCTCAATAAATTCAATCTCTTGTTCGTTCTGAGCCACAAAGGGCGAGTTCTGGTTTTTCTGTTCAATCAGAATTGGAGTCAGGTCATAAAACTCAAAACTGTCGACCATATTCGATGCCAGTTTAAAGGCATGTTGTAACTGATCAAATTGCAGTTCTGAGCGTAGAAGACTAAGGCCTGCACCTTGTAGCAGAACTTTCACTTCCGCACCAAATGTCGCCAAAACCATGGTCGCAGACAGGCTTTCATGCACTTGCAGGCTGGTCAGATTGGCTTGGGTTAATATAACAAGTACAGATTTCACACAAGATTCCTTGGAAAAGCAACACATTCTAAAAAATGGAACATCTAGAATTGAATCAGACGTTGTGAGGATTGAACAGCATCGGCAAGTTCACCTAAACCGACCAATTCAAAGGTATCCGCCAGATTATGCTGCTGAATATTGTGACGTTGAGCATTGTCCTGATCTGTAATCCCTCGCGCCAGTGCTGCACTTACACAGACCGGTAGGCGAATATTGAGTGCTTGCCAGGCATGTGTAAGATGACGTTGATCGTCGGGCACCCATTGCAGTGCATTTGCGACCGACACGCCGTCCTGATAAAAGAATACGCGGAATTCTTGGTTTTTGTTGTGTAATGCCTGCGCCAAACCAAGGGCATGCCAGGCATAAATAGAAGTTGGTGCGGAGGTAACAAGAATTAAGGTGCTCATCGAAATTCACTACAGGCTTGATCAATAGCAACAGCTTGATCTGGGCTTCATCAGAAAGTAGGTAGTATACAATGATTTTAGTGACGGGTGGATTAGGCTTTTTAGGCTCACATATTGCTTTAAGTCTGTTAGCACAAGGATTAGAGGTCATTGTGGTCGATAATTTGGCCAATGCCAATTTGCAGACGCTGGAGCGACTTGAATATATTTCCGGGATGTATGTGCCTTTTATCAAAATTGATATTCGCAATACGCCTGCATTAAACAAAGTATTTGAACAGCATTCGATTCAGGCTGTAGTACATGCTGCCAGTTTTAAGTCGCTAGAAGAATCAGTATTAAAACCCCTTGAATATTATAATGATAATGTCAGCTGTATTATGAGCTTAATGCGCGCCATGCAACGTACCGGCGTACGGCATCTGGTGCATTTATCCAGTCTGGCAGTCTATGGACAATCCGGTACGGATCTCAATGAAGATCTACCTTTTAACTATACTTATCCCAATCCCTATATTAAATCGCAACAGATGGTTGAGGAAATTATTCGGGATACTGTCAAAACAGATAACGAGTGGCGCATTGCCATCTTAAGACTATCTAATATTAGCGGCGCCTTCGAGCATGGTGTCCTAGGCGAGGCGGTGCCACCTTTACCGAAAAATATTGTGCCTTTGGCAATGCAGGTCGCTGCGCAGCAGCGCGAATATCTGGAATTACGCCGTCAGGCTTATACTGCGGATGGCACAGTAGAGCGGAGTTTTCTGCATGTGGCAGACAGTTGTGATGCGGTGATTAAATCCTTGCAGTGGCTATGGCAACAACAGGAATTAAAATGTGAAGCCTTCAATATTGCTGGAACGCTCATTTCGATACAGGATTTGTTGGATCAACTGGCAGAAGTGACCCAGTCTGTAATTAGAACAGTCGATGCCTTGCCTTATCCTCATGCAGAGCTTGACCAGCTAGGCGCGAATATTGAAAAGGCACAGCAGATTTTGCATTGGCAACCGCAGCGTTCACTGAAAAAGATGCTTGAGGATGAATGGCTATTTTATCAAAATATACTGAGAGGACAGTAAATGAGATAAGTAAAAAATATTTGATAATAATTATCATTTACATATTTAATATAATCGATTACTTTTAATTAATCTAGCAAAGTATCGTGATAGATGCTTTTAAAATCAGCGATATGTAAAAAATTGAGGTTGAACATGCAAACACGTATTGAACATGACACCATGGGCGAAGTGGCTGTACCGAGTGAGGCTTTATGGGGCGCTCAGACCCAGCGTAGCTTGCAAAACTTCAAGATCGGCAATGAACGCTTGCCACGGGCAATGATTGGTGCAATGGGACTGGTAAAAAAAGCTGCAGCCTTGACCAATGCTAAACTGGATCAGATTCCTCAAGAGCTGTCGGGCTATATTGTGGATGCAGCAGATGAGGTGATTAGCGGGCAGTGGGATAGCCAGTTTCCACTGGTGGTCTGGCAAACCGGTTCAGGCACGCAAAGTAATATGAACTGTAATGAGGTGATAGCCAATATTGCCAATCAAAAATTGGGCAATCATTTAGGTGCGCAAAAACCGGTTCATCCAAATGATCATGTCAACCGTGCCCAATCGACCAATGACTCTTTCCCGACTGCGATTCATGTCGCAGCGAGTTTGCAGATTAATCAACTTCTTATTCCAGCGCTTACCCGTCTACGTGATACCTTGCATGCAAAATCTTTAGCCTTTGCCGATATTGTCAAAATTGGCCGGACGCATTTACAGGATGCGACACCTTTAACCCTAGGTCAGGAATTTAGTGGTTATGTATCCCAACTTGATCATGGCTTGATTCGCTTACAGCAAGCTTTACTGGGTTTGTATGAATTGCCATTGGGCGGGACGGCTGTTGGTACAGGTCTAAATGCCCATCCTGATTATGCAGTTCAGGCCGCAGAAACACTGGAGAAGCTGACAGGTCTACCATTTGTCACTGCTCCGAATAAATTTGAAGCTTTGGCCGGCCGTGATGCTGCGGTATTTGCTTCAGGCGCATTAAAAACCCTTGCAGTCAGCCTAAATAAAATTGCCAACGATATTCGTTGGTTAGCCAGTGGGCCTCGTTGTGGATTTGGTGAACTGCGTATTCCTGAAAATGAGCCAGGTTCAAGCATTATGCCGGGTAAGGTCAATCCGACGCAAAGTGAAGCCATGACCATGGTGGTGGCGCAAGTGCTTGGAAATGACACCACGATTAATGTGGCAGGTGCATCGGGTAACTTTGAGCTGAATGTGTTTATGCCTGTGATTGCCTATAACTTACTGCAATCCATCCAGCTCTTGGGTGATGCCTGTAATAGTTTCAATGATCACTGCGCCGTAGGTATTGAGCCGAACCGTGACAAGATTGATCATTTCTTGCATGACTCATTAATGCTGGTCACTGCATTAAACCCGGTGATTGGTTACGAGAATGCAGCCAAGGTTGCCAAAACTGCCTATAAAGAAGCTAAAACCTTAAAGCAGGTGGCTGTTGAACTTGGTTTAGTCACGGCTGAACAGTTTGATGAGGTGGTACGTCCTGAACAGATGGTCTCACCAAATGTAAAATAAAGCGTTTAAGGCTTTTATTTTCAATCTTTCAGCCTGTTTTATCATGGAATCGTCAGCAGTGGTTTTTATCTCAGGCAGAGTTGCGTACAATAGATCTCGATGAGATTAACCACTGATGATTGTTTTATGCTTGATATTTATTTAACAGATGTTCAAAGAAAGGTGCAATTCAAGGATTATCCAGGTGAGCATCCTGTTAAATTTATTCTGAATTTTAAAAAGATTTTTCCAAGTGTCATGGAACTTCTTTTGCCGGTGCTTCCAGATGATGAAAATCTGGAAGAAATGTCTTGGGAGTCGACCAGCGGTGACTTTGAGACTTTCCAAATGTTGTTAACCGGTTGGGGCATTATTGAACTGCGTTTAAAGGCGATTAGCCAGTTTAAAGATAAAGCATTTGCGGATCGTTTGGTTAAACAAGCCCAGCAAAAGCGTAAGGACTATCAAAAGCAGCAGTCAAAACTAAGTACAGTTGAACTGGACTATCTGTTTATGCACGAAATGCATGCACTGATCGATGCAGAACTGGTTGAACTAGGTGAGAAATTCTATTTACCGACACTACGTGAGCTGTGGAAAAGTAAAGTATCAGCTCAAGTTTTGAATGCAAAATTTTAATTTAAGTTTATAGTTTTCATTGCTAAAAATTAGTCCTCCATTCTTGGGGGATTAATTTTATCTGTAGCCTAAGCTTTCCTTCATGATCGGAGATGCTTGGAAATAGCCTAAGCTATATTATTAGATTCTCTTTAACAGGGATCTTCAAAAAATAAACCTTATAAAAATAATGATTCCTAGAATTTCGCCCGAGAACAGAGCAAGATAGCCCACTATTTATCCTAAAGTATTTTCATTGGGCAGTAATTTTAACCTTTGTTTAAAAAATAGGTGAAAAGAATCAGTTTTAGCTAAAAAATATATAAAAATATCAAGCAAATAGCCTAGTAATTCTGTCTATTATTTTTTAAGGTATATAAGCTTTATTTTTAGATAAGCTAAAAGTTTAATTGATTAGCTATGCTTCACAAAAATAACTAAAGGTTCCAATTTTCCCGAAGATATATCCCAGGATTTTTAAAAATGTCGAATCAGTTTTTAGATTTAATTACTAAACGCCGTACTATTTATGCCATTGGCAAGAATATTGAACAATCTCCTGAACGTTTAACTGATTTAATTCAAACTGCAATTAAACAAAGTCCATCTGCTTTTAATTCTCAGTCTTCACGCGCCGTCATTTTATTCAACACAGAACATGAAAAGTTTTGGGGCATCGTTGCAGATAAATTAAAAAGTTATGCAAAAGATGAAGCAAGTGCAGCAAAAACCACTGCTAAAATGGCCAGCTTTGCTGCTGGTGTAGGTACGGTATTATTCTTTGAAGATCAAACAGTGGTACAAGCGTTGCAGGAGCAATTCCCGTCTTATGCGGATAACTTCCCTGTCTGGGCAGAGCATTCTACTGCGATTGCGCAATTTGCCACATGGACAGCATTACATACTGAAGGCCTAGGTGCATCTTTACAGCATTATAATCCGATAGTAGATGAGCAGGTGCATGCTGAGTGGGACATTCCAGCCAACTGGAAGCTTCGCGCACAGCTGGTCTTTGGTTCAATCGAAGGCGAAACACATGCCAAAGATTATCTTGCGGACGAAGAGCGTTTTAAAATTTTCAAATAAGCCTGAAATTCATATCTGCGCTTAAACAATTTTAAGCGCAGATATTTTAACATCTCGACGAAATCCTCATCAGCATTGCTAAAATTCAGTTAAAATAGCGTGCTAATGCAAATAAATGAGTAATATCGAATGTCGAAAAACACGCAAAATCTATCACCTTTACAAGAACTGATCGCAGAGCAAAAGTTACTTTGTGAAGAAGTAGGCTCAGCTTATGTTGAAGTCACGGGTGATGATGTTGTTGCTGTGGCCGTACATACCTTAAAGCAGGATCCGATAGTTGGTATTCGTAAAAAGCCTGAGACAGCGGAAAATATCAGCTGGTATATTTATGGCGGAGAACCTTCAAGTGAAGATGCTTTTGAAACGATGACCGTACGTGAATTACAGGACATCGCACCAGAAGTATTACCATATCTTGCTCTGGAAACAGGTTTTCGTTTCATGATTGATGCCGATGATTATGAAGATGTCTGGAAAGAAGAAATCTAAATGCTAAAAAAATCATCTTTCATTTGTGCAGGATTGTTATTCTTACTGAATAGCATGGTCTTTGCAGAACCACTTTCACAAAGTGCGTATGACCAGTTTATTTTAGAACAGACTAAAATCGTCAATGAAACCAAGCACATTTTAGATGAAGATGATCCAAAGGCCGATGCCAAAACCCAACGTCAGGCTTTCTGTAATCGACTGAAAGCCTATCAGGACATTCAAAAAGTTTCTGAAGAAAATAACAGTCTGGATATGGCGCCCATGATGGCTATGGTCGCCAAAAGTTTTCTTGATCGACAGGATCAGAGCCTGAGTAAATCAGGAATGACCACCACCGTATTCTGTAAAAATAGGGATGTTGAATAGGGCGAGTGGTACTTCTTCTCATCACGCATTAATGAAAATAAAGAGAATATTATTATTTTAATCTTGGCTGGATTTTGACCAAAAAATATCATCTTAAATAAGATGCATCTATCTGTAGGGTTTTTTGTAAAGTTAAACTAAAGTATAAACATGATTGTTACTCATTATCCCGGGGATATATCCGGGAAATAAGAAAATTGATAACTATAATTTAATAATTAAACTTTAATATTTTTCTAAGCTTTGTCGAGAGATCTTTTAATACTGCATAATATTGTTGCTTGATCATGTCACACATAAGCATTATAGAAATGACTTCATAACGAATAGCGTGAATTTTGTCTTCATACATAAATGAATGGTATTCCAAGCAGGGTAGTGAAGTTATATCTTATATTTATGCTACAAAACTAATCCTGTTGTATTTATAAAATAGCCTAAGTATTTTATATATTTTAGCAGCAGATCTCGCTGTTAATTTATTACATGCTCTAAAACGAAAAAAGGAGTGTATTTACAAATTTCTGTTATACAAAATAATGGGCTAACTTTGAAAAAGTAGTGGAAGGGTAATCTATTTGTTCTAGTATCATCCTTATTCTGAAATTAAAAATAAAATATGGGTGCGATTTCTCTTAATCCCAAGGCTATTTTAAAAATGTATTAGATCGTCTTTTATATTGATGGGGCATTTTTCTTTAATTCAAATTAATAATTAAGCTTTGAACACTTTTAATCTGATGATGAATTTAGCCTAAGCAAAATTGATCAATCTGCTATAAATAGCCTAAGCAAATTTTTTATTTTAAAAATTTGGCAATTGATTAATTTTCAATATCAACCCACTATTAACATTTAAATCAAGAAATCACGGAATTCTCAAATGATCCTTAACTATCAATTACACCATCATGAAACTTCAACAGTATCTCCAATGCTCTTTATTCATGGTTTATTTGGTAGTTTGAGTAATTTAGGAGTATTGGCTCGACATTTTTCTGAACAGAGAACCGTGATCCAAATTGATGTGCGTAATCATGGTCTTTCTGGTCATAGCTCTGATATTAACTATCAGCTCATGGCAGAAGATGTATTGGAAACTTTATCCAGTTTAAATGTTCATAAGTTTGTCGTTGTTGGACATTCTATGGGTGGGAAAATTACTATGAAACTGGCAGATTTAGCTCGTGAACAGACTGAAAAACTCATCGTGCTTGATATTACACCGATCCAATATCATGAAAGTCATCATGCTGAAATTTTTAAAGCCTTATTTGCAGTACAGCAAGCAAATGTTGCTTCACGACTGGAAGCAGCAAAAATTATGCGTAAATATATTCATGAAGAAATGGTGATTCAATTTTTATTAAAATCCTTTAATAAAGGGCAGTGGCTGTTTAATGTTCAGGCTTTATTTGATCATTATCCAGATATTATGGCTTGGGAAAAGGTCGAAAAAATTAATCGGCCAGCCTTATTTCTGCGTGGTGGTGATTCTTTTTATATCTCAAAACCAGAACATTTTGCAGCAATTAATGAACAGTTTTCTCAGGCAAAAATCGAAGTTATTGAAAATACCGGTCATTGGCTACATGGTGAAAAACCAGATGAAGTCATTAAACACATACAAGCCTTTCTTAATTAAGTAATATTTAAGGCTGTAATGTATATACTTGTAATTGACCTTCATGGATCAGTTGATGTGCCATCTCAGCAGTTTTCTTTAAACCGGGCATACGATATTCAGTATGTCCAAAATCTTTAATGGATTTCCAGCGGCCGCCCCAGGTCAAACCCACCGATTCAGCGACCTGACCATATAATTCATAACCGCGCATGGCCCAAGGATCACGTTCTGTAATGACTACTTTGCCATGCCGTTTAAAGGCAATATCTGCAGCCAATCCAAATTGATGATAACTCTGAAAGCCTTTAGCCTTGGTAATATTACTATCGGCTGCCAACGAATTTTGCCGTTCCGGACTCCGATAGCCTTCAAGTAAAACCAGCTCATAATCATGCTGTTCTTTCATGATTTTAAATACCATCAGTAAACGTTGCTTAAATCGTGGATTCATCTTACGCCATTTACGGTCTGCTGTACTGAGATCTGAATGCGTAAGCATTGCTGATCTATGAATATCTTCAAGATTTGAATTAAAGCTTTGTGCTGAAATAGCCGGATGATCTGGAAAATGCTCTTGTTGAAGGGCTTCTATAATGAGGCGGTCAGCAACTTCAGGCGGAGCTGTCAACATTTGCCCATCCAAAAGAGCATAAATTTGTGGATCAACTTTCCTTAAATATTCAGATTCAAATTTTCTGGCAGTTAAGGGCTGGGTAAAAGCGAGTAGCAAAATACTGCCAAATAATATTAATCCGGTAATCAAAATCCACCACTGCTGCACATACCAATGAGAATGCAGATGTTCAGGCGAGGCCGCCCGATAAAATTTACGTGAAAAATGTATTGCTTGAGTCAATTTCTGTTTACTTTGCGGAATGAATCTGAGAAAAACAGCCTGTATCCTTCGTCTAAATTCATAGGACAGCAGGGCGAACATTACCAAACTCATTAGGGTGAAGCTACTCAATATGATAAAAATCATAAGTGAAATACTTGATCTAGTTCAGATTCCAACCCAGTCTTTTCTTAAGCGATATAAATTGTACAACGGCGCAATTCTTTGCAAAGATTGCATTCAATTTTTCTGAAGTAAATACTTTTAAGTTTTTATTTTTATGAGCTTTCATGGTATTGATCTGAAAAATTTAATTAGGGTAAATGAATCGTAATATAAGCTTGCTCAGCAGGAGCGCTAATCAGATTCTGATATTGAGTAAAAATAGTTGTTTGTTCTGTCGATAAAGCATATTTAAAAGCGACAAAGCTGAATACTGCAAATAAAAACAGGAAAATTAAAATCCAGAAAAATGGTAATTCTCGATGAATTATATGTCTGATTTGATCGGGAAGTGCGGAAAAAGGAGAGAAGGCCGTTTTCTTAACTTTGAGATAATCAATCTGATCTCCGACTCGAGCCACCAAACTATTCAAATGTTCAATCGATTCAATCCGGTATTTTCCCTGAAAGCCTAATAATAGACAGTAATGATAAACCTCTAATACTGCCAGTCGATCCTTGTCTTTATGACGGATGTTTTCCAGATATTCAAAGAACTGATAGCCAGCCAGTTGTGAACCAAACAGACTTAATTGCAACGGGCTCAACATCCAGGAATTCTGCAAATCAAAAAAGCGCTCATCCTGTTGTGTGACAATCGTTTCGTCCAGTAAAGCACAATAGGCATATTTGGTATCTTGAATATCTTCAGCTAAAAATTGTACCTTACGTGCCTGGCTTTCAAATTGGCTGAGCATTTGCAAAACTTTCTCACGGAATAATTCTATATCAGCAGGTATGTAGTTATTTTTTATAAGAAAAATGATATAAAAACCATCATGCAATAAATCTAGCAAACTTGCCTTGTATAAGATATTGGTTTCGATAGCTTGTCTTGCTATATCGCCGATTCCGTTCTGATCCTCTTCAAACAGTGAAGAAGGATTATTTGTGATTGTATTCATTTGAATATTCATCCATTCATAACCGCAATGAGTTCAATCGCAATATCCTGAAACCCATTCGGGATATAAACACAAATTGCTTCTGAATCCAGCATACGCTGATACAGTTCATTATTTGGTTCGATCTCAAAATAATGAACACCGGATCGCACCGGAATTGCCGTAGGAACCTGCATAAGATGCTGCACTGGCACAGCAGGCAAAGCTGCAATTACACGTTGTTCAACATCGATGGTACTGCCGACCTTAAAACGGACCGGAACATGCGCAATCAGATTATGCGCTGGCATTACGCTACTCGATACAGCCAGATATAACCTGGTATTTCGGCTGATTTTGTCTGTTTCCAGACTCCCAATCCAATAGGATGGACGTGTTTCTTTTAAACTGATACTGATATAGCGATTCGAGATAATCGTATCGAGTAAATCTCTGAGAATAATATCCAGCTGATTAAAGCTGTCGTAAAGTTGATGGTGTTGATACTGTGGCAGTTGATCAATCTCATAAGCAGTCGAGAAGGTGAGTAAAGATCCAGTAAGTCGTAGCAGTTCCGCATATAGTCGTTCCGGATGAATTTGCGGATACTGCAAAATATGGTTCAAGCTTGCATGGGCTGTATTTAAGGTATTTACCAGCCAGAAAGAGACAATATCTCCCGAGCGAAATTCAATCAATTTCTGTTCATTTTCACGGTTATTGGATTGAATCGTCTTAATTTTGGCTCGAATGATATTTAAGCTTCGCTTTAAATTGTCTAGCAGATACTCACATGCCTGGATATGTAGAATGGGAGGAATAAACTTATGATTGAGAATAAAATTTCCTGAACTTTGTCTCTTGATTTGAGCAACCGGGATATATAAATAGCCATCCAGATGCTGTTGAGGTATTTGCCCGAGTTCAAATAGCTTAAATTCAGCACGACGGCGTAACAGGGTGATTTCTGCAGTCGTTGCATCGGTAAATAAGTCGTGGGTTGAGATTAACTGCGAGTGATAACGGCCAGCCTGAGTACTTTCGGCATGACTTACATTTTGTTTATTGGGTTGTAGCATCGGTAAAGCCAAATAAACCTGCATCTCTCCATGCAGGTTTAAAGCATCCAGTTGCACGGGTTCTGGTAATAAATCCTGTGCTGGTGCCTGATAAATTTCACCATCCTGCCAAATCATTTCAATTTTACTTAATGCCAGTATGTGCATATTGAACTGTGCTTCATCAAATTGGATGGACTGAATTCCATGAGCAAAAGGAAATGTCGCACGAATCATATGACTCAAACGTTGCTCATGATAAGCATCTTGTAATTGAAAATGTTGCGGTCTTAAAAATAGACCTTCGCCCCAAAGTACTTTTTCTGCTCTGAACATTTTAATATTTACCATTCATTCTTTGATTCATTATTGGTATGTACACCCAGTAATTCATGGACATGCTCTACAGGATTCTCATTTTTGATGACTTGAGCCAGCCATTCATGTAAGGGCAGCTGACTCCATTTAATTGTTTTTTGTAGCATATAGCTCACTGGGCTATGTGGTTCATTGATCTGAAAATACTGAGCAATCTCTTGTAATAACTGCATTGCCTGTTGACGATTGGCCAAATGGTTTTGGGCATGGGGCTGAAATTTATGCAGATTTGAATTTGCATGTGAGATATTCATCACAACTGCTTCCGAAGTATGAGGTTGTGGTGAGTTCACCTGATCTAATATTATTTCGGAAGGTTGCTCAAAAGTTTCGATTTTATAGATTCGCTTGATACTGGTGAATATTGCTTCGAGCTGAGAGTCTGTGGCTGCAAAACTTGGTGCATCCAGACCCAACAGTTGATCCAAAGTGGTTTTAAGTTTCTGCCACTCTGTCTGAATCTCCAAAAGATATTGATTATTTCGGCTCAGTATAGATTTGTCAGTATTTAGCAATAGTTGCTCAAAATATTCCAAGTCCTGAACAGGATCATTTTCAGAAGAATAATCCTGTTGTTTTAGCTGTATATTGCGCTGATGTAAAAGTGCTTCATATGTACTTAAACTATAAAAAGGTGCGGAGCTGACCAAAGGAATCTGTTTCATTAGTATGGGGAATTGTGCAATCAAACCTTGCAACAAACCCAAACGCTGATCAAGATTATCCTCTTCAATAACAGGATGTATCTCTAACCAGTAGCGCCTCAGACTTTGTTGGCTTAGTTCTAATCCTCGAGCAATACCTTCAAAACCATATAGATGACTCCATGCCTGAATGAGCCAAGTATATAATCGAATATCCTTGGTTTTTTCGCACAATAATTCAATTATTTTGTCATTCACAAATTGCCAATCCGCTTGTTTGGGTTCAGCGATCCAGTCACCTTGATCTAATAGGGGATCATCCCAAGTTTTGGCTTTTTTAATCGCATGAAAATCATTTGAAAATGAACAATCCACGCCACAGGACTGTTCAATAGAAATTCCTTGCAATAAATATTCAAATTTCAGTGTCATTTCTATACCCATTCTTATATTTATTTGTTTTTATTATTTATTTAATCTGATCATACAACATCAGCTGTATTGCTTTTAGAACGAGATTTTTTAACTGTTTTAATTTTTGGATCTACGCTGTAAAGGATTTCATTTTGCTGGACATCAATATGAATTAATTTAGGCAGCTTTTCTTCACTCATGGCCATAAGTATTTCTGTAGCCAAAGCAGGCAATATGGAAGCATTTAAAATATGATCAATATTACGTGCACCGCTATCAATTTCAGTACAGCGGCTGAGTAGTAGTTCAAGCACGTTTTCATTATAAGTAACTTGCATGGCATATTGCTGCTGGATGCGTTGGATAATCTTTGCCAGTTTATGCTGAATAATCCGGATTAACAGTTCATCGTGCAAAGGATAATAAGGCACGATCTGCATACGTCCTAGAAATGCCGGTTTAAATTGCTGATATAAGCTTGGTTTTAATTGATCTATCAAAGTATTGGCATCCGGCCAGTTTTCCCTAGGTTGATTTAAACAAGCCTGCATCATGGCACTGGAACCCACATTCGACGTCAGCAGAATCGTAGTGTTTTTAAAATCGATTAGTCGGCCTTCGCCATCTTCCAGCATTCCTTTGTCAAAGACCTGATAAAATAACTCCTGCACATCAGTATGCGCTTTTTCGATTTCATCCAGTAAAACTACGCTATATGGATTACGGCGCACAGCTTCCGTCAATACGCCTCCTTGACCGTAGCCGACATAACCTGGAGGCGCACCCTTTAAGGAAGATACAGTATGAGCTTCCTGATATTCCGACATATTCACCGTAATCAGATGTGACTCACCACCATATAATTCCTGCGCCAAGGCGAGGGCAGTTTCAGTTTTTCCTACACCACTTGGGCCAACTAACAAAAACACAGCTTGCGGTTTGTTCGGATCATCTAGTTGAGCTTTAGACGTTTTAATGCCTTGTACCAGCTGTTGTAATGCATCATCCTGGCCCATGACACGTTCTGATAATTTATCTTGGAGCGTTAATACTTGCTGGATCTCATTATTCATCATTTTTCCTACCGGAATTCCAGTCCAGTCTGAAATGATTTGGTTAATGATAAGCGTGTTCACACCTTCAAAGACCAATGGATCCTGAGCCTGAATCTGGGCTAAATGCCGGCGTAATGTTTTTATTTGATTCTGCTTCTCACTCTGTTCGGGTTGAGCCTGTAAGGATTTGATTTGCTGAATTAGCTCCAGTTCTTGCTGCCATTGGCATCTCAGCTGTGAAATTTCCTGTTCTAAGTTGGAAATTTTTTCTGATAATTTAATTAAACGCTCTTGATACATCAGGGGATCTTGATGCTCTTTGTGTAAAAGGCCATATTCCAGTTGAAAATTATGTAACTGTGCCTGTAAATGATCTAACTTGACCGGTTGCGAATTTTGGCTCAAAGCCACCCGTGCTGCTGCCGTATCCAAAACACTAATGGCTTTATCTGGTAATTGCCGCCCACTGATATAACGATGCGAATTACGTACCGCAGCAATAATGGCTTCATCATCAATGTGCAGCTGAAAATGTTGAGTCATGACCGGAATCATGGCCCGTAACATATTGATGGCCACTTCTTCAGTCGGTTCTTCTACTTTCACGACCTGAAAACGCCGACTAAGTGCAGCATCTTTTTCAAAATATTGTTTGTACTCAGCCCAAGTCGTTGCTGCAATGGTGCGTAGTTCACCACGTGCCAAAGCCGGTTTTAACAGATTGGCTGCATCATTCTGACCAGCCTGACCACCTGCACCAATCAAGGTATGGGCTTCATCAATAAATAAGATAATAGGATAACGACAAGACTGAACTTCCTGAATGATTTGTTTGAGTCGATTTTCAAATTCACCTTTGACACTGGCACCCGCTTGTAATAATCCAAGATCCAACATATGCAGCTCTACATTTTTAAGTGGATCAGGCACTTGATGGGTGGTAATTTTCAGTGCCAGTCCTTCTACAACGGCAGTCTTTCCTACTCCTGGCTCCCCAGTAAGAATAGGATTGTTTTGACGACGGCGCATCAGGATATCTAGCATCAAGCGGATTTCGAATTCACGACCAATCACTGGATCAATCTGGCCTAGGCGCGCTTTTTCAGTTAAATTTATTGTGTATTGATCGAGTGCTGGAGTTTTATTAAATTCTGGCTGTTGAGCGGGTGAATTTTCTTGTATGTTGCTGCAATGAATATGATCTGGGCTTTCAATACTTTGCTTACAGTGTTCTAAAAATTGGTGCTTCATGCTATCAATTGGAAATAGCTCAAATAATGCAGAGGCACGAATCGCAACTTGATATAGATGCGGTGCAGTAAGCAAAGCAACCAGTAAATGTCCACTCCGGATCATCGGATTTTTTTCTGCTGAAGCCAAAAGCCAGGCTTGTTCTAATACACGAATAATTGATTTAGCAAAGATAGGAGTGCGAGAATTCCCTTTATTCAGTTGTTGAATACTCAGACGAAGCTCATTAATCAGATTATCTTCATCAATTTTATATTTTTTCAGCAAGAACTTTATATCATTTAATTCATTTTGTTGTAGTAATTCTAAGAAAAAATGCTCAATTTCGATTTCATAATTTTGATTTTTAATGCAGGAGTTCGCCGATTTTTCAAGGCAGAGGCGCGCATGTCCGGATAATTTTGTAATCAAAATTTTTAAATTACTCATATTTTTCTCTTTTCAATATATAGCCTGATATTTTGGGAATTTATAGCTATATGATTCTTATTATTAAGTTTAATTTTTATTTATTTAAGTTTATCTATAGGCTGTCAAAATATTTTGATGCACTATTTTTGGCATATTCTACTCAAATCCAATAAAAAGTCTGCATTCATTGATCGGAATTTAGCAATTTTAGCAAATTACATAAATTTTTTAACTAAAACTCATTTTCGTATTGACTTTTTGTGATCATTTTTTGTTAAATCTACATCACGATTTTAAAATTATAAGAATAGAAAAATCATTTTTTAATATTCAAAAATAAAAAACAACAAAAAATGAGGCTCACTTTGAAAAACAATTTAAGTTTTATCGTATTGCTCATCTCAGGAATGGCACAGCTATGTTTTGCTCAAACTCACGCTGCAGAATTAAATCGATCATGTATCAAGGCCTATCCACAGGCAAAAGATGCTACTGATTTAGCACTGATCGGTTTATATCAGCAGCTATGCGACAAATCGGCGAAGAAAAATATTCCGCTACAGCATCAACTCAATACCCAAATCGCCAAGCGCTATGTCGAACTAGGATATAACCTGAAGGCATTGAATTTAATCGAGCAATTACATCAGCAGAATTACCATCATCAGGATTTGACTGATCTTGGTTTTTTGGCCGGTATTGGAATCTCTGCCGGAAGTTTAGAGCAGATGCGTAGTACAGAAGTTCGTGCTTTAAACGAATTTACCTATCCGCAAGCCAAATCACTGACTGAACATATTTATCTGGCACAACCCGCACCGAAATTTTCTGAATCTTCATCCCATATAGCGTTGAATTCGAAATCAAAACAGATAAAAACTAAGGCAAATACTACGCTAAAACAAAATGTTAATCTAAAGAAAAATAAAACATCGAGTAATAATACGAAAGTGAATACAGCAGCCATGAACAATAAGAAACCAGAAAATATAAGCACTCAAACCCATGGCCTCACTACCAATCCATTTGGATCATTAAAAAATAATTAACAAGGAAAATCATGATGGCTAAGCGTGAAAGTGTACAAAAAAAATTACAACGCATTCGGCCGCCGCGTGTGCAATTGACCTACGATGTTGAAGTCGGGGATGGCCGTGAAGTCAAAGAGTTGCCATTTGTGGTCGGAGTATTGGGAGACTTTTCAGCAGCCTCTGAACTGAAAAGCAGCAAGCTTAAAGATAAAAAATTTATCAATGTAGACCTCGAAAATATTGATGAGGTAATGCAGTCCTTAGCACCCCGTGCCAGTTTTCAGGTGGACAATAGTTTGACCGAAGAGGGCGGAAAAATTTCGGTAGATCTGATGTTCTATGCTATGGATGATTTCCTGCCGGAACAGGTAGTACAACAGGTTGAACCTTTGCGAAAACTGGTTGAAGCAAGAGAACGTTTAACTGATTTGCGCAATAAGATTTCCAATAATGAACGCCTGGAAGATTTGCTGGATGAAGTTTTAAAAAATACTGACCAAATTCAGAAAATGAGTGTGGAGGCAGACAGTGAATCATTCTAATGCTGCAATTGTCCCAGATGTATCTATTCAGGAATACTCGGTTCTGGATTCTATCGTTGAACGTAGTCGAATTGCCCGTACAGAAGAGGAACATGAACGTGCTAAAAGCCTGATTGGTGAATTGGCCAAGGAGGTTATGGCCGGTACGATTATAGTCTCTGAAAATATGACACTGGCTTTAGATAAACGTATTGCAGAAATTGATGCCTTAATTTCGACTCAGCTCAGTAAGGTTATGCATCACGAACAGTTTCAAAAAATCGAATCTACTTGGCGTGGACTATACTATTTTTGTCAGGAAACGCCATCACATTCTTTAATCAAGATTCGCATGCTGAATACCACTAAAAAAGAACTGGTTAAAGATTTTCAGAGTGCAACTGACTTTGATCAAAGTACATTATTTAAAAAAATATATGAAGAAGAATATGGTTCTTTTGGTGGAGCGCCTTATGCCACTTTAATTGGCGATTTTGAATTTGATCGCACACCGTCAGACCTGTATCTGCTAGAGCAGATTTCACATGTGGCAGCCGCCGCACATGCACCATTTATCTCTGCGGCAAGTCCTTCAATGTTTGGACTGGAAGCTTTTACCGACATCGATCGTCCACGCGATGTGTCCAAAATCTTTGAAACAGCTGAATATGTACAATGGCGTTCATTCAGAGAAAGTGACGATGCCCGTTATATGGCATTGACCATTCCGCGAGTATTAGGCCGTTTACCTTATCATCCGAAAGAAGGTACTGCGACAGCAGGCTTTAACTACGTGGAAGATGTTTCCGGTAAAAATCACAATGAATATCTCTGGATGAATGCTGCTTATGCTCTGGGTACACGGTTAACCAATGCCTTTGACATGCATGGCTGGTGTGCGGCAATTCGTGGTGTTGAAGGTGGCGGTCTGGTCGAAGGTCTACCAGTACATACATTTAAAACCAATGATGGGGAAGTCATTTTTAAATGTCCGACGGAAATTGCCATTACAGATCGTCGTGAAAAAGAACTCAGTGATCTTGGATTTATTCCGTTGGTACATTGTAAAAATACGGATTATGCTGCCTTTTTCGGCGCTCAATCTACACAAAAACCAAAGAAATATGCAAATGACCTGGCCAATGCCAATTCTGCATTATCAAGTCAAATTCAATATATTATGGCAGTTTCACGTATCGCCCATTATTTAAAAGCCATGATGCGTGACAAGGTGGGAAGCTTTGCATCAGCAGGAAATGTCGAAGCATTTCTAAATGATTGGCTGTCTCAATATGTACTCTTGGATGACGGCGCTTCACAGGAAGCCAAAGCACAGTATCCACTACGTGAGGCTTCTATCAAAGTTGTAGAAAATCCGGCAAAACCTGGACACTACAAGTCTGTGGTCTTTTTGAGACCACACTTTCAGCTAGACGAGTTGTCTGTCTCTTTGCGACTGGTCACTGAGCTGCCGCAGTCAAGCAATTAAAGCTGTTGGCAAAATTATAATAACGTTTATAACAATAGGAAAATTATTAAAAATGAAAGATATTTACGTCCAATTTCGAGGCAAATATAAAGTCGATGGTGAATCTCGTGATTCAGAACATAAAAGCTGGTTAGAAGTGAACTCTTGGTCTCACAATATTCGCCAGCCAAAATCGGCAACCTCTTCCAGTGTAGGTGGTCATACTGCAGAACGGGTTGAACATTCTGACATGATTTTTATGAAAGATCTGGATGCAACCAGCCCAAAACTTTGGGAAGCATGTTCAGCAGGTTATACCTTTGATGAAGTACAAATCGATTTTTATCGAGCGAATGGCGATAAACGCATTAAATATCTACAAATTAAATTAAAACATGTGTTGGTTTCACAAGTGACTCCAGTAGTGAATCAAGAAGGTGTTCCAACAGAAGCTTTTGGTCTGAAATATGCAGCAGTTGAATGGACTTATAATCAACAGGATATTAATGGCACGCAAAAAGGTGCAGTGACCAAGAAATGGTCATTGGCAAATAACACTGCATCTTATGCAGCATAATTTGCTCCTTTAGAGGCTGATCCTGATCAGCCTCTCTCAGAATATTTAAAATAATAAATAAAATTAGAAAATAACAATATGAATTTGGATCAGCTCCATCCTTACGGATTTAGAACAACATTATTTGACCGTCTCTTGCCTCAGAACCTAATGAGTGTACAAGGGCTTTCTTTGCAGGCCTTAAGAGAATCAGTCGCTACTGATCTGGAAGATCTATTAAATAGCCGCATGGCTAATCTGGAGGGCAGGGTTGATCGCTATGATCAGGTTAAAGGTTCCATTCTTCAATTTGGCATTATAGATTTTGTCGGTCTTTCAACGGCGAATCCACTGGATCGGGACAAAATCTGCCGTTCTATTGAGCAGTCTATTCATGTTCATGAACTACGTTTAAAACAAGTTAATGTAGAGATGCTGGTAGATGAGCAGAATATGGGAAGCTTGTGTTTGAGTATCCAAGCTTATTTAAATATTTATCCACTCTATGAGCCGGTGATTTTTGATGCTTTTCTCAACCCCACAACACAACAATACGTGATTTTGCCTAGAACATCAGCAGGTGTGCTGTGATTGAAGAATTATTACCGTATTATGAAAAACAATTACAGGAATTTGGACAACAATCACGAGAATTTGCCAAAAAATATCCGAAAATTGCTCAACGTCTTGCTCTCAATCAGGAGCAAATTGATGACCCGCATATTGAACGATTGATTCAGGCATTTTCACTCATTTCCGCCCGCATTGATAAAAAGTTACATGACAGCTACGAGGTATTCACTCGCTCTATTTTTGAGGTGATGTTTCCGCAGTATCTGAAACCTTTTCCAGCATGTTCAGTGGTCAGTTTTGAGGATTGCAATAAAATCCGACAGCTTAAAAGTAGCCAGCAGATTCCTAAAAAAACTGTACTAAAATCAAAAAGTACCCGTGGAGTACAATGCGAATATCGTACGGTAAAACAGGTTGAACTATTACCCATCGGATTAAAATCGCTCAGTTTTAAAACACATGCTTCGGCACATATTCATTTAAATCAGAACGCAACTCTAATCTTTGGTTTCGAGATTTTTAACCAGCAGCAACGACTGCTAGACCAACAAAAACTGCCGATTTATCTTGATGCAATTTCCAATCTCCCCTTGCAAGTACTGGATTGTATTTTTAAACCCGAGACCCGTTTTTCTATAAACACACAGACCCAAAAGATTGATATTGAAAATCCATTTGAGTTGCAGGGTTTTACTGAGACAGAAAGTGTATTACCAATCGATCAGCATACTCACCATGCTTATCGTTTATTAATTGAGTATTTTTGCTTTCCAGAGAAATTTAATTTTCTTGATTTGAATCTGAATTTTCTAAAAAACCTGAATATAGAAACTACAGAATTTGAATTAAAGATTCACTTTAAAATGAATCTGAATGATCAGGCAATGATCCGAAACTATTCAGAATTAAATAGCGCCAATTTCAAATTATTTGCAACTCCCATAGTGAATTTGTTCCCTAAACAGGCTGAACCACAGAAAATTGATCATCAACGCCTTGAATATTCACTCATAAGTGATATCCATCATCCTGAATATTTTCAGGTCTATGCAATCACTGAGATGAATATATTACGAGAAAAAAATGAAAAAAATCAGATGATTTTTTCAGTCTTACCTTTTTTTGCTATGAGTCATTATCATCAGGCAGATGGGCAGTTTTATTATCATCTACTCCCTGAGGACAATAATAACCGTACAGGACTAAAATATTCCATTATTTCAAAATCTTTAGAACCGCATCAAATTTCATCAGACTTTGTCAGTATCCAGTTACTATGCTGTAATCGGGATCTGCCTTATGAAAGTTACCATAAAGATCAAAACACCTTGTCTTTAAATGACAGTAGCTTGATGCGGAAGGCAACCTTAGTCAAAAGACCTAATTTACCCTATTATTTTGATCAAAAACTGCAGGAACAGTGGCGGATTATTTCGCACTTATCATTAAATAATCTATCTTTAATGCAAGGGGATGCGGTCAGCTATATTAAAGAATTACTTGAACTTTATAACTTGCCACAATCTAAAGAAAATCGCCTCATTATTAACTCAATTCAGACTGTACAATTTTCCCTGACGCAGAAACTGCGTGAGCATAAACCGTTTCCACTATTTGTACGTGGTGTCAAAGTTGAAATTCAGATTGATACCGAAATATTTCGGGGAGCTAGTCTCTATATATTTGTGCAGGTTTTAAATCATCTCTTTAATTTAAAGGTTCAGATGAATAGTTATGTAGACATGCACGTTATTGATTCAAAATCAAAACAGGAGTTATACCAATGCGTACAGCAGATTGGTGGCAAAAGGCTTCTGTAGTTGACCGGCTTTATCAGCAACCGACCAGCTTTGAATTTATTCAAGCCACGCGATTATTAAGGCATGCGCCTGAACAGAAAAACGAGCAGGAATGGAGTAAAGCCTTTCAATTTATCAGTTCACTGAATCTTAATTTTCCAGTCTCTGAAATTGAATCACTACAAACTCAAGATAAGAAAGTGCAGATAACCAATTTAATTGTTGGGCTAACTGGTATTCTGGGAGAATTGCCTTATATCTATACGGATAAAATTAAACAGGGCACACGGGCACAACGAGAAGAAAGCTTGCATTTTCTGGGATTATTCAATCATAAGCTTACTGCACAATATGTCGATGCCTGTCTGAATTATCACTTAGCCTTACGCTATGAAATTGAGCAGGAAAATCATTATCTGAACCTGCTACATGCTTTGAGTGGCTATATGAGTCAGCAGCATGAACAGCAGAATATAGATGATTATTTTGCTGAATTTTCAGGTTTGATGCAGGGTCAAAATAATACACATTATGCCTTAAACAGCGTCCTGTCCTGTATCTTTAAGTTTAACTTTCAGATCAATGAGTTCATTCCAGAAACCTTTCAGCTTAATGAACAGCAAAGAAGCTGTTTGGGAGAATCACGACCGGTTCGGCTGGGAATCAATAGTTTTTGTGGCGAAAGACTTGAGCAAATTGATGAAAAAATTGAAATTGAAATCGGCCCATTAAAACGTGAAGACTATCTGAATTTTTTATCTGAAGGGATCCATAGTGTCAAATTAAAAAAGATTCTTCAAATCTGGTGTAGCCCAACCTTATTGGTAGATCTCCGGCTGATTCTAGAAAAAGATGAATTATGTTCAGTCCAGCTCGGACAAGCGAATCCTATGGGTTTGGCAAAAGGGGCGGTATTGCTGGCCAATCAGGCGACACATAATACGCAAACGTGTTATAGCCTGATAGGAAGCCTGTCATGATCAAGCCTGTCATTCAGACTTTTGTAGGCTTATTTGTGCTTACGAGTGGTCTTGTCATTTATTACTGGAGAGACATTCAGTACGATCCATCCAATATAGAGTTGACATTGTATTTCGGTATTTTACCTTTACTACTTTGCCTGCTGTTATTTACACCTTATTTGATCTATAAAGCGCTAAAAAAGTATCAGCAAAGAAAACAAAAGCAGCAGGATCAAGCAAATTCATTGGCTCAAATACGGCAGCAAGATTCTGAAAATACAAAAGAAACCTTAAAGCCGATTGAAGATTACCCCCTTAATATTTTTTCAGCTGCGGCTTGGCACAGTTTTGGTGAAAATGCAGAAATTTTAGAGAAAATGATGCAGTTTAGTAGTCCAGAATTAGACCCCAAATTGCTGAATTATTTTGGTCTGCCGCTATTGGCATATCGTATTCATGCCATAGATTCATTGCTCGAAAAAGACCAGACTGAGCAAGGAATAATGACAAGCTTAAGTGGACGGCGGATTCAACACCTCATTCAAGATCAACTGGAGCAGCATCAGGAAAGCCTGAGCTTAATATCAAGACAGTTAAAACATTCTGCATTATTTTATGATCAGGAGCTGGCTTATCAATATCGAATGCATCCGGGATGGAGACAGAAAAATTACCAAGAAGATGAGAGTCACATTACACCTCTTACTACCGCACCAGTCGTTCGCTTAAATCGATTGAATCTTCATATTTTGTTAGCCGATCATTTGATTGATGATTGGAATGAAATATATCAGAAACAACTCTTAAGCCAGATTGAGCAGCAATATTCAATAATTCCTGCTCAGATTCATCTCCAGTTGCATTTCTTGCCAGCTGATCGTGCTTATTCCAACTGGTTGAATTTAATACAAGAGAGCGCAGGGCAATCCCATGAGGCCAGTCTTATCATCGTGGCAGATTCTGAAATTGATCAGGACTATCTCAATGATCAACTTTGGCAAAATGAACACTATATTGCGTCAGAATATGCTGCCAGCTGGTGTCTAGCTGCGCCTGAGTTAGAAATTGAAGGAATGATCCCGTTGCAAAGCCTGCAAGTAGCTAAGCATGTCACGCATTTGCAGGAATATCTGGCTCAGCATCAAGTTGATCTCTCTACTCAGCTAGAATGGCCTCAACCTTTTTTAGTCGTATTGGATGAAGTCACGCATTCCAAAAAAATGAAGAAAATACAAAAAAGTTTCGAAAATATTGACTTCGAACCAGATCATGTTGTTTATCCTAAAATTTATTTGGGGCATACGCAGCATTTAGCCACCGTTTTTGCTGCGATGTTGTCAGCACATCTAGTAGACAATGTCATTACAATAACCTATGGCCTACAACAAGAATCTACCTATTTATATTTTACCAATACAAAAAATGATCAACTCAATCAAAGCACATTAGTCGCTTAATTATTTATAAAAATTAAAATAAGAGATAACCGTGAATACACTATTTTATACAGTCTTGGGCTATGTCTGGCAGTACATTGGTAATCCTAAAGCGATGATGGCCTTATCTTTTTTAGTGGTCATTATTTCCATGAAGAATACGGTCGCTGATCGAGTCTTCTGGATTTTACTGTTGGTCTATGCTGCTATTTTAATAGGTTGGGGGATTTATGCATTTATCCAGCGTTATCGGTCTGCTAAACAGGACGAAAAAATTGCAACGGCCTTAGCTCAAAATACCGAGGCTGAAAGCAAGAATAATAAAGCAGAACTTCAGTTAATCAGTCAACAGGTCAAAGAGTCCATCCAGCTGATTCGTAAATCTAAACTGGGCGATTGCAAGGCTAATGCTGCACTCTATGAACTGCCTTGGTATATGGTGATTGGTCATCCTGAAGCAGGGAAAAGTTCTGCCATTTATCACTCAGGTCTACGCTTTCCATTTGAAGCAACCCATCAGAAAATGCGATCTGCCAGGCTCAATGGAACTCGAAACTGTAACTGGTTTTTTTCAACACAGGGTGTGTTGCTGGATACCGCTGGGCGGTATTCGGTCTATCCTGAAGACCATCCGGAATGGCTGGGATTTTTGAATATTCTCAAGAAAAATCGTGCTAAAGCCCCAGTGAATGGATTGATTGTGATGGTCAGTGTGGCCGAACTGGTCAACCAAAGTCCGGAGAAGTCTATGCAACTGGCCAAAAGTCTGCGGGCGCGTATACAGGATCTGACTGAACGTCTAGAGGTATTTGCTCCGGTTTATCTGGTATTTTCCAAGATGGATCTGATTGCCGGATTCACGGAGTTTTTTGATTGTTATCATGAGCAGGAATTTGATCAGGTTTGGGGTGCCACCTTGGCCTATGAACCAGCTTCCAGTGAAAATGCTGTTCAATTGTTTGAAAAGCATTTCAGTATTTTATATGACGGACTCAAAAATGTAAGTACGACCCACTTAACCCGTCGTCATTCGCAGCAGATATCACCCAGCGTGATGACCTTTCCTTTGGAATTTAAGAGTCTTAAACCAGTATTCAAGACCTTTATTGCAACCTTGTTTCAGGAAAATCCTTACCAATTTAAACCGGTTTTTCGTGGCTTTTATTTTACCAGTGCCTTACAGGAAGGCCAGATTGAAAGTCCAATGACAAAACAGATTGCTGAGGATTTTCATCTGATTCGCAGTGATGATGAAATTGCGCTATCCACTCCATCAACATCCCAGAATCAAGGTTATTTCCTGAAAAGCCTATTTTCTGAGGTCATCCTTAAAGATAAGCATCTGGTAAAGCAGCATATTAATCCGGCACGAAAACGTCAGCGCTTTATGGCTTTTACCGGAGCTTTACTCACAGTATCAATTGTATTGAGTATGTGGATATGGTCTTATCGCAATAACCAGCAGTTAATGGCTGAGGTTCAGGCTGACCTGAATAAGGTGGTGCTGATGCAGCAACAGTCAGGAACTGAACTGGCCACACAAATGGATGCATTATTAATCCTGCAAGCGCATTTACAACAGTTGGATCAATTTGATCAAAGGCTTCCATTCAAGTATCGTTTTGGTCTGTATCAAGGGCATCAGATCCGGGAAAAACTGCAAGCTGAATATTTGAAAGGAATTGAGCAATTAATCTTGCAGCCTACCCAGCAGAGTATTGCGGAATATCTACAACGGGTAAAACAGCATTCGGCGACTTTAAAAGAAAATCATATCAATGTACAAGTTCAGCTGGTTGCACAAGTTCAACAACTGGCCTTAGCGCCATCAGACCAAAATCCACAAGATGCCTATAATGCGCTTAAGACTTATTTGATGTTGAGCAACCGCCAATATATAGATTCAAGTCATTTGAGTGACCAGCTGACACGGTTCTGGCGAAACTGGCTTGATCAGCATCAGGGGCAGCAGCCACGTACCGAAATGTTGCAAAAGGCCGAACAATTACTCAGTTATGCCATGACCTTGACAGGTTCAAGTTCATTTCCTCTGCTTAATCCTGATACTGTTCTGGTGGAACAGACCCGTCAGGTTTTGTCAGCACTGACGACAGGCGTATCCGCACGTGACCGTGTGTATAACGAAATTAAAATGCGGGCTTCGGTACGTTTTCCAGCCTTAACCATCAAGCAGATGGTGGGGGAAAGTGCTCAAACAATAATGTTCGGAAGTTATGCCTTACCCGGTTTTTATAGCTATCAAGCCTGGAATGATTATGTACAACATGCCATAGATACGGCAGCTCAAAGCTCAACCGAAAGCAAAGACTGGGTATTGAATACCATCCAATCAGATGACCTGAGTTTCAGTGGGAGTCCGGAACAAATTCGACGCCAGCTGACTGAAATGTATAAAAAAGAATATATCAGTGAATGGCGTAAATTTTTAAATGCAATTCATTATGCCAAGACAACCGATTTTAATCAGCATACCCGTCAGATTGATATTCTGGGTGAGCCAGAAAACTCACCCATCCGCAAGGTCATTCAACGTGTAGCCCAAGAAACCAGCTGGGATAATCCTGTGGTGCAAGCTGAATTGGCAGTTCCACAAAAAGGTTTTATTGCCTGGTTTAAACGTAAAGTATTGCAACGTGATGATGTGAAACAGGCACAGAATTCTGCATCACATTTATCTCATGGCGTGATTTCTAAAGATTTTCAGTTGTTTTATCAGATTGTACGCTCGCGAGACGATCTGCAGAACCGGTCGCTGCTAGATGAGTATATGCAGTCGATGGCCAAGGTTCGAAGCCGTTTCAATGATTTAAAAAGTTCTGGCGATATTGGTCCTGCCAGCATGATCTTAGTCAAACAAACCATTGATGAGCAGAACTCTATCTTCAATATTATACAGAAATTTGTCGATGAAAAAATGTCGGTGGGAAGCAATGAGCTGGATCAACAGCTGATTAAAAAATTATTGAGTGTGCCGCTGACACGTTCCTTTGAAAGCCTGATGATTCCGGCCCAGGCTGAAATGAATAAATTATGGCAGATACAGGCCTATCAACCATTTAGTGGAAATTTGGCACAAAAATATCCGTTTAGCAGTCAGGCCAGT
Organism: Acinetobacter sp. YH12106; assembly: GCF_013418995.1. Taxonomy (NCBI): domain Bacteria; kingdom Pseudomonadati; phylum Pseudomonadota; class Gammaproteobacteria; order Moraxellales; family Moraxellaceae; genus Acinetobacter; species Acinetobacter sp. YH12106. The sequence continues at coordinate 440,666 of NZ_VPAV01000001.1, forward strand.
TTGCAGGCAAGCTCTCAGGAAATTAATCAGATTTTTGGTGAAAATGGCAGTATTGCACGTTTTGTCAAAGAGCATCTGGATCCTCTGGTGATCCGTCGCGGCTATAGTCTGACTTCAAAAACCTGGCAAGATTTAGGCATTAGTCTAAATCCTGCCTTTATTGCAAGTTTTCAGAATTATGTCGCACCGGTACATGGTCTGGCGACTGGAGAGTTAAACCATACCAATTCAAAAACCGTGAACCTCAATCAATCTAATTTTCAGTTTTATCCCTTAGAACAGTCTCACTTACTAGCGTATACCATTGATATTGATGGACAAAGAATGCTATTTGAAAATGGTGTTCAACAATGGGTGAATTTTATCTGGCCAAATCCTGGCACCATTCCGGGCGCGCGAATCACAGTAATCGATCTGGAAGGGAAGACCCATACCATATTTGATGAACCAGGTGAATATGGCATCAACCGCATGATTGATAATGCACAACGTACTCAAAAAGGCAATATTTTTGAAATGGTGTGGCGCAGCAAAGATTATCCTGAACTATTTGTGAAGACCCATTTCCGGCTGGTGAGTGGTAATAATTCAAGTTCTATCGGAGGTCAGCCAAATTATAGCAATTTGCAACTGGTAGATCAGATCGTCTCGAATAAATCGGTACGTGTGGTCGCTGCACAGCGTACTGCGGTGTCTGGACAAATAAATCAAACATCTATGCTTCCGGTAGGAAAAACAGGAGCGACGACGCCATGATCTTTTTAATCCAAAATAAATAAATAAATGTCAGATGAGCTTAACTCACGATATTAAACTATAAAAAACACATGGGGTAGAAACCTGAAATGAAAATAAAAAAAACCTGCTTAAAATTGAATTATATAAATAAAATCATAATTTTATTATCTATATGTTTAGGCGGCGGCGTACAGGCCCAATCCATTATTGTTGAAGGTGTTGTACCGAATGACAGCACACAACAGGAAATTTTGAATAAACTCTATGCAACTTATGGCCAGAAAAATGTGATAAATCGCATTCAGATCCGTCAAGTGACAGCACCAATTGGATGGTCGAATGCGGTAAATAAGGTGATTAATGATGATCTTAAAAAGGTAAAACAAGGTAAATTAACGGTCAAAGGGTCTAATATTCAGTTGATTGGTAAGGTTTTGAATCTTCATGAAATGGATATCACTACTAAAAAGTTTCAAGGTTTAATACCAGCAAATTATCATTTAAATGCACAGCTCACTGTAAATCAGGCAGAACAGCAGATTATTGATGCGGTATTAAAGAATCGCATTGTTGAATTTGAATCTGGTAGTGCGGTACTGGCAGCGTCCGGTGCAAAGATTCTGGATGAAATGGTCATAGCTTTAAATAAGGTGAGCGGAAAGAAGGTACGGATTATTGGACATACTGATAGTTCAGGTGACGCCAACAAAAATATAGTACTGAGTCAACAGCGCGCAGAAGCCGTAAAGAATTATTTAATCAGTAAAAATATAGCAGCTGAAAATTTAAGTGTTGATGGTTTAGGATCAACTCAACCTATAGCTGATAATTTAACAGCTGAAGGTCGTAAGAGAAATCGCAGGATTGAATTTGAAGTGCTTTAAAGCTTAGGTTGCTTGAGCAACATATCTATTTGTGGCTTACAGATTGATTTCGTATAATGTATATTATGTTAAATTGAGTGCATGATACTTTAAGTTCATCTATCTTCTTGTCCATAAAAGTTAATTTTGAAATTTTCAGTGGAAATTAAAGCTAATTATGAAATAAAACCCACTTTGGAAAAATTTCATTTTTAGCTTTATTGCCTTTTAGTATCAAAAGATCATTTTTTTTATAGAGGTATAACTCAACACCTCTATGAAGTTAATCTCATATTTTCTTTTCTTCAGATTAAATTTCTCATGCACTATTACGTCAGCTATTACATTTAGTGTGACCATGTTAGTTTGGCTGCTTCAACACCTTCATGTAATTTTACTGGTGTATCTTCTTGCTAATATATTTATTGACCCTGCCAAACCTGGTAAAGGCCTATCCTTATCTGAAGCATGATCTGCTAGAGATTCTAGCCCATATACATCTGGTAAATCATGAATAGTGTCTCTTTCAATGGGGTTTTCTGCTTTATCTTTATTATTTTCATAAGTTTGCAATATTGCTTCTTTTTCAAACTTTGCAATATCTAAAGCATTTTTCTGCTATTTATTAATCAGATAAATTTTTATGAATATAATAGACTTCCTTCATAAATCATTTTTCAACCAATTTAATTGTTTATCTTTCACCCAATCTAAATTGTATATGCCAGCAAGTAAATTAAACCGCAGGTTTAATCGTTTACGACGATTTCTATATACACAAGATAAAATCTTAAAACATTTCATCCTTCCAAATACATGCTCTACTTGAATTCGTCTACGACCAATCTCTTTATTTAACTTTTTTAATTCAGAATCTAGTTTTTCAGTTTTCTTTGCTTTAGATGGCATGAGGCATCCAAAACCCAATTTCTTTATCCCTAAATACCCCTTATCAACGATAAAAAAGGGCTTAAATTTTAATTTCCTCATGCTTTTTTTAAATATTTTAAAATCATGCATGCTTCCATGACTTCCACATACACTCAGTATTTCACCTGTTGTATAGTGCATAGATAGCTGAAATTTAAAGGTATGTCGCTTTTTTTTACCGCTATACCATTTCTTCTGTTTTTTTTGGACGTTGAACTAATATTTCAGTTGCATCAATCACAACAACTTCCCAATCCACTTCATCTCGATTAGGAAGTTGTTTTGGCAAGTTAAATTTTCCAGAACGGATTAAGGTATCTTCAATAACGCGTGTGATACGAATTGCACTCGTTTCAGATACACCGTAACTCATACCAAGATGGAAAAATGTTCGATATTCTCTCCAATATTCTATACATAAGAGCAAACGATCTTCCAACGGTAATTTATGTGGTCGTCCTTTACCAATATGACAAGGTAACTCCTTATTTAGCTCGGCCAACATGAGGTTAAATGTAGCCCAACTAACACCGGTAAGCCTACGAAACTTAACGCCTGATAATTTTTGAATATCTTTGAATTTCATCCAAGGATTATCCCTTGGATTAAATAATTTTGCTGATTAATTTAAGATCAAATAAATTGTACGTTTTTTGATTTATGACGGAAGTCTAATAATTATTAATTTATTCAATATATTCAGGTATTTAAATCAATACCAACTCATATCCTAAAAAGACATAAAAGCTATAATATAAATGATTGCTCAAAATTTGAGAGATAGAATGCTGTAAACCATAGGCGGTATTCTGTTCTATTAAGATTTAGACAATGGCGGCATCTAGTTTTACTTAAAATCATGTCAATCACAGCTCTATGAATAATTGATAAATCTCGAATACATTCTGTTATTAAATGTTGAGACCGAATGCATAAAGCTAGAAAGCCTCTAAGATATTTCTAAACTTTGTACAGAGAAAGGGAAAATATGAATAACTATCCTGAAACCCCTGCTTCAACTAAAACTCAAGATCATCAACCTGGTGTGCAAACCAAAATGGATCCTGCACCGGAAGTCATCAAACCGAATTATAAAAGTAGCGATAAACTTAAAGGTAAAATTGCCCTGATCACAGGTGGCGATAGCGGTATAGGCCGATCAGTCTCGGTCTTGTTTGCCCGTGAAGGTGCTGATATTGTGATTTGTTATCTGGATGAAGATCAGGATGCTCAAGATACCAAAAAGAGGAAGCCGAACGTATTGCCTGGTCTACTGTCAACAAGCAAGATGGCGGTGGCAAGAAAAGGAAAAAATCCCATTAATAATAGGAAGTTAGGGTAAAATCCTATGTTGAAAGCTCGGCGAAAAACCCTCTCATTACTGCGTATGAGAGGGTTTTTAATCTGAATCTTTAATATGTATTTTCTACGCGCTGTTGAGTCCATGCTGGCCAGAGCTTTTCCAGTGTTTGTTCAAATTCTGCATTCTCGGTTCGCCACTGCGGATTTTTGTCTTTATCAATAATCAGCGCACGAACCCCTTCAATAAAGTCGCCCTGCTCTAACCAGACATCCTGCAAGTCCCGTTCCAGTTGCATACATTTTTCTAGCGACAAATTCTGTCCGGCTTGCTGTAACTTCAGGCTGGTTTGCTTGGCCATAACCGGACGTTGCTGCAAAATTGCCAGCATTTTACTAGCCCATTCCTGATCGGTTGAATTACTTGTATGAGCAAGACTCTGTTCAATCTCCTTGAGGTTTGGATGGCCAAAATGCTGACTAATCAGATCTGCACGTTTTTGCAACTCGCTTTCTACCGGATGGGTAATGTACGCACTGATGATTTTTTGGATTTCAATCTGATTTAATACCGGTGCAGCAATCAATGCGGTTTCCAGTTCAGCAAAATTTTCACTCGGTACATGATAATCGACCAGATCCAGATATAGCGCATCACTGCTGCTGATCTGCTCCCCTGTCAACGCCATATAAATGCCTACATCATCCAGTCGGGAGAGAAAGTGGGTGGCTCCCACATCCGGGAAAAATCCAATCGCGGTTTCTGGCATGGCAAAGCGTGATTTTTCACTGCTCACTTTAATATGACAGGCTTGAGCCAGACCAAAGCCGCCGCCCAGAACATAACCATCCATCATCACGATGACAGCCTTTGGAAAATTGCGCAGTGTGCTCAGCATGCTATATTCAGTGGCAAAAAAATCCTGATATTGGGTATTGCCTGCCTGATAGCTGTCATACAGATAACGGATGTCTCCTCCGGCACAGAATGCCTTGGGACTGTTAGAATTGATCAGAATCGCTTGCACCGCTGGATCATGGCGCCACTGATCTAGTTGTGACTGAATCCCTTGAATCATCCGCAGGGTTAAGGCATTTAAATGACTGGTGCGGTCCAGGCTGATAATGCCTAAACGTCCTTGTACCCGAATCGCTAAATTATTTTCATCACTCATTTTATTTTCCTATTTTTGTTTTATTGATGGGTGAATTTGGCTGGGCGTTTTTCGACAAAAGCCTGCATGCCTTCCTTTTGATCAGCACCGGCAAAAATGGAATGGAATATCCGTCGTTCAAAGCGTAGACCTTCGGCCAGACTGACTTCAAAAGCCCGATTAATTGATTCTTTAATCATCATCACGGCCGTAAGCGACTTTTCAGCAATTTTTTCGGCAGCTTGCAGAGTTTGTTCTAGTAACTCTTCTTTGGCAAAGACACGTGCCACTAACCCACTTTGCTCGGCTTCTTGCGCGCCCATGTGACGTGCAGTCAGACACATTTCCATGGCTTTGGCTTTACCAATCGCCAAGGTTAAACGCTGGGTCCCGCCAATGCCGGGCAACACGCCTAAGGTAACTTCAGGCAAACCAAATTTTGCATTATCAGCGCAGTAAATAAAGTCGCACATCAATGCCAGCTCGCAACCACCACCCAAGGCATAGCCGCTCACTGCGGCAATTAAAGGTTTACGGCGCTGCGCAATCCGGTCGGCCAGACTAAAAAAATCGTCCAGATAAATTTGCGGAAAATTCAGATCTGCCATTTCTTTAATATCGGCACCAGCAGCAAAAGCTTTTTCCGAACCGGTAATCACGATACAACCAATTTCGGGGTCTTTTTCCAGCTGATCAAGAGCCTGATTGACCTCGACAATCAGCTGGTTATTCAGTGCATTTAACGCCTGAGGACGGTTTAAGGTAATCAGTCCAACACCGTTACGTTGTTCGAGTAAAATGGTTTGCCATTGCATGATAAAAATCCTTTTTAATTCCTTATAAACTGCGTGCAATCACCAGACGCTGAATATCGCTGGTGCCTTCATAGATCTGACAAATCCGCGCATCCCGATAGATGCGTTCAATCGGAAAATCTTTCAGATAGCCATAGCCACCAAAAATTTGTAGCGCCTTGGAACACACGCGTTCTGCCATTTCCGAAGCAAAGAGTTTGGCCATAGAGGCTTCGGTTAAACAGCTTTCACCTGCTTCCTTTTTACGTGCAGCAAAATGGACCAGTTGTCGCGCCGCTTCAATTTCGGTGGCCATGCTGGCCAGCCTGAACGAAATCGCCTGCTGTTCAAAAATCGGTTTGCCAAAGGCCACGCGATCATGTGCATAAACAGTCGCTTCTTCCAATGCAGCGCGGGCCAGACCCACTGCTTGTGCGGCAATGCCGATCCGTCCACCTTCCAGATTGGCCAAGGCAATTTTTAAGCCTTCACCTTCTGCACCGAGTCTTAAACTTTCATGAACGCGGACATCGGTTAAAGCAATCTGACAGGTATCCGAAGCATGCAGACCGAGTTTTTCTTCGACCCGAATCACTTCATAACCGGGCGTGTCGCGCGGCACTAAAAATGCACTCATGCCTTTTTTTCCCGCAGTTGGATCGGTCACGGCAAAGACAATAATCATCCCGGCATTATGACCCGAGGTAATAAACTGTTTGGCGCCATTGATAATGTAGTGATCGCCATCTTTCACGGCCCGGGTTTTAATCGCTGCAGCATCCGATCCGGTATGCGGTTCGGTCAGGGCGAAGGCACCAATCATTTGCCCTTGAGCCAAAGGTTTTAGAAACTGCTGCTTTTGCTGTTCCGTTCCAAACTTCAGAATCGGCACACACCCCACCGAGTTGTGTACGCTCATGATGGCGGACGTTGCACCATCTGCCGCTGCCACTTCTTCGAGGGCCAGTACATAAGCCAGCGTGCCTGTACCTGAACCGCCCCACTCTTCTGGAATCAGCATGCCTAAAAAACCTAGCTCACCCATTTGAGACAAGGTCTGTTTAGGAAATATGCCTTTTTGATCCCACTCGCCGGCAAAAGGTTTAATCTGTTCCTGAGCGAAGCTTTTGGCCATATCCTGAATCAGTTGTTGCTCTTCCGTAAATTGCATGGATGCTTCCTTCAATCTCTTTATTTAATATTTTTATTCAATCTGCTGGCTTTGGCTAGTTATGCGGTCTTTACCTGCTGCTTGTTGATTTCCTGATTACGCAGTAAGAAACGCTGAATCTTGCCACTCGGGGTTTTTGGCAATTCTGTGACGAATTCAATCAGGCGCGGATAGGCATGCGCAGACAAACGCTTTTTCACAAACTGGCCTAGTTCTTCTTCCAGATGAGATGAAGCTGCAAAGTTATTCGCCAGAATCACAAAGGCTTTAATCACTTCGGTACGTTCAGGATCAGGCACGCCAATGACTGCTGCTTCAATCACGGCATCATGTTCCAGCAAGGCACTTTCCACATCAAATGGCCCCACGCGATAGCCTGAGGTGGTAATGACATCATCACTACGTCCAACAAAGCTCATACTGCCATCAGCATGAATTTCCGCGGTATCACCGGTTAAATAGTAATGTCCAACAAAGGGCGATTTACGGCTTTCTTCATAACCCGAGAACCACATCATGGGTGATTGACTGATATCCACTGCCAGGACGCCCGGAACGTCAGCCGTTAATTCATGACCTTGTTCATCGACGACTGCAATCCGGTAACCCGGGCTGGCAAAGCCTGCCGAACCTGAACGGACCGGATGTTGTAGCGCATGATGATTACACACCACCATCCCGACTTCAGTCTGGCCATAATGGTCATAAATTGGCACATCCAGCACCTCTTTAAACCAGCGGATCACTTCCGGGTTTAAAGGTTCTCCAGCACTGCTGACCACGCGCAACTTGCCCCGTAGCTGTGCCATCTGTTCAGCATCTGCTGCCATCATCATGCGGTAAGCGGTCGGCGCACCGGCCAGATTGGTAATGCCATATTGCTTGACAATGTCGCAGACACTTTCGGCATTGAAACCACCCTCATAAAACAGGGTCGAGTGTCCGAGCAATAACGGGCCGGTAATCCCATAGTACAAACCATAAGCCCAGCCCGGATCAGCAATATTCCAGAAAGCATCATCTTCGGTTAGACCGATGGCATTGTGCATATAGCCAGCAAAAGCAATCAGGGCTTTAAGTGGAACTTTTAAGGGCTTGGCCGGTCCAGTGGTTCCAGAGGTAAACATCAATAAAAATGGCTCATCGATACTGAGCATTTCCAGTTCACAACCTTCAGCCTGGCGATTTAACACAGTCCAAAAACTGAGGTCCTGTGGATAACGCTCTGCCTCGGTTTCAACATGTACGGTGACGATCGTGGGACAAGCACTAAGATTGGATAGTTTCTCCCGATTCGCCAGATCAGTCACTACCAGCTTGCTTTGCGCCAGCTGAATGCGATGTTCAATAGCTTTGGGACCAAAGGCCGTAAATAAAGGTTGATACACTGCACCAATCCGCCAGGTCGCTAAAATGGTAATGATCAGCTCTGGAGTCCGCGGTAATAATCCGGAAACGCGGTCGCCTTTGCCAATGCCTTGAGATTTTAAAAAGTTGGCAAACTGGCTGGAATATTTCTTGAGTTCGCGAAAACTATACTGTTCTTTGCGGCCATCTTTACCGTACCAGTGTAAAGCAATTGCATCGGAGTCAGCATGGCGGTCGCAACATTCATAACAGGCGTTCAGCGCCTGCATCGAACCGGACAGATACTGCTTTGCCACTGCATCTAAATCAAAATTTTCAATTGTTTTTTGATAATCTAACATGTTAAACCTCAGCCTGAATTTATCGTTATTACTGACAAGGTATTGTTGATGAAGCGAATCCTTGCTCCATCTGGATATTTTAAGTTTTAAGCAGGTGGCGTGGTGTATTGATGCATGATGCTGGAAAAATCCAGATGCGCATCCCCTTCCTGACAAAGCTGTTGATAGAGTTTCTGCACCATGCTACCCAGAACCACCGGTTGGTCCACCTGTTGCGCTGCATCGACAGCCAGGCCCAAATCTTTAAGCATCAGCTGTGCTGCAAAACCATCGGTATAACCCCGTGATGACGGTGCATTGGCACAGATATCCGGCCAAGGATTATAGATTTCAGAACTCCAGCAACGTCCAGTGGAACTATTGATTACCCCGGCTAGTGCTTGCGGATCAATTCCCAGTTTGGCTCCAAGTGCCATGCCTTCTGCAACAGCAGTCATGGAAATCCCCAGAATCAGGTTATTACAGATTTTTGCAACCTGTCCTGTTCCTACAGCGCCACAATGCACCAGATTTTTGCCCATACAGTTGAGGACCGGTTTTACGGCCTCAAAGGTGGCATCGTCTGCACCCACCATAAAGGTCAAAGTTCCGTCTTTGGCGCCCAAAGTCCCGCCAGAGACTGGCGCATCACAGACGCGAATTTGCTTGGCCTGCGCTGCTGCGGCAACCTCCTGAATGGTTTGCGGGTCAATGGTACTGCTGTCGACACACAAACTGCCCGCCTGAAGCACGTTCAGAATACCGTGCTCACCGAGATAAACTTCACGTACATGCTTGGCTGCAGGTAACATGCTGACCACAATATCTGCCTGTTTTGCGGCCGCTTGTGGACTGTCACAAACGATACCACCCGCTTCGGCAAAATGCTGTAAAGCGACTTCACTCAAGTCATAACCAAAAACCTGATGCCCTGCCTTGAGCAGGTTCTGCGCCATCGAGCCACCCATGTTGCCCAAACCAATAAATGCAATCTTCATGCTGATGCTCCTTAGCGCAGGCTAATCGTGGTATTGACACCTGTGGTTTCCTGATCATCTTCAAACCAGCGGCTGGTAATGGTTTTGGTCTGGGTATAGAACTGCACTGCCTGCTTGCCATAAGGACCTAAATCCCCCAGTTTTGAACCACGCGAACCGGTAAAGCTGAAGAACGGCACAGGTACAGGAATTGGAATGTTAATACCGACCTGACCGATATCAATCTGGTGCTGGAATGTGCGTGCAGTATTGCCATTTTGGGTAAAGAGTCCAACGCCGTTACCGAATGGATTGGCATTAATCAGCTCAATCGCTTGTTCTAAAGTATCAACATGTATGATCGCCAGTACCGGACCGAAGACTTCTTCTTGATAAATGCGCATATCGGTCGTGACCTGATTAAAAATCGTTGGCCCGACAAAATTGCCTTTTTCATAACCCGGAACATTTACATCACGGCCATCCAGCAGCAGTTCAGCGTCCTGTTCAACGCCACTGTTAATTAAGTCTATGACACGGGCTTTGGCACGGGTCGAAATCACTGGCCCAACATCAGTATTCGGTTCATGCCCGGCATTCACCTTTAAGGTTTTGGTTTTAGCCACCAGTTCATCGACCCAGTGCTTGGTGTCCCCGACCATCACGGCCACCGAAAGCGCCATACAACGCTGACCGGCTGCACCAAATGCTGCACCGACCAACGCATTTAAGGTCTGTTCTTTATTGGCATCCGGCATCACCACGACATGGTTTTTCGCGCCCATCATCGACTGTACACGTTTACCGTGCTGGCCGGCCAGATTGTAGACATGCGTACCCACAGCGGTTGAACCGACAAAGGAAATGGCTTTGATGTCACGATGGGTACACAGCAGATCCACCACTTCTTTACCGCCATGCACTACATTCAGCACACCAGCAGGTACGCCTGCCTCAATTGCCAGTTCCACCAGCATCATGGTCGATAGCGGATCCTGTTCCGAGGGCTTTAAGACAAAGGTATTACCGCAGACAATCGCCATCGGGAACATCCACAGTGGAATCATCGCCGGAAAGTTAAACGGCGTAATTCCCGCACAAACACCGAGTGGTTGCTGCAAGGTATAGGTATCGACCCCACGTGCCACACCTTCAACATATTCCCCCATTTGTAGTGAACCAATAGAACAGGCATGCTCCACCACTTCTAAGCCACGCTGAATGTCACCTTCGGCATCAGCCAGGGTTTTGCCCTGTTCCGCCGTTAATACTTGGGCAATACTTTTTAAGTTAGTACGAATCAGATCCTGCAGCTTCAACATAATCCGCATACGTGCCTGAATCGGGGTTTGGCGCCAGCTGGCAAAGGCATTTTGTGCGGCAGCAATCGCGGCATTGACTTCTTCTGCAGTTGCAAATGGTACCTGACCCAAAACTTCTTGAGTGGCAGGGTTGATAATATCTTGCCAATGACTGGTTTTTGATTCGACAAATTCACCATTAATGAGGAGTTTTGCGGTGGTGAATCCGGTACTTTGCTGTGGATGATGAATGGCGTTCATGGTCGCTCCGTGCTGGTTTGTTATTGTCGTTGTGTCTGCCTTTACTGGCTGTTTTAAACGTATTATTTTTACGCTGTTTCAGTAGACTAACAAAGAACACTTTGACCACCAATAGAAATTGATGCACGATAGATGTGCAAATATGCACAGGGATTTAACAGGATGTTAAATAGAAGATGAAAGTAGATTGGGATCATTTACGTTTCTTTTTGGTTTTGGCACGTGCCAAAACGCTCACCAATGCAGCACGCTTGATTGGGGTGGAACACAGTACCGTGGCACGGCGGATTCAGGCGCTGGAAAACACCTTGGGTACTCAACTGTTTAAACGCGAAGCGACAGGGTATGAGCTGACCTCGGAAGGTCTGGCATTGGTGCCGCGTGTGGAACTGATGGAACAATCCTTTATCCAGATTGACAAACGCAACGATCCCTTGCAAGGCCGGGTGCGGATTGGTGCACCAGAAGGTTTTGGTACGGCATTTTTAGCGCGCTTACTGGCCGAGTTCTCCCAGCACTACCCTTTACTGACCATTGACCTGATTCCGGTGCCGAAAGCGATCAAACTTTCGCATCGTGAAGCCGATATTGTAATTGCGATTGACCGGCCCAAATCGGGCCCCTATATCATTACCCGTCTGTCGAATTACTGTCTAAAACTGTATGGCAGTCAGCATTATTTACAGAAAAATCCGCAAATTAAAAAACTGGAAGACCTCAAGCAGCACCGTTTTGTCGATTATATTGATGATCTGGTCTATAGCTCGGCCCTGTATTCGCTGGAACGTTTGCCGTTGCAAGTGACGGCCTGTTTTCGCAGTAACAGTATTCTGGCCCAGCAGATTGCGGTCAGTGCCGGTGCCGGACTGGCGATATTACCGAGATTTCTGGTGCATGATAAAACTGAGCTGGAAGAAGTCTTGAGTGATCAGGTGAATTTTACCCATACTTTCTGGATGCTCACGCTGGTCGATTTACAGCATGAACCAAAAATCAAACTGGTCTGGGACTTTCTGCGCAAACAGGCCGATGTCCAGCAAGAGCTGTTAATGGGCGCTTAGATTTAGATCACTTCTTTGAGCTAAACACGTATCGATACAGCAAATGAACGTATCACAACATTATTTTCCCTAGACCCTTGTTAAATTAACAGCCGATGAGTCGAATAATTTTAGAACAATTTAGGAAAATCATATGAAAATTCTGATCGTGCTGACCTCACATGACAGCTTGGGCGACACAGGCAAGAAAACCGGTTTCTGGCTGGAAGAACTGGCCGCCCCTTATTATACGTTTGTCGATGCAGGTGCTGAAGTCACCTTGGCCTCTCCCAAAGGTGGCCAGCCACCGTTAGATCCAAAAAGTAATGAAGCGGATGCCCAGACCAAAGCGACCGAGCGTTTTAAATCAGATACCTCAGCGATGCAGGATCTGTCTCAGACCCGAAAGCTGAGTGAAGTTTCGATTGCCGATTTTGATGCGGTATTTTATCCGGGTGGTCATGGACCCTTATGGGATCTGGCCGAAGACAGAGATTCAATTGCGCTGATCGAGCAAAGTTTACAGGCCAATAAACCGGTGGCTTTGGTCTGTCATGCACCCGGTGTGCTACGACATGTAAAAGGCCATAATGGTCAGCCGCTGGTCAAAGGCAAGTCCGTGACCGGTTTTAGTAATAGCGAAGAAGATGCGGTTGGCTTGACGGATATTGTACCTTTTCTGGTGGAAGACATGCTGAAAGAACATGGCGGCCAATACTCTAAAGCGGAGGATTGGCAGGTGCATGTCCAGCAAGATGGTTTATTGATTACGGGACAAAATCCGGCATCTTCTGCTGCAACCGCAAAAGCCTTACTGAAATTCGCGAAATAACAGCTAAACGCCCTCTTAATCGTTGATGTCTAAATGGAATAAAACCAATAAACTCCTGAATGGATTTTTCAGGAGTTTATGTTGAGAGAAATGAGATTTAACTGGCGGAAGCAATATGTTGAGCCAGCAGTTCCCGAAGTTTAAATTTCTGGATTTTCCCGGATGGGGTCATCGGAATTTCTTCCCAGACCTCTAAACGTTCCGGAATATACTGGATTGCCAGATTATGGGCTTTCAGGAAATCGACCAGATCCTTTAATGCCATGTGCGGCGCACCTTCTTTCAGCTTCACAATGGCACAGGCTTTTTCACCCAGTCGTTCATCTGCATAAGGAATTAAGGCCACGGTTGCCACATCTGGATGCAGATAGATCAAAGATTCAACTTCGGCCACCGGAATATTTTCACCACCGCGAATAACCACATCTTTTTTACGCCCGGCAATCCGGATATAACCCTGCTCATCTACATAAGCAATATCACCGGTATCAAACCAGTCATCCTCACTGGTTTCGTTTAAATGTGGGCGTTTCAGATAACCACCAAAATTCGAACAGCTCCGGATCATTAGCGTGCCGGATTGATGTGGTGCCAATTCCTCGCCATCATCGCCTACCACTTTGACTTCAACGCCAGGCAGCGGCAGACCGTCAGTATTAAATGAACGCTCATCATCATCTTCCGGACGAGTTGTAGTCACCGCACCACACTCGGTCATCCCCCAAGCGGAAATCACTTTCACACCGATGTTTTGACGTGCTTTTTGCACCAGCGTGCTTGGAATAGGTGCACCGGCACACAGGAATATTTTCAGACTATCTAAAGATTTGTGACTATTGAGTACCGCTTCAGACAAGTCATTTAAAAATGGTGTCGAAGCCATAGTGAAAGTCGCCTGATGCTTATGCATCAGCTCGATGGCCGTATTGACCTCCCAGACATCCAGCAATACCGCTTTGGCTTTTAACAGCACAGGCATAATCAGGCCATACATAAAACCGGTTTGATGCGCCATCGGTGATCCCATGAAAATCACATCATTCTGGTTTAAATGCAAACGCTTGGCATAAGGCACGATATTGGAAAATAAGGTATTCGCAGTATGCATCACCCCTTTGGGTTCGCCAGTGGTACCGGAGGTAAACACCAGTTGAGCAATATCATCAGCTGTGATGGTGACATCATTCAGGGTATTCAGGATTTGTGGATCTTGATCCAGTCCGTGGTTAAGCAATAAGTTTTCAAAACTGTTCTCGCCTTCACCACCGACGACAATAATCTGTTCCAGGCTCTCAATATTTTTCTGTAATTGATCGGCCAGTTTTTCATGGTCAAACTTACGAAATACTTTCGGTACGATAAAGACCTTACTTTCCGTATGTTTCAGCATGAATGAAAGCTCACGCTCTCGGAAAATCGGCATCAGCGGATTCAGGATGGCACCAATCCGGCGACACGCAATATACAATAGCGTAAACTCCCACCAATTGGGTAACTGGCAAGAAACGATATCCTGTTTCTGCACGCCTAAACGCTTCAGTCCCAAAGAGATTTTATTGGCTGTATGCAGCATTTCCCGGTAGCTAAAGCTTGTTTCAGACTGATCTTCAGTTTTATAACTGACCAAGGCCACTTTATCAGGATGTTGATGTACAGCTTCATTCAATGATTGAAGAATGGTCTTATTTAACCAATAACCTTGTTGCAACATTTTTTCCCGGCGTGGGGGTAAAAGAACCGCATCGAAATCCATTCCATAACTCCAATTTTATCATTATCTACCTGTTCTTTTGGTCAGACCGAACACTAGTCATCAACTCAAACATTGCAGATCTAAATTCTGCGATGCAGATGACACAAAATTCTATTTGAATCATCTGCACGATTGATCACGCACCCACATGATCTGTTTACATCAGGCAGGAACGGCTTTACGTCCGGCCTTTTTACGCGCAATAATGGTTTTCATGATCTGAGCTGTTCCGTCACCAATCTGGAAGCCGAGTACATCACGCATGCGCTGTTCCATCACACCACGGTCATATCCGGCATGACCAAAGGTCAATAAGCATTGATGAATCACGTCATAGGCCAGTTTTGGCCCCCACCATTTACACATTCCAGCTTCGGAAGTATGTGGCAGATGATTGTCTTTGAGCCATAAGGTTTGCAGACAGAGTAAACGCGCGGCTTCTACCTGGGTTTCATACTCGGCCAATGGATGCGATACGCCTTGAAATGCTGTTAAGGGCTGACCAAAGGCTTCACGTTGCGCCGCATATTCCCAGGCTTCAGCCAGACTGACACGTGCAACAGCCAGAACCTGTAAACCAATCAAGGCACGTGAAAAGTCAAAGCCTTGCATGACCTGCACAAAACCTTTGTTTTCATCACCTAAGCGATGATTGACCGGAACGCGAACATTATCAAAGAAGATTGAACCGCGACCAATGGCACGTTGCCCATGACAGTCAAAACGCGTGGTGCTAATGCCAGATAAATTCATGGGAACCAGGAGTGCTGTCACGCCATGCGCACCATCTTCATTGGCGCCAGTACGACCAAACACCACCGAAGCATCGGCCTGATCGGCAGCCGAAATCGAAGTCTTTTCGCCATTAATGATATATTCATCGCCGTCACGTTCGATTTTTAAACGCAGGTTGGCAGCATCTGAACCACCACGCGGCTCGGTCAAGGCAATCGAAAAAATTGCTTCACCGGCGGTCAGTTTCTTCAGCCACGGTTCAACCACTTCGGGTTGACCATGTTCCGCCAGAATCTGGCCATTTAGCGAAGCGAGCAGATTGATATAGGAAAAACTTAAATCCGCTTTGGCTACCGCTTCATGAATAATACCTGCTGCCAGGCGTCCCATGCCTTGGCCGCCATATTGTTCCGGAAGTTCCGGTGCAATAAAGCCCATCTCTCCCATTTTTTTGACCAGATCACGATCAAACACCCGACTTTGGTCGCGTTCTAAAAAACTGGGGGCAATATATTTTTGCGCAAACTTTTCAGCAGTTTCTGCTAAAAACTCTAAGTCTTCCGTGATATAAGGATTTTTAGTCATGCTATATCTTCCTTATTTATAAAATTTACGAAATTCAGGCTGGCGCTTTTCTTTGAGTGCATTGACGCCTTCACGCGATTCTTCCGTGTCGTAATACAGTTTTAGTGCATACATGCCCATACCGGCAATCCCCGCCTGATGTGCGGTATCCATATTGAAGCTACGTTTGGCAATGGCGATGGCTGTCGGACTACGCTGACAGATTTCTTCGGCCCAAGCCTGTACTTCAGCATCAAGTTGATCTGCAGGTACACATTTATTGGCAAGACCCATTGCAACCGCTTCTTGGCCTGTATAGCGACGGCACATATACCAGATTTCACGGGCTTTTTTCTCACCGACTACACGTGCTAAATACGCTGTGCCATAACCCGGATCGACTGAACCCATTTTCGGTCCCACCTGACCAAAAATGGCATTCTCTGAACAAATGGTCAGGTCACAAATAGTCGCCAAAACGTTACCGCCACCTATCGCATAACCTTGTACACGAGCGATCACCGGTTTAGGCACATCACGCATTGCGGTATGTAATTCTTCCATTGGCAAACCAATGGTGCCACGGCCATCATAGTTTCCATCATGCGCGGATTGATCCCCGCCGGTACAGAAAGCACGATCACCGGCGCCAGTCAGTACAATCGCACCCACTTCACGGTCATAGCCGGCCTTGTTTAAGGCTTTGATTAATTCATCACAGGTCGTACCACGAAAGGCATTCATTTTTTCTGGACGATTGATGGTGATCCAGGCTACACCGTTTTTCACTTCGTATAAGATATCTTCAAAAATCATTGTTATAACTTCCTGTATTTATCTATCTGACTTTATTTTTCATATTTTCTAGCAGTTTTTGCTTAACCACTCATGGTTAAACCACCCGAAACACTGAGTACTTGTCCAGTAATAAAACTGGCATCATCACTTAAAAAGAAGGCAATCGAAGAGGCTAAATCTTCAGGTTGACCTAAACGACCGAGTGGAATAGCACGAGTGAAAGCCTCACGTAATTTTTCTGGATTCGATGCACCTTCGGTGACACCTGCCAGTAAGGCTGTATCGGTTGGTCCCGGACAAATCACATTAATTTTAATGTTATGACGAGAATGTTCACGGGCCAGTGTTTTTGAGAATGAAAGCAGTCCGCCCTTACATGCAGCATAAACGGCTTCACCCGAAGAACCAACCCGCGCAGCATCAGAAGCAATGTTGACGATACTGCCAGAATTGCGCTCGACCATGCCTTTCAGAACGGCAAAGTGCATATTCAGCATGCCGACCAGATTAATCTGGATCAGCTTGTCCCATTCTTGCGGATTGGTTTTGACAAAAGGTTTGAAAATATCCCAACCGGCATTATTGACCAGTCCATCTATCGGGCCAAGCTCGGCTTCTACTTGCTGTACAGCCTGCTCGACCACATCGCGATCGGTAATATCACACTGCACCGCCAAAGCTTGATTATTGTGCTGATTAATGTCCTGAGCCAACTGTTCAGCGGCTGCAATATTCATATCAAAAATCGCAACTTTGGCACCTTCTTCCGCCAGACGGCGACAGGTTGCCGAACCAATTCCACCTGCGCCACCAGTCACGATGATTACTTTGTCCTTTAAGCCTTTCATTTAGCTCTCCTTGGTATATTTTTATCTGATTCTGATTAACTATTGTTCATATATCGCCTGTTATCACTAAAATAGGATTAGAATATTTTTATGTCAATATATTTACATAAATTAAAATTAAATATTTATTTAATCATTTAATATCAATAAATTAACTTTTTAACAGAATAAATACATTGACATATATTGACTTTGATCTTAACGTTTAGCATTAAAACACAGGCATGTGACAGCATAAAGAAAGATGTTGGAACGCCTACACAATCCAGAGAATGGAACGCTAAAAATGTAGACCATAAGCAACCTAAGCCTATATCGAACGTTTCCTCATCATAGAGCGATATAAAACGGAATTTGATTTCTAGCAGATACCTTTTAGGTATAATGCTTCTTATTTAAACGCTTTGATCAGGGTGATCTTTAAAATGAGTGATGCTCTACCAGGTAGTTATGATCAATCCTTGTACTCTGCCCACAATAGACTTTTTTTTAGACTGTTTCAGGTGGGCAATACCCTAGACCGCAAATGTTCAAATGAATTGGGGATTTCTCCTGTGCATTGGGCAGTATTGGGTGCCTTGTCTCGGCCACGAGTGCAATCCGGGATGTCCTTTTCTGACCTGACCGAATATCTTGGCGTGAGTCGTCAAAATCTGGATGCGGTTCTAAAACGGCTGGAACGCGATGGGCTGGTGCAACGCATTATTAGTGAACATGATCGACGCGCAAAGAATGTCGCCCTGACCAGCGAAGGCCTTAAAACCTGGGATAGTCTGCAAGATGATTTCTTTAATTTTTATGGACAGGCATTAAACACTTTGGCTTTTGATGATGTCATTACACTGATTCATCTTCTCAATAAAGTAAATGATGGTTTAAAAAGTATTCAGCTGCATCAACAAACAGATCAATAATAAAAAATAGAAATACGGTTTTAAAAGATGTAGATAAAAATGAGCCTGTGTCCAGGCTCATTTTTTTGCATTTAAATTAATTTAGGCCTTTTGAGGATCGTATTGACGGTCTTTGATGAAAATTCCAGATACTGCACCACATAAGAAATAGGCACCGCCCATGATCAGGAAGCCTAAACCGATTGATCTGCCACTTGCAGACAGCGTCAAGCCGGCACGTTGTAGTGCTTTTTTAATCGCTTCAATAGGGCCTGCACCTACGATGCGTGGCTCAATGCCAGCAGCTGCAGAAGACAGGATGCGAGAAAGGTTTTTAAGCCATACTGTTCCTGAACTTTTTCACTGCCGATCATCAGTGCTGCAACGCCGTCTTTGATTCCTGAGGCATTACCCGCAGTCACCACACCACCTTCAAACAGTGGTTTTAACTTGGATAATGCTTCAAATGTTGAAGATGCACGTGGATGCTCATCTTCAGTAATTTGTTTAGGTGGTAATTTGCGCCCTTGTGAAACTTCAATCGGGGTAATTTCACCTTCAAAGAAACCGGCTTCTTTCGCCGCCTGATATTTTGCCTGTGATGCAGCGGCGAAGGTATCTGCCTGTTCACGGCTAATGCCAAATTCTTCTGCAACATTGTCACCTGTTTCCGGCATGCTGTGTGCGCCAAACTGTTAACATCAGTGTTATTCCTTTAACTTTTTAATTAATGTGTAGTATGGACAAGTGGAAGGCCGAGCTGGACACGGCGACGCAACCACAGACTTGGACGGTAACGCTGATCACGGGTAATTGCAGTCATGCGATCCAGAATTTTCAGAATTTTTTCAGCACCCAGCACATCACCCCATTCAATAGGGCCATATGGATAGCCAAGGCCTAGTCTCACTGCGATATTGATATCTTCTACCGTTGCAACGCCTTGCTGGGCAATATCACAGCCGAGATTCACAATCATTGCCAAAGCACGTTGAGCCACAAAGCCGACGCTTTCCTGAATTACGCTGACGGTCATACCATCCAGATTGAAAATCGATTGGGCTGCTTTTATTAGCTCAGGTTGGGTGACAAAAGTTGGCATCAAGGTACGGTGTTTATTCAGACCATATAGCAGATCGATACACACCACTTGCTGAGGTGCCACATGATAACGAACAGCGGCTGATGTTGCATCTTCACCATAAGTGGCAATCAGGATTAAAGCCTCTGCTGAAGGTATCTCAGTTTGCTCAATCTGAATGTTGAACTGTTGCAGATATTGCTCAAGTGCCTGACGGTCTTCACTATATTCTGTGCCTAGCCAGACTGCTGGATATTGATCGAGTTTTTCAACCAATGCTGGAGCCACATCACCTACTTTGCTGCCCGAGGTGTAATCATAAAAACCTTTACCGGTTTTACGACCTAACTGCTTGGCAATAAAACGCTGACGGGTAATCACGCTTGGACGGTAACGTGCTTCTTCATAATACTGGTGATAAATCGATTCACTCACCGGATGCGAGACATCCATACCGGTCAGATCACCTAATTCAAACGGCCCCATCTTGAAACCGATTCCGTCACGGTAGATCCTGTCAATATCATAAAATGGTGTGACATTTTCATTCAGAATGGCATAGGCTTCGCTACCAAAGGCACGGCCGGCATGGTTAATGATAAACCCTGGCGTATCTTTAGCTTTGACCGGACGATGACCCATTTTTGTCGAGAGCTGGGTTAATGCTTCAATAATGTCAGCACGGGTGTTAAAGCCTTCAATCACTTCGACCACTTTCATGAGTGGTACCGGATTAAAGAAGTGATAACCGGCAACACGTTCTGGCTGCTTACAGTTGGCGGCGATTGCGCTAATCGACAATGAAGATGTATTGGATGCCAGAATCGCTTCTGGTTTTATAATTCCTTCCAGTTGCTGCATCAATTTTTGCTTGATTTCCAGATTTTCAATAATCGCTTCAACAATTAAGTCACAATCTTTCAGGTCTTCTAGCTGCTGCGCAGTCGACAGATGAGCAATATCTTCAGCGGCTTTTTCATGGCTGAATTTACCTTTATCTGCCAAGGTATTTAATGTTTTGGCCAGTTTGTCCTGTGCCTGTTCGGCTGCCCCTTCTTTGGCATCAAACAGTACAACATCATGACCAGACTGAATCGCGATCTGGGCAATACCTGCACCCATCGTGCCTACACCAATAATGCCAATTTTTTGAATCTGAATACTCATGCTTATCGTCCCTGATAATTCGGTTTACGTTTTTCAATAAAGGCCTGCATACCTTCTTTTTGATCTTCTGAAGAAAACAGCATCTGGAAAGACTTACGTTCCAGGCTAAGTCCAGCATTGAGCGGCACATCTTCGGCCAGTAATGCCACTTCCTTGATTTGTTCCAGTGCAATTGGCGGCATTTTTGCCAGACCTTCGGCCATCTTGATGGCAGTTGCAAGGGTTTCACTGTCCTCGGTCACTTGAGAGACCAGACCAATTTGATAAGCTTCCGGTGCAGGTATCAGACAACCGGTCATGATGATACGCATGGCATGAAATTTACCCACTGCACGAAATAAACGTTGAGTGCCCCCTGCCCCCGGCATCACGCCCACTTTCACTTCAGGTTGACCGAACTGGGCACTTTTTCCGGCAATAATAATGTCAGCATGCATCGCCAGTTCACAGCCACCACCCAGCGCATAACCATTGACTGCGGCAATGACAGGTTTAGAGCATTGTGCAATCGCCTGCCAGTAACGTTCGGTACGGCGCTGCATCATCTGGATGGTTTCAGCAGTGGCCAATTCTTTCAAGTCGGCACCCGCTGCAAAATCTGTTTCGCCCCCAGTGAGAATAATGGCACGGATATTTTCATCATCATTGAGTTGTAAAAAAGCAGCAGCAAGTTTCTGACGCACTTCTGTATTCAAGGCATTTTTTGCTTCAGGCCGATGAATTTTAACCATCGCCACATGCGTCGAGATTTGCTCGATTTGAACGACCTGTTCCATTAAAATCTCCATTTATTTTGTATAGCGAATTTTTCTTTTTTATAAAGCAGCTGCTTTTTCAGTAACTCAAACAGCTTTCTTGTTTAACTAGTCAATCAAGTTTTTTTAATCAAAATAGAGTAAAAGAACCTGTTTAATTTATGATTTTAAATCACTCATTTCGCACTACAGAATCAGTCTTTAAAATCAGTTCTGGTTTTTTTAATTAGATATGAGCAATAGAAAACCTGAAGATAAATTTACGTTAATAAGATATCCTGCATTCTTGAATGATTTTTTCTGCTGCACCCAACTGAAACATCAGAATCTGATCATTATTGAGTTAAAGCAAATAGAACTATCATCTCAAAAGTGCGTATAGAGTTAATATAATGACCACTATCAGGCTTACTCAAGTAGCTTTTTACAGATATGAATCACAGCAGCATCTGGCTGCCCAGAACCCATTTTAGCAGTACGTCAAAAAAACCATTTTCCGATTGTTATAAAATGTTTAAACGATCTATTCCTTGGTTGTTTGAGCATCAAATCAACGGCTTTTTATCAAAAATGCTAAAACCAGATTACACCCAAAACTGGGTTGGTTGACTAAATTAAAGCCAGCCAAAACTTACGAGCCAGCATCGCTGGCTCAATGTTGCCCTATCTTTAATTACAAAATGCTGCGATTCCGGTTTGAGCACGACCCAGAATCAAGGCATGTACATCGTGAGTACCTTCATAGGTATTCACCACTTCCAGATTGACCAGATGACGGGCTACGCCAAATTCATCAGAAATCCCGTTACCACCCATCATGTCACGTGCCAAGCGTGCAATATCCAGGGCCTTACCGCAGTTGTTGCGTTTGATCAATGATGTTCCTTCGACTGATGCAATACCTTCATCTTTCATACGACCAAAACGTAAGGCGACCTGTAAACCAAGAGCAATTTCAGTTTGCATGTCCGCCAGTTTCTTCTGGATCAGCTGATTTGCAGCGAGTGGTCGACCAAACTGTTTACGATCCATGGTGTACTGATGTGCGGTATGCCAGCAGAATTCTGCTGCCCCCATGGCACCCCAGGCAATGCCATAACGCGCACTATTCAAACAGGTAAATGGACCTTTTAGACCACGCACTTCCGGGAAGGCATTTTCTTCTGGAACAAAGACGTTATCCATCACGATTTCACCGGTGATCGAGGCACGTAAACCGACCTTGCCATGAATCGCAGGTGCAGACAGCCCTTCCCAACCTTTTTCCAGAATGAAACCGCGAATGTCACCGACATTACCCTCAGCAGAGACTTCTTTAGCCCAGACCACAAATACATCGGCTATTGGACTATTGGTAATCCACATTTTTGCGCCAGTTAAACGGTAACCACCATCGACTTTTTTGGCACGGCTAATCATGCTGCCCGGATCTGAACCATGATCTGGCTCAGTCAGACCGAAACAGCCAATA
The DNA here is from genome assembly GCF_013418995.1 of Acinetobacter sp. YH12106. Lineage (NCBI taxonomy): Bacteria > Pseudomonadati > Pseudomonadota > Gammaproteobacteria > Moraxellales > Moraxellaceae > Acinetobacter > Acinetobacter sp. YH12106. Next base: position 463,779 of record NZ_VPAV01000001.1, read on the forward strand.
TATTCACCGGTGGCCAATTTTGGTAAATACTTCTGTTTTTGCTCTTCAGAACCGAATTCGTTAATCGGCACCATTACCAGTGAACTCTGTACGCTGGCCATAGAGCGATAACCTGAATCGACACGCTCGACTTCACGCGCAATCAGACCATAGCTGACATAATTTAAACCGGCACCGCCGTACTGTTCAGGTATGGTTGGGCCCAGTAAACCAAGCTCACCCATTTCACGGAAAATAGTCGGATCGGTTTTTTCATGACGAAACTGTTCCAATACACGCGGCATCAGTTTGTCCTGACAATATGCTGCTGCCGCATCACGAATCATGCGCTCTTCTGAAGTCAGTTGTTGTTCGATTAAAAACGGGTCTTGCCAATCAAATCTAATTTTTGTCGTCATTTTAATATTTCCCTATTTTAAAATTATGTGTTTAGGCTGTTGCCTGTTTAATCATTTCACGTGCAATAATAATTTGTTGAATCTGGGTCGTTCCTTCGTATAAACGGAATAAACGCACATCACGGTAGAAACGTTCAATTGAATATTCACTGATATAACCTGCGCCACCATGGATTTGCAAGCAGCGATCAGCGACACGGCCACACATTTCAGTGGCAAACATTTTGGCGCAAGAGGCTTCCGTCGTCACATTCTGGCCGGCATCACGCTTACGTGCCGCATCCAGCACCATACATTTGGCTGCATAAATTTCAGCTTTTGAGTCGGCTAACATACCTTGAATCAGCTGAAAATTCGCAATCGGTTGGCCAAACTGTTTACGTTCAACCGCATAATTTAAGGCATCTTCCAGCATGCGTTCTGCCATACCCACGCTATAACCGGCAATATGCAAACGACCTTTGTCGAGTACGCGCATGGCCGTCTTAAAACCGATGCCTTCAACGCCACCAATCAGCTGGTCTTGATGCACACGGCAGTTGTCAAAAATCACATCACAGGTATAGGAACCATGTTGGCCCATTTTCTTGTCAATTTTGCCTAGACTCAAGCCCGGTGTGCCTGCTTCGACCAGAAATGCCGAAATACCGCTGGCACCTTTAATATCCGGATTGGTACGGGCCATGACCGTAAATGTCGTTGCACGCGGTGCATTGGTGATAAAACGTTTGGTGCCATTTAAAAGATAATAATCACCCTCTTTGACCGCACTGGCCTTTAAAGAGGCTGCATCAGAACCGGAATCTGGTTCAGTCAAACAGAAAGAGCCAATGATTTCGCCAGTTGCATAGCGTGGTAAATATTTCTGTTTTTGCTCTTCTGTTCCATCAATGATGATGCCGCTCGAACCGATGCCATTATTGGTTCCAATCAGAGAGCGAAATGCAGCCGAAGTTTGACCAAGCTCCATCGCAACCAGAATTTCCTCTTCCATGGTAATCCCGAGACCGCCGTATTCTTCAGGAATCGTCAGACCAAACAGTCCCAGTTTTTTCATCTGCTCCACAATATGTTCAGGAATAGCATTACTTTCTTCCACTTCATGCTCAAGAGGAACCAGCTCATTTTTGACAAAATCTCGAATCGTCGAGAGAAGTTGATCGAGCATTTCTGGATCGCGAATCATAGGAATCTCCATTTATATCGTCTGGGTAAATTCCTTTACCCTTTTATTTTTTGTTTCGTATTACGAAATAAATAACCATAAAATTAAGATTTCAGCAAGTGAATTCGTCAAAAAATTTATTTTTTATATAAAAACGAAATTTATCTGACTTTAAAATAGATTTAATATAAAATAATATTTCGCAATGCAAAATTATTATGTTTTTAAATTCTGATTTTTCGATGGTGTTTTTATGTGTTGAAAGCGTTCAGAACTCAATAAAACCCATTGTTTGATGAAAGGATTTATTTAAAAAGTAGACCCGCTATTTCGTGTAATTATTTACGTGTATGGCAACTTTTGGCGCACATCAGAGTAAAACTTTGTCATTATTTATCTATAATTTAATTGTTTTATTTTGTATCGTGAAATGAAGTTGCTATGATATTCCTTAATTTACTTTCTATTTCTGTAGACCATGACTAAAAATAAAACAGGTGAAATACCTAATTTTGATGAAATTCGCTTAGATCCAATCTCGCATATTCATCGCGAAAATAATCCACAGTTTATTGCCTCTATTGCCCGTGGCCTTGAGATTCTAAGATGTTTCTCTGCAACCAATCAGTTGTTGGGCAATCAAGAAATTGCACAAATGACCAATTTACCAAAACCAACTGTGGCGCGTATTACCAGCACTCTGGTTTCTTTAGGTTATTTAAAACAACTTCCAAATACGACTAAATATTTACTCGATGTCGGTGTGCTGGCTCTGGGCTATTCTGCGTTAAGCAATATCTCTGCACGAACTCAGGCTTATCCATTTATGGAAGAAATGTCACGCTATGCACAGGCGCCAGTGGCGATGGCAACACGTGACCGTCTCAATATGATTTACCTGGAAGTCGTACATACAGACACCACCTTAACCATGCGCCGTTCAGTGGGTTCAACCTTACCGATTCATTCGAGTGCCATGGGACGTGCCTGTCTGGCGGCCATGGAGGTAAAAGAACGTGAATATTTATTTGATGCCATTAAAAAAAGAAATGAAGATCAATGGACAACGATTAAACGAAATCTAGAACGCGCCATTCGCGATTATCAGGATTATGGTTATTGTTTATCCCTCGGAGACTGGGCGAAGGATGTGAACTCTGTAGCCGTTCCTTTGATTCATCCTAAACATGGTATTTTAACCTTTAACTGTGGTGCACCAAGTTACTTGTTAAATCAGGAAAAACTTGAAAATGAAATTGGACCGCGTCTGATTCATATGGTAAATAGTATTGCTATGAACCTGAATAATATATAAGGCTTTTATAAAGATCATAGGGCGATATAAATCGCCCTTTATTTTTTGATTATTCTTTAAATAGCTATTAAAAATCTTCATTTTATAAAAAGTAGGGCATCTCTTGTTGCCTGATTTTAACGTAATTTATGTATATGCAAAAAAGAGCCCATTCTGAAATGAGCTCTTTTACAGATTTTAATCTCAGCCAAAACTTGGCAGAAGTCCCTGTTTATTTCGCCACAAACTTGGCACGCGCAGCATGCAGTTTTTTATAGCTATCAATCAGGCGTAAATGACGATCCAGACCTTCAAGCTTCATACTGGTTTCGCTCAAACCATGGAAACGTACTGTGCCTTCAACTGAAGCCATAACCGCGTCCATACGTGCATCACCAAACATACGGCGGAAGTTATGTGCATAATCTTCCAGTTCCATCTCGTCATCAAGCAATACTTCAAGTACGACATTCATGCACTGGTAGAACAGGCCACGTTCAACGGTATTGGTATTGAACTGCAAGAACTGCTCAACCAGATCCTTGGCTTCTTCAAATTGTTGCAGCGCAAGATAAATTAACAATTTTAATTCTAGAATCGTTAATTGACCCCATTCGGTATTTTCATCGAATTCAACCCCGATCAAGGTTTTAATCTCGGTATAGTCATCCAGCTCACATTCTTCCAGACGCTCTACCAGCGCCTCAAGCTGTTCTTCATCCAGACGATGCAAGTTCAGGATATCTTCACGGAATGCCAAAGCCTTGTTGGTATTGTCCCAGATCAGATCTTCGACCAGATAGATTTCAGAATAGCCTGGCACCAGGATACGACAAGCCGTTGCACCTAAATGTTGATAAACCGCCATATAGGCTTCATGACCGAGCTCTTCCAGAATGCCGAATAAAGCTGCAGCTTCATCTGCATTGGAGTTTTGGCCATGGTTGGTGAAATCCCATTCCACAAATTCATGATCTGCTTTGGCACTAAAGAAACGCCAAGACACCACACCGCTTGAATCGATAAAGTGTTCAACATAGTTGTTCGGTTCAGTCACGGCATTTGAACTAAAGGTTGGTTTTGGCAGGTCATTCAGACCTTCAAAGCTACGACCTTGCAACAATTCAGTCAGGCTGCGTTCAAGTGCCACTTCAAAGTTTGGATGCGCACCAAAAGAGGCAAACACACCGCCGGTACGCGGGTTCATCAAGGTCACACACATTACCGGGAATTGACCGCCTAATGAGGCATCTTTGACCAGCACCGGGAAGCCCTGTTCCTCTAAACCTTTAATACCTTCAACGATTTTTGGATATTTCGCCAGCACCTGTTCAGGTACATCTGGTAAAGCCAGTTCACCTTCAATAATTTCACGCTTGACTGCACGTTCAAAGATTTCAGACAGACATTGCACCTGAGCTTCAGGCAAGGTATTCCCTGCACTCATCCCGTTACTCAAGTATAGATTTTCAATCAGATTCGATGGGAAATAAACCGTTTCACCGTCGGAGTGACGTACAAATGGCAGTGAACAGATACCACGTTCAGTATTGCCCGAGTTGGTGTCATAAAGATGCGTACCCAATAACTCATCTTCAGGATCATAAATTTCAAGCGTATATTCGTCTAAGACTTCCTGCGGAAGTTCGCCATTTGGACCCGGCTTAAACCATTTTTCATCCGGATAATGTACAAATTCTGCATTGGCAATGTCTTCACCCCAGAACTGGTCATTATAGAAAAAGTTACAGTTCAAGCGCTCGATGAACTCGCCCAGTGCAGATGCCAGCGCACTTTCCTTGGTTGACCCTTTACCATTGGTAAAGCACATTGGCGACTGTGCATCACGAATATGCAATGACCATACATTTGGTACGATGTTGCGCCATGATGCGATTTCAATCTTCATGCCCAGACCGGCCAGAATGGCAGACATATTGGCAATGGTTTCTTCCAAAGGCAGATCTTTGCCCGGAATGAACGTGCTGTTTGCAGAGGCCAGACTTGGCATTAACAAGGCTTGCGCATCGGCATCAATGCTTTCGACTTCTTCAATCACAAACTCAGGGCCAGTCTGGATCACTTTCTTGACCGTACAACGGTCAATCGAACGTAAAATGCCCTGGCGGTCTTTTTCTGAAATATCAGCCGGCAGCTCAACCTGAATTTTAAAAATCTGTTTATATCGGTTTTCAGGATCAACGATATTGTTTTGAGATAGGCGGATATTGTCGGTCGGAATATCCCGTGCTGCACAATATACTTTGACAAAGTAAGCTGCACAAAGTGCCGATGAGGCCAGAAAATAATCGAATGGACCGGGAGCGGAACCATCGCCTTTGTAACGAATCGGTTGATCGGCAATCACCGTGAAGTCATCAAATTTGGCTTCTTGGCGCAGATTGTCGAGATAATTGACCTTGATTTCCATGTGGACACCTAAATGTTCTTATGTGCCGCCATGGACAAATAAGATGCTGAATCTGAATGTACAAGCCGAATCACGCAGGAGAACTTGACTTAAAAATAAATCAGGGTAATAACGTAGTCATGAGACTACGGCGAACCCTTTAAGAATGGGCGCTATTATAGAGTCATTTGATGAAATTGATAACGTTTGTGAGTTTTTCCGCGATATTTTCTATAAAGCTAAGAAATAGGAACAACATGAATCAACACATTTAAAATTTGTGACGATCCATGTGTTGCTTTTAATATCGAATGAGCGCTTCTGATGTAGCTTTAAAATATGTATAGACAGATTAACAATAATTTCATCTTCTAAGCTTTAAGGCCTTAAAAATCATAGCTTAAACCGAATAAAGCCAGATTTCGCTGCTTGTCACCGTAGCGGTCATAGCCCCCCAGCAGATATTCGCCTGACACACTTAATTGAGGCAAGATTGCATAACTCAGTCCAGCAGACGCATAACGGAAGGCATGCTGTTTTTGGGTATCGCCCAGTTCTCCACCTTCATATTTGCCTTCATCATTAAAATAGCTACCTGCAGCAGTCAGACTGGCATTCACACGATCATTCAATTGATGGTTCAGATTCAGCGTATAAAAGGTATCGCCCTGATTGGCATAGGCCACATCATAAAGATAGGTCGATACGCTCGCGCCAATACTGGTTTTTTCATCCAGCATACGGCTGACATTTAAACCCAACTCATTACCGGTGGTGTTTTCGCCCCCTGGATAATAGTAGGTGGCATTCCAGAAATCCCAATCATAATGTTCCGAGCTGTGCGTATAACCGACCAGAAAATCATGCTCGAATTTATCGGTGCTATGCCCTCTGCGTCCTTGCACCTCAGCATAGGAATAACCCAATGTAGAACCCCAATAGCCCACATAAAAGTTGCCATAGGCCAAATTCAATCCTGCTTGTAGTGCAATATTATCGTCTTCCGGTGCATTGCTTAAACCGCGTGATACATATTTAGACACCACGCTCAGGTTGCCACTTGCTTGTATTTGATTGTTTTGAACGTCATTTGCAAAACTACAAATACTGGAAAATGTGACACAGCCGAAGAGCAAGGTTTGATTTAAGATTCTCATAAAATATAAAATTCTTTTTGGGTAAATTAAAAGGGCTGAAAACATGATGCAGCCCTACTTAAAGATCGATTAATATCAAAATATACAGCTTATTTTAACGCATAATTAATATAAGTTTATGCCTATTTCCACCTGTAAAATAGAAATTTCAAGCTTGGCTTGAGACTCGAGCTGCCCGATAAAACGGCGCAGTCGATGCAGCTAAAGCCGGATTTCCCCGAATATGATCTGCCAGTTTCTCGGCCATCATGATGGTAGTGGCATTCAAATTTCCGGTAATAATTAAGGGCATGATGGAAGCGTCAATGACTCTGAGACCCTGCATTTCATGTACCCGGCCATAACCGTCCACAACTGCCATATCATCCTCGCCCATTTTACAGCTAGAAGATGGGTGATATGCGGTTTCAGCATGATTACGCACAAACTCGTCAATCTGGGCATCTGTCTGTACAGCTTGACCCGGACTGATTTCTTCACCCCGATAAGGATCAAGTGCTGGCTGGTGCATAATTTCCCGGGTAATCCGGATGGCATCCCGGAATTCGCGCCAATCCTGCTCGGTACTCATATAGTTAAATAAAATACTTGGATGCTCAAACGGATCTTTGGATTTGAGTTGTATACGCCCGCGGGAGGGTGAACGCATCGAACCGACATGCGCCTGAAAACCATGCTCATGAATGGCATTGGTTCCATTATAGTTGATTGCAATCGGCAGGAAATGATACTGGATATTGGGCCACTCGAACTCGTCGGAAGAACGGATAAAGCCGCCTGCTTCAAACTGATTACTGGCGCCAATACCTGTGCCTAGAAATAACCATTCAGCACCAATCATCGGCTGGTTATACCACTTTAAGGCGGGATAGAGACTGACCGGTTTTTTACACTGGTATTGCAGGTACATTTCCAGATGATCCTGCAAGTTTTCGCCCACACCCGGCAAGTCCTGAACGACCGGAATGTCCAGACTTTTTAATAATGCGGCAGGACCCACACCTGAACGCTGCAAAATTTGCGGGGAAGCAATCGTCCCGGCACACAGCAGAACTTCTTTATCGGCAAAGACCTGAATGGGTTGTAAGGCATTTTGACCTTCAAAATATTCCACGCCAATCGCCTGCTTCTGGCTAAACAGAATTCTATTGGTCATGGCATGGGTAATAATAGTGAGATTGTCGCGCCCTTTGGCCATATCCAGATAACCGCGCGCGGTACTGGAACGGCGGCCTTGCGGAGTCACGGTACGATCCATCGGGCCAAAGCCTTCCTGCTGATAGCCATTTAAATCGTCCGTTCGTGGATAACCGGCCTGTACACCAGCTTCGATCATGGCATGAAACAGCTCATTATTATCATTTTTTGGTGTTGCGACTGAAACTGGCCCGGCATCGCCATGATAGTCATTGCCGCCAATATCGCGTGTTTCCGCCTTTTTATAATAGGGCAGACATTCTGCATAGCTCCAGTGTTCCAGACCTTTCAAGCTGGCCCACTGTTCCAGATCCATGGCATTGCCGCGGATATAACACATGCCATTAATCAGCGATGAGCCACCAAGGCCTTTACCACGTCCACATTCCATGCGGCGATTATTCATATGTGGTTCAGGATCGGTCAGATAGGCCCAGTTATAACGGCGTCCCTGTAAAGGATAAGCCAAGGCTGCCGGCATCTGGGTTCTAAAATCCAGACGATAATCCGGCCCGCCCGCCTCTAATAGCAAGACTTTGGTATCCGGATCCTCAGTCAATCGAGCAGCCAGCACATTTCCGGCCGAGCCTGCCCCGATAATAATATAATCGTAATTCATCAAGCGGAGACCTCCTTATGCGCTAAACACGGACTGGAATGGGCTCAATTCCACCTGAACCGATTTGGTCTGGGTATATTGCTGCAAAGTCACAATACCATTTTCACGTCCAACTCCTGAGTGTTTATAACCACCGACTGGCATTTCTGCTGGAGATTCGCCCCAGGTATTTATCCAGCAAATTCCGGCTTCAATCTGGTGAATGATACGATGCGCACGGGCAAGGTCAGGCGTGACAACACCCGCAGCCAGTCCGTACTCGGTCGCATTGGCACGGCGAATGACTTCCTCTTCAGAGTCATAGCTTAAAATGCTCATGACAGGCCCAAAGATCTCATGCTGGACGATACTCATATCATCCTGGCAGTCACTAAATACCGTGGGCAAGACGTAGGCACCTTTGGCCAAATCACCTTGTGTGGCACGGCCACCACCACAAAGTAATCGTGCCCCTTCGATTTTGCCCTGCTCGATAAATTTCAGTACTTTCTGCATATGCGCAAAACTAGAGACTGGCCCAAAATTGGTTTCCGGATCGAGCGGATCGCCTATACGGATATGAGGAATACGCTGCAAGATTTTTTCTTCAAAAGCCGCTTTTAAGGTATAGGGAATGAATACCCGGGTGCCGTTGGTACAGACCTGACCTGAGCTGTAAAAATTGGCCATCATGGCAATGTCAGCGGCAAGATCAAGATCGGCATCTTCACAGATAATCAGTGGGGATTTTCCACCGAGTTCCATGGTGACTTCTTTCAGACTCGAATCTGCTGCTTGTGCCATGACTTTTTTGCCCGTCGCAACACCACCAGTAAACGACACTTTGGCAATATCCTGATGCGCAGTTAAGTAACCTCCAATTTCGCCACTACCCGTCACGACATTAAACACACCATGCGGTACACCGGCTTCGGTATAAATCTCCGCCAGTTTGAGTGCGGTTAAAGGTGTTGTTTCACTGGCTTTGAAAATCATGGCATTGCCTGCTGCCAGTGCAGGTGCAGATTTCCATAGGGCAATCTGAATCGGATAGTTCCAGGCGCCAATGCCGGCCACAACACCCAAAGGTTCACGACGGGTATAAATAAATGAAGTCTCTCTCAGCGGAATTTGCTGTCCTTCGAGCGCAGGCAAGATTCCGGCATAATATTCGAGTACATCTGCACCAGTGGCAATATCTACTGTAGAGGTTTCGCTAAAGGCTTTGCCACTGTCGAGACTTTCAATACGCGCCAGTTCATCATTACGTTCGCGTAAAATAGCAACGGCTTTATTTAAAATCCGGGAGCGCTCGATCGCCGTCATTGCCGCCCAGACCTTCTGCCCTTTTTGTGCAGATTCGACGGCACGATCAATGTCTTCTTTGCTGCAGATCTGGATTTCCGCCAGGATCTCACCAGTTGCAGGGTTGATGCTTTCAAAGCTGCGATGCGATGTTGCATCGACATATTGGCCGTGAATATAAGGACGCTGTAAATGATAGGTAGTCACTGTAATTCCCTCGCCTATTTGTGTGATTTCAATTGCTGCTGGATAAACTGGCTACACAGTTCGATCGGCATTTCTGGATCAATCTCGCCACTGATCAGTGCTCCACGTAGCCAGAAACCATCAATCAGTGCAGCTAGCCCTTGTGCCGCTTTTTCTGCTTCTGATTTGGACAGCACTTTCATAAATTCGTGCTTGAGATTGGAATGTAAGCGGTAATGGTTAACCTGTTGCAACCGATGCAAGTCCGGTTGATGCAAGCTGCTCGCCCAAAATGCCAGCCAGACTTTCATAGCGGCCTTATTGGTTTGAGGTGCAGCAAAATTACCCCGTACAATGGCAAGCAAACGTTGCTCAGGTGTGGCATTCACCTGGGTCTGCATCTCTGCCACGGTTTTACCTAACTGCTGCAATAAATAACGCATTGTTGCTTCAATGAGGCCATTTTTCCCGCCAAAATAATGGCTTATGATGCCGGTCGAAACACCGGCACGTTGTGCAATCTGGCTGATTGAGGTTTCTGCAAAACCTAGTTCATTTACAGCAGCTAGGGTCGCGTCAATAAGCTGTTGACGGCGGATCGGTTGCATACCAACTTTTGGCATAAGACTAACCTGAATAACGAATCTATAAATCGGACTCATGCTGCAATAGCAGAATGAGGTAACATTAAAAAACGTTTTTTTAATTGAACGATCAATTAATAAAAATTATAGTGCCTAGCAACCTCAGATGTACAGCGCAGTTTGTTTTGGATTTGCAAATGTTTGTAATTGATTCGACTTTGACTCTTTAAGTGTCGAACCCTGTGTCAAATCGAACTGCGCTGTAAATCACATGACAATAAAACTACGGTCACAGATTTATGCAAAAGAAAACTGAACAAGTGCAGGATAGTCTGAATAAAGTGGTGTTTTATGTTTCAGCAACACTTATTCTGCTTTTTTCTCTCGTCACGATTTTATTCAATCAACAGGCCAATCTGGTCATCACCAATATTCTGAACTGGGTCAGTCGTACATTTAGCTGGTATTACCTGCTGGCTGCCACTTTGTATCTGGTGTTTATTATTTTTATTGCCTGTTCACGTTATGGGGAAATTAAATTAGGGCCTAAACATTCCAAGCCTGAATTTAGTTTATTAAGCTGGTCAGCCATGTTGTTTTCTGCCGGAATCGGGATTGACCTGATGTTCTTCTCGGTGGCGGAACCTCTCTCGCATTATATGAATCCACCCGTCGGTGAAGGCCAGACTTTCGAGGCGGCTCGCCAGTCCATGGTCTGGACCCTGTTCCACTATGGTTTAACTGGCTGGAGCATGTATGCACTGATAGGTGTGGCCCTGGGCTATTTCAGTTATCGTTATAACCTGCCACTGACCATCCGTTCAGCACTCTATCCGATTTTTGGTAAAAAGATTCATGGTCCGATTGGGCATACGGTCGATACTGCGGCAGTACTCGGCACGATTTTCGGTATTGCGACCACCTGCGGTATTGGTGTGGTCCAGCTCAATTACGGCCTGCATGTGCTGTTTGATTTACCGGAAAACCTGTGGGTACAGACCGGATTAATCGCAGTCGCGGTGATTATTACCATTATTTCTGTTGCATCCGGTGTCAATAAAGGCATCCGCGTCCTTTCAGAAATTAATATTTATGTCTCGATTGGCCTGTTACTGTTTATTTTAATGATGGGCAATACCGAATTCTTGCTGGCCGCCCTGATTCAGAACTTTGGTGACTATATCAGTCAGTTTCCAAAGCTGTCCTTAACCAGTTTTCCATTTGAGCAACCTAAAGAATGGATGAATAGCTGGACTTTGTTCTTCTGGGCCTGGTGGATTGCCTGGTCTCCTTTTGTCGGGCTGTTTCTGGCGCGTATTTCACGTGGACGAACCATCCGTGAGTTTGTCGCCGGCACCTTGATTATTCCCCTATTATTTACCCTGACCTGGTTATCTATTTTTGGTAATAGTGCACTCCATAGCGTCATGTTTGATGGCAATACTCAACTGGCGACCACAGTCCTGGAAAATCCGGCACATGGTTTCTATGACTTGCTGGCGCAATATCCTGGCTTTAGCTTTATCGCAGGGATCGCGACCATTACCGGTTTGTTGTTCTATGTCACTTCTGCGGATTCTGGCGCTTTGGTACTGGGGAATTTCACCACTAAATTTACCAATATCGAGCATGATTCACCGCGCTGGCTGAGTATTTTCTGGGCCATTGCGATTGGCTTGCTGACTTTGGCGATGCTGATGGCCAACGGTGTTACAGCCTTGCAAAACACCACCATTATTATGGGACTGCCTTTTAGCTTTGTGATTTTCTTTGTCATGGCGGGCCTGTATAAATCCCTGCGTCTGGAAGATTTCCGTCAGGCCAGTACCAGTATGAATGCGGCACCTGTGGTCGGAAACGTGGACATCTTTAACTGGAAAAAACGGCTGAGTCGGGTGATGTTACATCCAAGCCTGCCCCAGACCCGAAGCATGCTAAATGAGGTGTGCAAACCGGCTATTGAGGCTGTTGCAGCCGAACTCATCACTAAAGGTGTGCATGTTGATGTACAGGAAAAACCGGTAGAGGATGAACCGGAACTCTATCATCTGGATCTGATTATTCAGCTCGATGAAGAAGAAAATTTTGTTTATGAAATCTGGCCGGTGCGTTATGACACCCCAAACTTCAGTTCGCGCGGGAAACGTGCCAAACGTTATTACTATCGTCTGGAAAGCTATCTGTTTGAAGGTTCGCAAGGCAATGATCTGGTCGGTTATAGCAAGGAACAGGTCATTAACGACATTCTGGATAAATATGAACGTCATATGATGTATCTGCATATTAACCGTATCAGTCCGGGTACACGCCCGCTGTTTCCAGACCGTGAAAATTAATACCGTCCAAGGCCCTAGAAGGAATCGATAATGTCAGAAAGCTTACATGCCTTTGCCCTGTTCTTCTCTTTACTCAATCCATTTTTGATGAGTATTTATATGCTCGGAATTATCCGTAATTCCGAGGCCAAAGTCTTTAATATGGCATTGATTCAGGGCAGCCTGATCAGCTTTATTGTCTTTATCATTTTTGCCAAGACCGGTGAAGCCTTCTTTCAGGAAGTGCTGCATGTACGCTTTGAATCTTTCCAGATTTTTGGCGGTATCATTTTTCTGGTGATTGGTTATCGCTATGTCTTTGAAGGCGCCGATACCATTGGCGTGATGCGTGGGGCGCCTCATCATCTGGCAGGCACCATTGCCATGCCATTTATGATTGGCCCGGGCACCATTTCAGCGGCGGTGATTACCGGAATTCAGCTCAGTTTATGGCAAACCATGCTGGTGATTTTTCTTACCCTGTTTTTGACCTGCAGCCTGCTGATTCTAATGAAATATCTGCATGATCATTTACAGCATAAATACTCCAACTACATAGATTTATATGTGGATATTGTTGGCCGTGTTGCTGCGCTGCTGATCGGTACCATTGCGATAGACATGATCGTCACGGGCGTCAATGGAATTATCCAAAGTTAATGGTTGAATTAATCATATATAAAAAAGAGCGGACTAATCTCCGCTCTTTTCTTTACGCTTGTAACAGTTTCAAGTTTAAAACTTGAAAGACACACCAGCATAGGTCGAGAATCCTTCTCCTGGTGAAGAGCGTGCTTCATCCTTCCCTTGATCATTTAGGCCCGGGATGACCACAGCAGCATATTTTTCATCGGTGATATTCTTGAAATTGATCCAGGTTTTCCATGATTGGTGTTCTGGTGCATAACCGAGATCAATGCCCCAAATCTGGTAATCATCACTAAAGCGGCTATTGGCATAATCATGCGGCATTTTGGACGCATATTCGGTATTCACGCCGATATAAAAACCATTATGCATGGCATAACTGAGCTGTGCCTGATACAAATGTTTGGGAATCCCCGGCAACTGGTTTTCGCCAAACAGCGGATCATTTTTGTATTGGAAATCACTTAGTGTATAGGCCTGTTGCAAGCGTAATTCGCCATGTTTAAATTCATGCAATGGTGTATCCAAACTCAGTTCGACGCCTTGATGAATGGTTGGTGTGGCATTTGCTTCTACACTGATTCTTTCATTTTTGCTTGAACCCTCTCCATAATCCTTAATCATTTCAGACGTTAAAAGTTCATTTTTAACTTTGGAATAATAATAGCTGAGCGCCCAATCGCCAAAGCCTGATTGGCCACGTCCACCCAATTCCAATGTATTTGCAGTCTGGGTTTTTAATTGAATCGGAGCACGTACCCGACCTGAGGCAATTCCTTCATCAAAATAATAGGGAGATGACCATGCCATCGCCCAAGGATGAGCCGGTTCGATGCTGCGGCTTAAATTGGCAAACCACTGCACAGACTCATTCGGCTGATAAGTCATCCCGAGACGTGGGGCAAAATCCCACTCATACTGATTGATCTTAGGACTGGCAACTGGATAAGTCACTTCACTTTCACGATGGGCATAGACTGCTGCAAGACCCAGATCTAGGGAGAGCTGGTCATTGAGCGCCGTCTGCTGATCAAATTGCAATACATTGTCTGAACCACGATAGGTATAACGGCGCGTGACCGTATCTGCCGGATATGTTTGATTACCAATTTCTGTATTAAATCTTAAAGTTTCCGTTACACCACTGTTTGGACGATGGGTGGTACTGCGTAAGGCAATACGCCCCTGATGTTCCAGACCCAACAATTGATAGGGCTTTTCATACTGAATACGTGCAGTAATATCTTCATAATCGACATTGGTACGATAGCGACTTTCACGTAAGTCTAACGGATAATGATGATATGCCAGACTAGCAGTCAATTTTGCATCATCCTGTAAATTCCAGGTGGTGGTGTTGGCGAGCCAGGTACTGCCCGGCTGGATACGTTTGGCATCAATTCCTACAAAATTAGGATCAGCTACTTCAGGATTGTTTTTTAATTGTTCTTGCCTAATACGCCCCGGTGTCAGATGTTTGCTTTCGCGGTAACGGGCATAAAAACGGGTTTCAATGTCCGGGCTAATCTGGTAGCCGAGATTAAAAGCCAGGCCTTTGCCATCACCTTTGGCATGATCCTGAATTCCGTCAAACTGGTTACCTGTTAGCGCCAGATAATAATCCAGCTGATCCAGTTTACGGCCGGTACTGAACTGATATTTTTGATAACCATGACTGCCTGCCTCATACTTCAGTTCAGAACCATTCTGCTCGGCACCAGTCTTGCTTTTATAGTTAATCGCTCCGCCTAGCGCCAGCGCCCCCTGTTTAAAACCGTTTGCACCGCGATAGACGCCAACATGATCAATCCACCAAGGCTCTAGTAATTCATAAGCGGTGCCGCCCGGCCCGGTAAATGGAATGTCATCAATCAGCACAAAGGTACCAGAGGCATGCGCACCTGATGTCCGGTTAATACCCGAGCCACGGATAGACACTTTGGCGCCTTCATTGCCCGGGGATTGAGCATAGATACCGGGTTGCAGACGAAATACATCGGCATTATTTGCAATATGTTGATGTTCAAGCTGCTGGGCTGAAATAAAATTGGTTCCACCTGAGGTTTGCGCAAGCTCGGTCTGGTATTGCTGCTGCGGATCTGTCTGTTCAGCACTGACCACGATGGTGTTGAGTTGTTGCACAGGATGCTGGCTGCGAGATGTTTCAGCATAGACAGCACTGGAAAGAACTGAAAGGATCATCAAGCTTAGCGGTTTTTTGTTCAGCGGAATTGTTCTCGTGCTCATATCGGGTTTATACAATCCTGTATACATGATCCTAATCCTAGAGGGATTCTGGTTTTAAAAATTATGCTGTAGCATAAATGAACAATGCCGAATCAAGGCATTATTTTCTGCCAAAAAACTGACTGATCAGCGTATATTTTTTGATGTAATTTTGGTATTTTTTGATTATACAACTTGCAAGATAGCCACAACATCCTCACAAGTTCCAAGAACTTAATAATTAAGTATTTGATATTAAATAATATGCTATTTAATTCTGCACACATGTATTTCCAGTTGGCATAATGTAATACTGCGTTAAATTCATAGTGGACTAAACCAGTTACTTCATATTCAAAGCTCACTGAAATTGAGTAGCATATCGATTTGAATTAGCTCATAGCATCGTCTTGGATCGAGCCCACAGTCGTTTATATATTTTGAGAAAATTACTGAGCACTGGGTCTTGGATCTGGGCTAAAGGATAAATTTTGGATCAGACTCAACCTGACTCATATTCAAAAATTATTCACTCATTGAGCAGAAAAAGGGTGAAAACCGCGTGAACATAAAGTGATGCAAACAGCAACTGTTTCATTAAAACCTGCACATAGAATAAGCAGATATTTGGACTGAATAATATGCCAAACATTCCCGAACTTGCTGCTGACAATTCAAAAAATATAATTGAATAGCCTATTAAAGAGCTTTATTTTGTAAAATATAGGGAAAAGACCAAGAGTAATAAGATAAACAGAATCGCGGTGCAGCATTTCCAGAATGTCAGGGGATGACGCTCAATCACAGGACGTGAAACAGATTTTTTTAATTCAAGATCAGGCTGTTTCAAGTCATAGATAAATGCTGAAAGTGCCTCATAACGTTGCTCTGGACGAATTGACAGTGCTTTTTTAAAAATCGCATCCAAACCCTTGGGCAAATCCGGACGATATTCAGACAGTGAATGATAGCGTACCTTTTTTAATTTTTTTTCGGTCTTGCAGCGCGCCAGCTCTGTCCCATAAGGCAATTGCCGGGTCAATAAATAATAGCTCATCACTGCCAGTGAAAACTGATCTGATTTTACCGAGGGTGAGCGCCCTATAAAATACTCTGGTGCCATAAATGCCAACGTTCCCAAAGGCACATCTGCATGTTTAGGATTCAGTTCGACCAGCCCTCTAACTGCCGTCGATCCATAATCAATCAGTTTTACTTTCAAAGCATCAATCGGTTCAAGCAGCATGACATTTTCTGGCCGTACATCCTGATGCAGCATTTCAAGTCGATGCATGGCATTCAGTGCTTTGGCCACCTGTTCAATAATCGGAATCAGTTGTTTTAAACTTAAAGCAGTTTTTTGACGATGTAGCCATCGGTTTAAGCTTTCCCCTTGCAAGTATTCATAACTTTGAAATAAAAACTTTTTACTGCCTGTATGCGGATAGTAGTGCATCAGGTTTTCATGTTTTAAACGCTTGGATACCCAGTCTTCCAGCTGGAATTGTTCCACTGCTTTCAGGTCATCCTGCAAATCGACAGACAAGGTTTTAATGACCAGCTGAGCTTGTGTGGCTGCATCCTGCGCCAAATAGAGGCTGCTGCGATGATTTTGGTGCAGGATTTTATCAATTCGATAACCTTCAAACAGGTCGCCATGACTCAGCTGTTGCGGAAATAAAACATGGCTCTTGATATGAAAGGATTCCTCATCAGGCAACTGTTCCACTTTAATGATTTGAATGGTTAGATTATCATCACTACCCCGCTTTAAGGCCAGTTCGACTATAGACTTGGCAATGATATCCAGATGTTGTTGCTGTTGCAGCATCTCCGATATGAGCTGCATATCAATAAACTCATAGACACCATCCGTCATCAAGATAAAGAAATCATCTTCACATAATTCAAGCTGCTGATAATCGACATCGATACGATGGTCGGCACCCAGTGCACGACTTAAATAATGTTCTGTTGATGACAGGCAAACGCGGTGATCAGCCGTCAACTGTTCAATGGCTTGTATCTGAATGCGATAAATCCGGCTATCGCCTGCATGAAAGATATGTGCCCTGTTTTGTTTCAAAATCAGTGCACTAAAGGTGCAGATATAACCCCGGTCTTTATCAAAACGTCCGCGGCTTTGCTGGGTTTGTGCATACAACCAGGAATTGGTCGCACGAATGACCCGTGCTGCCGAAGTTTGGGTGCTCCATGCTTCCGAAGTCGAGTAATAATCCGATAAAAAACTGCTGACTGCAGTTTCTGCTGCAATATGACTGACATTGCTGCTGCTGATCCCGTCTGCTATTGCACAGGCAATGCCCTTACTGCTAAGCGCGTGACCTTCAGGAATATAGACCCCATGGAAATCCTGATTCTGTGCTTTGATTCCAGCGGAAGAATATTGCCCGACACTGATCTTTAATTTTTTATTCATTTTAAATACTCAAAAAGGGATCGAATTGACATTGCTGTCCCACAATTTTTCACAAGAGGAAGCTCATTTGAGCTTCCTCTTGTTTTATGGGTATTTTATCGGGTGAAAATAAAGCTTTTAAAGTTCTTCTTTCAAACAAATTCACTTGAATTATTC